>CAZDOQ010000031.1:0-14754 GCA_964507035.1 uncultured Lachnospiraceae bacterium | reverse complement strand
ACATCATTTTCCTGTTGCGAATTATCTTTAGATCTATCAATTGGCACTAAAACAGGCACTAAAACAGGCACTAAAACAGAACAAGAAAAGCCGAAATTCTTTTCCTCTTTTCCCGAATCTATGGTATGATAAAGGGGAAACCCATCCACCGAACCGTCAGAAAGAAGTGCTCCCATGAAAAAAGAAACCGCCTACCGGGCCGGATTTTACGCGGTCGGACTGCTGCTCCTGGCCCTGGGGCTCACCTGCAACACCCAAACCGGACTGGGGGTATCCCCCATCATCTCCGTCTCCTACTGTATTGCCACGGTCTGGGATTTAAATTTTGGAGACATCACTTTTTTGCAGTATGGCAGCTTTGTGATTGTCCAGATGATCCTGCACATCCTCCGGGACCGCCGCCTGCGCCGTCAGGGAAAAACGCCGCCTTATTCCTTAAGGCGGCTGCTGTTGACAGACCTTCTGCAGCTTCCCCTCAGTCTGGTGTTCACCCGGTTTTTGAACCTGTTTGGCCTGTGGATTCCGAATGTCTCCGGCTATCCTCTTCCCCATCGTTTTCTGATGCTGCTGGCCGCCATTGTGCTGACCGGCGTGGGCGCCGCCATGTCTTTAAACATGCGGCTGGTCCCCAACCCCGGGGATGGAATCGTACAAACCCTGGCGGATTTTACGGGAAAAAGCGTCGGCCTTGCCAAGAACTGCTTTGACGCCCTGAACATTGCCGTGGCCATTCTCCTGGGCCTTCTCTGGACCGGCCACTTGACTGGCGTCGGAGTGGGGACCCTCTGCGCGGTCATTGGCATTGGGCGGGTCATCGCCCTGTTCAACCGCCTGTGCAAAGGCAGGATCACAGGGTTGGCCCAAGTAAAAGAATAGACGCCCGCACTGCCGCTTGTCACGGCAGCACCAGCACCGGATGAAATTCCAAGTAATCGCCGGACACCAACAGATACCGGACGCCGTGGAAGGTCCCCCGGATGCTGTCTCCGAACCGGCTTTCCCCATGACAGTGGGAATAGACCACCGCCAGGACTCCATACTCCTCCGCAATCTGGGTAAAGGGCGAAGTCTCCTCCAGAATGCTGGTGGGCGGGTAGTGGAGAAACATCACAAACTTCCGGTATCCGGCTACAGACGCCTGCCGGAAGGATTCCCGAAGCCGCTCCATCTCCCGGTCCACCAGTTTTTGCGCCCTCTCCTCCTGCGCCTCCTCCCAGCCGGTGATGTTGCCCCACCGGTCCAGGTAAAAAGGACCTTCAAAGGTGAACCCTTTTGTCCCCACCAGGGCAATGTCCTGGTATGCGGCAAAGTTGTTCTGGAGAAAAAACAGCCGGCCCTCAAACGCTGCGTTGAGCCGGTCCGTCTTCTTGGCATCCCAGAACATGTCGTGATTTCCCCGGAGCAGAATCTTCCGCCCCGGCAGCCTCTCAATAAACGCCAGATCCTCCCGGCATTCCTCCAGATTCTTTCCCCAGGAATGGTCCCCGGTGAGCACCAGGGTGTCTTCTTCCTTCACCGTCTGGCGAACATATTTCTCAATCTTTCTCTCATGATGCTTCCAGACCCTTCCAAACCGGTCCATGGACTTGTGGACCTGAAAACTCAGATGCAGGTCCCCCAGCGCGTAGAGTGCCATGTAATGTTCTCTCCTTATCAAGATTCTTCCGCCGGAACCTGGAACTTAAGAAAGCTGTTCCCGCAACCAGGCCTCATACCCCCGCATTTCCCGGTTCTCCGGGTCCACAGAGAGCACATACCTGACCTGGCCCAGGAGCCGCCGCAGATACCCCGGTCCGTCAAGTTCTATGCCCGTCCGCTCCAAATGCCCTGAAATCCCGTATTTCCGGCAATAATACAGTTCCTGCCGGAGCTTTCTCCGATAGGAGACGGGAACGGACAGCTTCTCATTGACCACCAGCCCGGTAACGGCCATCCGGTTTCCCGGCCCCAGCACTGCCGTCTTCCGGCCGTTGAGAAACAGGCCCAAAGGCTTCAGTTCCGCTTGAACCTGAGCGCGGATCGCCCGGAGATCCCAGTCTCCGGAAAAGGTCATATCATCGCAATACCGGGTGTAGACCAGCCTCCGCTCCCGGCACCAGGCGCCCATCCGGTTGTCAAAGTCCTTCAGGATGATGTTGGAGAGGGCCGGAGAGGTGGGCGCTCCCTGGGGCAGAGCATTCCGGTAAACGCACAGCAAAGAGAGCAGCACCCGGTTGGCCTCGGAATACCGCTCCGCTGGAAAGGCTTTTTCTTTTACCAGAGGATAGTACAGATGGTCAAAAAATTTCCGGATATCCAGCTTCAGCACCTGAGGCCGTCCCACATGGGGCCTGGCGTTGACCCGGGGACTCCCGCCGGGCCGGTAGGCCGTGGCGTAGGGAGAAATCTCCTCCCAGGCCAGAAGGGTCCGGAGGATGCTACGCTGGACCTCCATGAGAAAGGGGTCCGGAATCAAAAGCTGGCGAAGTTCCCCGTTCCCCTTGGGGATCTCCGCCGTCCGGTAATGGCGCTCTATATGATTGCTGAGACTGTACAAGGCTTTCCCGGAACACCCCAGATCCGCTGCCAGGGAGGAAAGTTCTCTGTATACGATCATCTTCCAACCTCCTCCCCTTCGCGGCCTCCTGCGGGACAAAACCATGGGAATGGGAAAGGTGCGCAGCTGTATGGTAGCCCACACAGTGGGCCAGGCCTACGGCCTATACAGCGGAGCAGCTTTCACGGCTCGCCGTGAATGGATATTGTTGTGTCCCAACCGCGACTCGCGGCTGACTCCGCAAAAACGGATGCACGCTGATGTCCCGCTTTCTTTCTATCATCGGATACCGCCGGGCGTTTGTCAAGTCCCAAATCTACTTTTGGGGAAACCGTAATGCGGCGGCGCTCCAAGCCAGCAGTTTCTTACAGTTCCTTTATTTTCCGTCCTTGCGCACCAACTCAATGGCTTTCTGCGGGCAGTTGGGCGCGCAGATGGGGTGGCAGGCGTAGCTGTCGCAGTTGCAGATGGCCTCCTCCAAGGTGATAAAGTCGCTGTTGTGCAGCGGCCTCTCCTCGCCCCGCTTCTTGGCCTCGATGATCTCCCGGTTCATATCCATGTACACGCCCAGGTCCCAGTCGTTCAGGCGCTTTTGGGTCTCCGGGGCAGCTTTCCATAGGCATAGTATTCAAACTGCATAGTAGGGATAACGGCTGTAGAAATTGGAGATGGTGTAGGAAACTTCTCCCTTGGGCGGCTCCGTAACCCCAGCCAGGAAGATGCCTACGCCCTCATTTTCCCACAGGACCTTGTTCTTGCTTCTTCTCTCTTCCAAGATTTTCTGAGAACTCTCACACGTTTTTCCTTTGCTGCAGTTGAGAATCTTGACCGCCAGATATTGGGACTATGTGCCTTATTTTGGGGCGCCTTGTCCTATTTTTCAGACTTTTATAACTCGATCAATTCTTTGGTGGCGGAGGTCAGGTTCTCAATTCCATCCTTTGTGATCAGCACCTGATCCTCAATCCGGCAGCCGCCCCATCCGGGGATGTAGATGCCCGGCTCCACGGTGACCACGTTGTTCTCCCGGATTACGTCCTGGGACTTGGGCCCCATAAACGGCACTTCGTGTACAAACACGCCCACGCCGTGGCCCACGCCGGTATAGTGGTAGGGGAAATACTCGGTTCCCTCGATCACCTGGGCCCCTTTGGAATAGGCCTCCGAGGCGGAAACCCCATCCTTCAGAAAGTCCTCCATGGCTTGTACCATCTGCTGCTCCAGCCGGTATACCTCCCGCTGCCGGGGCGTCGCCTTGCCCACCACAACGGTGCGGGTCATGTCGGACAGGTAGCCGTGGTACTGGCAGCCGTAATCCATCAGCACAAACTCCCCGTACTCAATGGCTTTGGCAGAGGGGATCCCGTGGAGCAGGGAGGTCCGGGCGCCGGAAATCAGGATGTTGCCGTAAGGCTGGGTATCCGCCCCCTCCATGACCATGTACAGGCTCAGGCGGGCCGCCAGTTCTTTTTCCGTCATGCCCACCCGGATATCCGGCACAATCCGCTCAAAGGCCCGGCTGGCAATGTCGCAGGCCACCCGCAGGCAGGCGATCTCCTCCGGGGTCTTCACCGACCGAAACTCCTCGATCACCCCTTCCGTGGGCGCCAGTTCCACTGTCATCTCATTTTGGAAAGTCCGGTACTGGGCCGCTGTGATATGGGTGGCCTCAAAGGCCATGTTTTTCAGCTGTTCCTGCTTTGCCAGCACCGCCAGCGCTTTGCCCAGGGTGCCGTGGACCCGCCACTCAAAAATGGTGTAATCCGGGCATTCCTGGGCCGCCTGTTCCGTATAGCGGGGATCCGTAATAAAATACTTTTTCCCCTCCGTCAGCAGCAGGAAAGAGTCGGTTCCTGTGTATCCGCTGACATATCTGACGTTGGCCGGAAGACTCACTAAAAAACTCTGCCAACCGTTCTCTCTCATTTTGCCGTACAGCCGTTCCATGTCCATTGTCTTACCCCCTGATCGTAGCCTCAATGTCCTCTATAGTTCGGGGAATGGCCGCTGTCAGATTCTCGCAGCCGTCCTCCGTCACCAGGCAGTTGTCCTCCAGCCGGAAGCCAATGCCCCACTCTTCACAGTAGATGCCGATATCCACGCAGAATATCATGCCCGGCTGCACCGTCTCCGCCTCTACCAGGTCGTGCACGTCATAGCCCACATGGTGGGCGCCGCCGTGCCAGATATATTTACCCACCTCCTCGTAGGAGTGGCAGAGCCCCAACTCCTTCAACTGGCCGTAATTATACTCCCGGGCCAGCCGGTCCACGTCCGGCATGGGCATTCCCGGCCGGATGATGGAGAACATGTGCTGGGAAGTCCGGAAGGCGCACTCATAGAGCTGCCGCTGTTTTTCGCTGAATTTCCCGTTGGCCGGCCAGCCCCGGGACACATCGTTGAATACATTGTCATACTTGGCGCCCACATCCGCCAGCACCATATCCCCGTCCCGCACTTTTCCCATATAGTCGTAGTAATGGATGCAGAAATTATTCTGACCGGCGGAGACAATGCTGGGGAAGGCCGGAACCAGGCAGCCGTGCTGGGCCAGCGCATAGTCAAACTCCGCTTTCAACTGATACTCGCAGAGCCCCGGCCGGGAAGCCCGCATCATGGCGGTGATACCGGCGCCAGTGATCTTGGCTGCCTCCCGCATGGCCGCAATCTCACAGGGGGCCTTGATGGCCCGCAGCTGTTTCATCCGGCGGGAAACATCGGCAATCTTCATGGCCGGATAGTCCTTCCGGAGCCTCCGGGCCAGGAGGAATGCCTCGGTATCCCGGTCCTGCTGGTCATATTTATAAAAATCCATGGCGATAGTGTGAAAACGCCCGGTTTTCATCAGCGTGTGCAAGTAAGCAGGGAACTCCGACACATAGCGGCAGTTCTCAATGCCGGAACGGCGGTAGACCTCCTCCGCCTTCATCCGGCGCCCGGTCCAGCGCTCCGCATGGGCGTCCGGCGGCAAAATAAACATGGTCTCCCGGACCTCCCCCGCCTCCTTTTCCGCCGCCAAAATAAAGTTCTCCCGCTCAATGCCTGTGAGATAGACAAAATTGCGGTCTGCATAAAAAGGATAGTTTTCATCCTGGGTTTTCCGAACCTCTGTGCCGGAAAAGATCAATGCCAGCGTACCGTCTCCCAGGGACGCATACAGCTTGCCACGGTTGTCCTGATGAAATTGTGATTCCATATGCACCTCTCCCTTTCCTGATTTCCGGCGTGTTCTTCACGCCGGCCCGTTACACCCGCAGGGTGCTCCGGATTTGAACTTCTGTACAGACATTCGTACAGTCTTACTTCTCCAATATATCCCTTCCCTGTTTCCTTGTCAACTATCTTCCCTCCGCTCTGCTGCTCAAAAAAAATCATTTTCCCCACCGCGTAAAAGCAAAAAGGCGGTTATACTATCCCCAAAGGAGGCCGCTATGAACGAACAGGAATACAACCAAGACAATGGAATACCGGCAAGCCATGTCCACCACAACGTTGGCCTTCTCTACATTTCCCAACAAATGCAGCGTGCCTACACCAAACGCACATCCTGGGAACATACCTTTTCCCGGGCGCCGACTGCCTCTAGCGCTGTACATGGAAAGCAATGGTTTTTCCCTGCGCCAAGCTGAATACCAGCCATCCCATTCCCTCGGAAAGCTTCAGACGGCGGCAGGGGACGGGAAAAACGTCCAGGGTTTCCGCCAAAAAAGCCACACCATCCTTTCGCGGATAGTATGGCTTTTTAGTATGAAAAATTAATCTTCTTTGCCGAACATGATCTGGAACGGCAGCCGGTTCTCCGCCAGTTCCTCCTTCTTCATGCCAAACTTGTCTGCGTTATACTGATCAATCTCCTCGCACAGGACCCGGTATGTACCCGGGAACACGGAACCCGGTCCCCCCTGGGTGATGCAGGGGATGAAGAACTTGTTCCCGCAGGCTTCCATGACATCCACAGCCGCCTTGCGGCAGTCCTCTCTGGTCCAGCCCTCAAAATCCACCTGCTTATTGTCTATGCCGCCCATGAAACTGATCTGTTCGCCATACTTTTTCACCAGTTCCGGCACATTGTTGGAGACCATGCAGCCCTGCCATACGTCAATCCCCATTTCAATCATGTAGGGAACCAGAGTGGCGCTGTAGCTGTCATTGTGGTGGAAGACCAGTTCCACTCCGTGATCATGATAATAGCCGTAGATCTGCTTGTAAGGCTCCACAAAGAACTCTGCAAACATCTCCGGGTTCAGGAAGGTGCTGCGCTCGCTGCCCCAATCGTCATGATGGAAGATGGCGTCCGGATGCAGATAAGAGCAAATGCCCTCGGCCAGCTCCAACTCCCACTCGGTCAGATACTTGATCAGATCGTGCATCTCATCCGGACTCTCCAGATAGTTGATCAGCGCTTCGCTGATGGAGCACAGGTGATGGGTCTGCTCAAACAGGCCGGGGGCCACAAAGGTCGCTTTGTAGGACTTGGAACCGTCCACCGCGTCGTACATGGCTTTGAACTGATCCCACTCTTCCTGGGAGAACTTCAAAGACGGCGCATGCACATAGTCCCGCCAGTGTTCAATATCTTTGACCACGATCTTATCCGGGGTATGGACCGGGAAGGAACCCGGCGTGTTGGCGGGGAAGGAATTGGTGACCCCCCAGGCGTTCACCACATTTTCCTGTCCCATGGCCGGCGAAGGATTGTGCATAGCAAAGGGGTGAAACAACAGCTGAATCCCTTCGTACTGATTGACAAAGCGATCCGGCTTTCCACCCCGAACGACTTCCCTCAAATTTTCTTTTGCTGTCAGCATGTATCTGTTACCTCCTCTCTTTCGCTTCCGCTCCGGAAAGAACAGCCCGTGTTTTCAGCCTGACACGGAATTCTACCGCCTGTCCCGGCGGAAACAGCATGGGTTACCAGCCCACTTCTGTCCTTATTATACAGAATCCTTTTCTAAAAATCAACGTGTAATCTTCTATATTGCGTTAATTTTCTATGTATTTTCTGTGTATTTGCCTTTTCGCCTTTTTTGCTCTGTTTCCGCCGGGGCTATAGCCCGGCCAGCCCTGTTTGTCAGGGCCGGTCAGCCCCTGGATCTCCGCCTCCAGGCGGATCTCCCCCGCTTGATCCGGTAATCGTGGACCACCGCTGTTCCTCCCACTCCTTTCTACTGTTTCAGAGCGTCCGCTTCCGTCCCGCAGACCCGGATCAGTTTTTCCATTCCCGCCATGTGGATCAGCTGCCGCACCCTTCCTTTGGCCCCGTAAAGAACCACATCGCCTCCCCGGCAGATAGATTACCAGATTTCTGCCCGCCAGATCATATTCCATACCAAATTCCTCCTCTCAAAACAAAAAACAGGAGAACATACGCCTGCTTTCTCCGCTGTATGTTCTCCTGCTTCTTCTGTCTTCTTTTTTTCTCTTTGGCTGTCCCGCTACGCCACCCGGGCGTTGGCCCGCTGATAATACTGGCTTTCCGGGAACTCGTCCACAATCCGCTGGAAATACTGGGCCGCCGTGGCGTCATCCCCGGTATTCTCATAACACATCCCAATGTAGAAGATGGCCGCGTCGTACTGGGGATCCAGTTCCAGACAGGCCTCAAAGATGGCCCGCGCCTCGTTGTATTGGAAAGCGCTGTACTGTTCCATGCCGCTTTCAAAGATCCGCTCCACAATGCCGCCGCTGTCCATGAAATTCTTCAGGAAATCATAGACAGTACCGAAGGCCGTGGAGGTCACCTGATCCCGCTGGATGGCCGCAAAGGTGGTGGCTAGGTTGGTCCAGTCCGAATTCTGATAGTAATTCACCGCCTCCAGGAGCCGGTCATAGTTGGTGATGGTGCCGTTTTCTCCGGTGTACTGATCCATCTGGCTCTGCATGTTCTCCATCTCCTCCTGGAGTTCCGACACGGTGCTGTTCAGGCTGCTGATCTCCGCATCTCGCTGTTCGATCTGCTCGTTGTAGGAGATAGCCGTCTGGTTCCAACGGTTGCTGATCTCCCGGGCCTGGGTGGGGGCAATAAGGAAAAAATAGGCGCAGCCGCAGATCACCACACCGGTGATCAGCCCCAGCAAAAACTGCAGCACCCGGGGGCGCTCCCGGTAGGTGGGAACAATCACATCCTCCGCCGCCTGCTGGGCCATCTGCTGCTCCAGATAGGAAACCTGCTTTTGGGGCTTGCTGATCTTGCCTCGGATCTCCTGCTGGTACTTCTGGCAGCAGGTATTTCCCTTGTCAATCTGCAAGGCCCGCTTTAACAGACGGCTGGCTTTGGAATACTCTCCCTGGTGGATATAGAGAAGGGACAGCAGCTGGTACGCCTTGAGAAACCGGGGATGCTGGCCAATGACGCCCCGCAGCTGGATCACCGCCAAGTCCTCGCTGTCATGGCGGGCGTAATCCAGCGCCTGGTTGAACTTCTTCACCGCCTGGTTCATTCGCTCCAGATCCGCTTTCGCCCCCTGGACTTTCTGCAAATACGCATCTGCCAGGTTGTTGTCCGGCTGCAGGTTCTTGCTGACGACCCACTGACTTAAGGCCTCCACAATCTCCCCCATCTCATAGTAGACCAACCCCAACAGATTCCGGGCCTGTATATTCTTTTTGTCAAACTGAAGACTTCGGTTCAGGGCCTCCGCAGCGCCGGTGAGGTCCCGCAGCTTTGCCTTCTCCAGACCGGCATTGTAGCAGCCGTTGGAGAGCCGCACGATTTTTTTGTAGACCGCCACATCCGCGCCGCAGCGCAGACAGAGGCGGCCGGAGCCCAGCACGCTTCCGCATTTGTAACAAATCATTTACTGCTGCTCCTTTTCCCGCAGGATTGCCAGCATAATGTCCGTCATATCCCGCAGATTCATATTGACGATCACGTTCTCCGCCTGCTCCACCTCTTTGCTCGGCTTGAATTTGCTCAGTTCCTCTTCAAAGTTGATCATGTACTTCCTCCGTAAAGCCTCTCCGTGATCCCACGGATTTTCCCCTGGTATTCTCTATTATACGGAACAGAAGAAATTATGCAAGCAATTTCTTCCGCAGGAATCGACGCCCCCCCTTGACAGCAGTCCTCTGCCCTGCTATATTTATATCGTCACCTGATATATCGTCAGACGATACATCGGATCACGATAGAAAAGGAGGAGAGCATGACGGATCACAATGAGACCGGAGCCCTGACGGAGGCTGTCTTTTACATTCTGCTCTCCCTATACCAGCCCTGCCACGGCTATGGGATCATGCTGAGGACGGAAGAAATGAGCCATGGCCGGGTGAAGCTGGGGCCGGGGACCTTGTACGGAGCCCTAAACACCCTCCAGGAGCGAAAGTGGATCCGCCCGCTGGAGGGAGAAAACGGCCGGAAAAAGCTGTACCGAATCACAAAAGCCGGCCGGGAAGCGGTGGAGCGGGAGTTGCTGCGGCTGGAGGAACTGCTGGAAAACGGACGCGCCGTCACCCACACGGAGACAGGAGGAGAAGCGTCATGGAAAAACTGATCGTCCGCCCTTTTTACGACTATGAAAAGGAGGAGGCCTGGCTGAACCAGAAGGCAGCCCAGGGAATGGCCCTGGTCTGGTACTGTTGGATCTTCTACCGCTTTGAGCCCTGTACGCCCGGAGCCTGGACCTATCGGCTTGATTACCTGGCCCACCCCATCTGGCATCCCAAGAGCCGGGAATACTTCTCTTTCCTGGAGGAGATGGGCATTGAGAAGCTGGGAGGCTGGTTCTACTGGGCCATCCTGCGAAAGCCGGCGGAGCAGGGACCCTTTCAGTTGTACAGCGACCTGGACTCCCGGATGCGCCACCAACTGCGGATCAGCCGTTGGTTTGGCATAGGGACCCTGCTGGAGTTTCTGGCCTTTCTGCTGATGCTCCGGGGCATCCTGGGCTTCCACCTGGAAGAGTGTCCCACCTTCTGGGACGCACATGTGTTTCTGGCCGCACTGCCGCTGCTCTGCTGTGCCTTTCTGCTACGGCTGCGGCACAAATTCCGGAAGCGGGCCCTGGCTTTTCGGCGGGAGCAGCAGATCTCAGAGACCTGAAAGAAAGGAGACTTTGACAATGAAGTTGGAAGTGCAAAATCTGACCAAGCGTTTTGGGGAGAAGGAGATCCTCCACGGCATCTCTTTCTCCGTGGAAAGCGGCCGGGCTTTGGGCCTTTTGGGCCGCAACGGCGCAGGCAAAACCACCACCATCCGGATTCTCATGGATATCTTCCGGCCTAATACCGGGCAGGTCCTGCTGGACGGCCAGCCCTTCACTCCGGCGGCCCACTCTATTGGCTACCTGCCGGAGGAGCGGGGCCTCTACCCCAAGAAGAAGGTGCTGGAACAGATGATCTACCTGGGACGGCTCCGGGGGCTTTCCCGAAAACAGGCCCAGGAAAACAGCCGCCGCTGGCTGGCCCGGCTGGGGGTGGAGGAGTATGCGGGCCGCAAGTTGGAGACCCTCTCCAAGGGCAACCAGCAGAAGGTTCAGCTGGCCTCCACCCTGGTCAGCGATCCGGAGATCCTGATCTTAGACGAACCCTTCAGCGGCCTGGACCCGGTGAATTCCCAGATCCTAAAGGACGTGATCCGGGAGCGGATCGCCGCCAACCGTCTGGTGATCTTCTCCAGCCACCAGATGGGCTACGTGGAGGAATTCTGCGAAGACATTGCCATCATCAACTTTGGTGAGATCGTTCTGAAGGGAGATCTGCGGGAGATCAAGAAGCAGTACGGAAAGAACCGGCTGATTCTCTCGGCGGAAGGCCTTTCCCTGGAGGAGTTAAGCGCTTTCTGCCAGGAAAAACTGCCAGGACTGGCGGAGACGGTAGGCCGGACCCGGGATGATCTGATTCTGGAACTGTTGGAGGGCCATGACCGCTCCCAACTGCTGGAGCGGCTTTTGGCAGAGAACCTGTCCATAGACCATTTTGGAACTTATGAACCGTCCCTCAACGACATTTTTGTCTCCTGCGTCGGGAAAGACCAGGAGAAGAACCCCTCGGATGCAGAAGGAGGCGCCGCATGAAAAACTTTTCCACGGTCCTGGGCTTTGAACTGGGAAACTATTTTAAGAACAAATCCTTTATGATCTGGACCCTTCTCATTGGCATTCTGGCCATCGGCGCCATGTTTCTGCCCCGATTTGTGAACCTGTTCGGGGAGGAGAGCAGCCCGGCGGAGGTCCGGCAGATGGCCCTGTGGGATGAGAACCAACTGGTTTCCGACGGTCTGCTGGCCGCTTTCTTTCCGAATGCCCAGTTCCAGCGGGTGGATTCGGAGGAGACCCTTGCGCAGCTGGTGGAAACAGAAGAGGCGGAGGCCGGCTTTGCCGTACTCTCCGCCCATGAATACCGTTACCTGGTGTTCAACAAATCTCTGTCTGACAGCGACAGCGCCGCCTTCACTGCCCTGCTCCAGTCCGCCTCCTTTGCCGCCTACTGTGCGGAAAACAACCTGGATTTCCAGGAGGTATCCCAGCAGATGGCGCCGGAGATCACCTGCCAGGAGACGGTGCTGGGCAAGGATTCCACCCAAAACTTCTTCTACTGCTATGGTTTTGTGATCATCGTCTTCATGCTGATCATCCTCCACGGCACCATGATTGCCACCTCTGTGACCCTGGAAAAGAGCAACCGGTCCATAGAGGTGCTGGTGACCAGCACCCGCCCCACCAGCCTGCTCTTTGGCAAGGTGATTGCCGGGGCCCTGGCCAGCCTCTTTCAGGCGGCCTTCATTCTAGGCGGCCTGCTGCTCTCCTACGGCATCAACCGGGAGGCCTGGCAGGGAATGCTGGATTTTGTACTCCACGTCCCCGGGGAGGTGCTGGCTGCCTTCGCCCTGTTCGGCCTGGGAGGTTTTCTCTTCTACGCCTTCCTCTACGGCATGATGGGCGCTCTGGTGTCCAAAACCGAGGACATCAACAAATCCTCCGGGAACCTGCAGCTGATGGTGATGATCGTCTACTTTGTGGTGCTGTTCCAGCTCCAAAACCCGGACGGCATCTTAATGCGGGTGGCCTCCTTCCTGCCTTTTAGTTCCTACAGCGCCATGTTCGTGCGCATTGCCATGGGGACCGTGGCCACCTGGGAAATTGCCGTCTCCTTCCTGATCCTGGTCCTCTCCATTGTGGGAGCCGGATACCTGGGCGCCAAGGTGTACCGAAGCAGCACCCTGCGCTACGGAAATCCCCTAAAACTGCGCCATGCGCTCCGGGGCGCTTTGGGCCAGGAATAACCTTCCGGAATCTATAGGGCGCTGTACCCCATCAGAAACGTGTCCACTTCTTTGGCCGTCTCCCGGCCTTCCCGGATGGCCCACACCACCAGGGAAGGCCCCCGGCGCATGTCTCCGGCCACAAAGATCTTCTCCCTGGCTGTCCGGTGGGAGGACGGGCAGCAGACTGCCGCATTTCCGTGGGAATCCGCCGTCAATCCAAAGGCCGAAAGCAGAACCGGATCTGCCCCGGTGTAACCGGCGGCAATGAGCACCATCTCGCATTTCACTTCAAACTCGCTGCCGGGGATATCCCGGGCGACGGTCTTTCCCGTCTCCGGGTCTGTCACCCGCTCCAGCTTCACGCCCACAGCGGCCTTCACAACTCCCTTGCTGTCCAGTACAAACTGCTTCACCCGGGTTTCATGGCTCCGGGGATCCTTCCCATAAACAGCCATGCACTCTTCCTGTCCATACCCGTCCCGGCGGATCCGGGGCGGTTCCGGCCATGGGTTCTCCGGCGTCCGCTGCTCCGGAGGCTGCTGCCGCCGCAGGAACTGGGTCACTGCCTTGGCCTCCTGGCGCACCGCTGTGGCCAGACAGTCGTTGGCCGTGTCCCCGCCGCCAATGACCAGCACCCGCTTTCCCCTGGCATTCCACCGGGCTGCCAGGCTCTCTCCGTCCAAGAGGGCCTTGGTGCTGGCGGTCAGGTACGGCAGGGCAAAGTGGATCCCCTTTCCGTCCCGGCCTTCCACCAGCAGATCCCGGGGCACCGGGGCGCCGCAGGCCAGCACCACCGCGTCATGGTCCTGCTCCAGCTGCAAGGCAGGCAGATCTGTGCCCACGCAGACGCCGGTCTGAAAGAGAATTCCTTCCTCCTCCATCCGCTTCCGGCGTCGGTCAATCACCTCTTTTTCCAGCTTCATATTGGGAATCCCGTACATGAGCAGGCCGCCCACCCGGTCATCCTTCTCAAACACCGTCACCGAATGTCCCCTGCGGTTCAGCTGCTCCGCCGCTGCCAGACCGGCAGGGCCGGAACCCACCACCGCCACCTTCTTGCCGGTGCGCACCGCCGGCTCTTTGGCGTCCATGTAGCCATGAGCAAAGGCGTACTCAATGATGGCCCGCTCGTTGTCATGGTTGGTCACCGGCGTACCGGAGAGATGCCCGGTGCAGGCATCCTCACAGGGGGCCGGACAGACTCGGGAGGTAAACTCCGGAAAATTGTTGGTTTTTAAGAGCCGGTGAAGGGCCTGCTTGTAATTGCCCCGGTACAGGAAATCATTCCACTCGGGGATCAGATTGTGGAGAGGACAGCCTACGGTGCCGCCGCCCAGTTCCACGCCGGCCTGGCAAAAGGGGACACCGCAGTCGCTGCACCGGGCTGCCTGTTCCTGCCGTTCCCGCCCCGTCAGGGGCGCATAAAACTCCCGGTAATGGCGCACCCGCTCTTCCGGCCTCTCCGCCTGGTTCCCTCTTCTCTCATATTCTAAAAAACCTGTGGGTTTTCCCACTCGCTACACCCCCATTTCCTTTCTTCTGGCATAAAACGCCTGAATCTTGGCCGCGTGATCGTCCGCGCCCAATCCCCGCAGTTTATCCGCCAGTTCCATCATCTGCTTATACTCTCTGGGGATTACCTTCCGGAAACGCCCCACATACTCCTCAAAATCCGCCAAAATCCGAGTTCCCTTGGGAGAACCGGTGACCGCCACATGCTCCTCAAGCAACTGCCGGAGCAGGGCAATGTCCTCGCTCTCCGTCACCGTCTCCAGATGGACCAGTTCCCGGTTCAGGTTCAGGTACAGGCAGTTTTTCTCATCCAGCACATAGGCCACGCCGCCGCTCATACCGGCGGCAAAGTTCTTTCCGGTCTCGCCCAGGACCACCGCCACTCCTCCGGTCATGTACTCGCAGCCATGGTTGCCCACGCCCTCCACCACCGCGGTGGCGCCGGAATTGCGGACACAGAACCGCTCCCCGGCAATGCCGTTGATGAACACCTTGCCGCCGG
>CAZDOQ010000030.1:0-15538 GCA_964507035.1 uncultured Lachnospiraceae bacterium | reverse complement strand
GTACTTTGGGAAGACATATCCATCTTTTTATTGCAATTCGCGGAAACTCAAGTCCTCTTGATTCACTTCAGCCACATTTCTTGCCGGGGAAACTTTCACGCCCATTGCTTCAGCCGCCCCATAGCTGCCGCAGCCACTGCCAAAGGTTCTCCCGCAGGGGCGGGTTCACCAATACTGTCAGCCCCAGGGAAACCAATACCGTTCCGGCAAGCGTCAACAGGCCCCGGCCCACCCCTGCCAGGAAACTCGGCCAAAGAGAACGCTCTGCCTCTTCCGGCGCCCTTCCCGTTAGTTCCTGCGTCTGTTCTGCCCAATCCGGCATGTACACCGCCTCCTTCCTGCGTATGTCACGCTTTTGCAGCAACATTTCTGCTTTTTTGAACATTCCTGTATCCTAAAAGTATTTTGATATAAATGGGGAATACTGGCTTCGCGCCAAAACAGAAAACAGAGAAGATCTCAAGGCAGACAGACGTAGGTCTGCCTTTTCCCATAGTATAAAGGCTGTGCCGGTAGATGTCAATGCTCCTTGGTGAAACCCGAAGTAGATGTTATAGAAACGCCGCCGGAAACCTTCCCTTGTCCAGAAGGCCCCCGGCGGCAAACTCATTTGGGAGAATGCAATCTTAAAAAATTAATAGTTGAATTTCCACATGTACCGGCGGTAGGACATGGGGTGCATCCGCACATCTCCCATGGCGGCAATGAATTGTTTGGAGATAGGATGTAGCAGCAGGGCGTTGAAGTATTCCACCACCTGGGGATCCAGCTGTCCCAGTTCCAGCTTCTCCGCGTCGATAATCCAGTGATGGCCGCCAAACTGGTTCAGGAACCGCTCGGCCCGCTCGTCCAACGGACGGGTGCGGCCCACGCTCTTAAAGAGCAGAATGGCCAGATCCTTGTCGCAGGTCTCAAAGGCCCCGTGGAAATACTCGCCGGAATGGATGGGAACGCAGTGGACCGTCTGCATCTCCTGGAAGAAGCAGAAGGCATCCGAGTAGGCCACCTCCCAGGCGGCTCCGCTGCTGAGCACATTCCACACCGGATCATCTTTGTAGGTCATGGCAAACTGGGCCGCCTCCGCTTTGACGCTCTCATAGGCTGCGCCGTAGATCTCCGGCAGCTTCTCAAAGGCCTCCATGGCCTTGTTGTAGGCTCCGTATCCATCGTACTCCTTCAGCAGCCAGAACGCAATCTTTAACGCTGTGCCCTGGCTGTTGCAGTGCACCAGGCTGGGATCCTGATACCACTCGTCCGCGTGATAGTAGGTAACATAATAATCTGCCGTCTGGGCCGTCAGGGAATCCGAATAGCCGGAGAGCCCCACGGTCACAGCGCCTTTGGCCTTGGCCACCTTCAAAGCCTCCACTGTCTCTGCGGTGGCCTTGGTGGAAGTGGCAATCACCAGGGTCCCCGGCCCCACGGTTTTGGGCGTGGCGTTGACAAACTCACTGCTGTTGTATCCCAGCACCTTCAAGCTGCTCTCCTGGCCCAGGAGATAGCGGGCCGGGTAGGAGGAGGCAAAGGAACCGCCGCAGGCCACAAAAATCACCTGCTTCAGACCGCCCTGGGCGGCCAGGTCCGACTTCACCCTCTCCATTACTTCCATTACTTCCTGCATTCCTTTTACCATGTCATTTCTCCTCTTCCTGCCGTGTCTCCCACGGCATCCAGTGATACCCGGAAGGTATTTCCGCCTCTACTGTGCCCGACACGCCCGGGTGGCTTCCTCATTCACCTGGAAAGCCCCGTCCTGCCGCTCGATGACCACTCCATACTGGGACTGGGCCGCCTCCACAGACACCTTGCCCTCAATCACATCCTTCAGCACCTTCTCCGCCGGACGCTTCTTGGGATCTCCGTATCCGCCGGCTCCAGGGGTCACCACCCGGATCACATCCCCTTTCTTCAAGGGCAGGCTGGTGGTCTTATGGCCCATGCGAGTGACGGAACCATCCTCCGCCGATACCCGGTAGAAAGCGCCGATACCGCCGGGCTGGCCGCCTTCCAGGCCCCAGGGGTGGAATTTATGCCGGTCGCCCAGGCCAGTGTAGAGTACGTTGTCCTGTAGGATCTCCAGCTCCCGCTCGATTCCCAGTCCGCCCCGCATCTCCCCGGCTCCGCCGGTGTCCGCCTTCAGTTCATATTTCCGGGCCAGAATCTTGGTAAACTCCATCTCCGTGGCCTCAATGGGCATGTTGGAGGTGTTGGTCATATTCACCTGAACGCCGGAGAGTCCGTCGTAATGCCGGGAAGCGCCGCCTCCTCCGGCGATGACTTCGTGGAAGATGAACACGCTGTCTGTGCCAATGGCCCCGTCCCCCGCCAGAATGGTGGTGGTGCAGGCGCCGTTTCCGGCTGTGACAATGGCATCCGGGAAAATGGGAGCCAGGGCCCCAAAAATAGCGTCCGGAATCCGCTGCTCACAGTCGATCTGAGCGCCCACCGGGCTGGGCTCTGTGGGGTTCACAATGCAGCCCTTGGGGGCAACGAGAGTCACCGCCCGGTTGATTCCTTCGTTGGCCGGAATATCGTCTCCCATCAGAGCTTTCACCGCAAAGAACACCGCCGCCTGCGTACAGGGATAGGGCACGTTGATGGGCGCTTTGATCTGGTCCGCCGTGCCGGTGAAGTCAAAGATCAGATCGTCCCCCTTTACAGTGATGGACACGTGGATGGGAAGCGGATCCGGATATTTGTCCCCGCAGCCGTCCACATAGTCGGTATAGCTGTAGACCCCATCCGGCAGACCAGCCACCACTGCCCGGACCCGGCGCTCGGAGTAAGCCACCAGTTCCTTCATGCAGAGGATTAAAGTATCGCCGTACCGGGCATAGGCCTCCTGGAGCCTCTCCACGCCAATCAGGTTGGCGGAGATCTGGGCCGTCAGGTCCCCCTCCCGCTCCTGGGGCACCCGGGTGTTGTCCAACAACAGATCCATAACGCTCTGATCCAGCACACCATCCCGGCAGATACGGATCACCGGGATCCGGATTCCCTCCTGGAACAGGGAGTCCGCGTCCCCGGAGGTGGAACCGGGCACCTTCCCGCCGATATCCGAATGGTGAGCAATGTTGGCGATCCAGCCGATCAGCTTTTCCCCGGCAAAGGCTGGGGCGGCGATTACAATGTCCGGCAGGTGGTTGCCGCCCCCGTGGTACGGGTCGTTGGCAATGAACATATCTCCGGGCTTCACGTTCTCCCGGCCAAATTTCTCATAGATCTTGGGGACCACGCCCAGCATGGATCCCAAGAGCACGGCCAGGCTCTCCACCTGGGCCACACTGTTGCCGTCCGGGTCAATGACAGCGGTGCATACATCCCGGCGTTCTTTCATGTTGGTGGAGTAGGCGCTGCGGACGATGATGCCGAAGGTTTCCTCGGAGATGGACATCAGCAGGTTCCGGATTACCTCCACCGTGACTGTATCAATTTTTCTTTCCATCTTATCTCTCCTCGTCGTGGATTTTCAGGTTGCGGTAACCGTCTACATGAATGGTCCAGCCTGCCGGCACCACCAGGGTGGTATCCATCTGCTCGCAGATGCAGGGACCCGGAATGGCCTGGCCCGGCACAAAACTCTCCCGGTCATAGACCGGCGTCTTCACATAGTACTCCTGGCCCTGGAACAGCACCTGGCGGTAAGAGATGGGCTCCGGCAGGTCTGCCTCTGGCCGCAGCGGCTCCGGCGTCAACTCCGGCTTGTCGATGATGCCGATGGCGGAGACCCGGTAGCTGACAAACTGGACCATTGCCTCCTCCTTGCAGTAGCCGTAACTACGCTTGTGTTCCGCATGGAAGTCCGCCAGTACCTGGGCCAGCACTTTCTCTGTCATCTCCCCGGTGGGCACTGGAATGCAGATCTCAAAGTTCTGGCGCTGGTAGCGCATATCCACAAAACACGCAAAGCGGCGGCGTTCCTGGGCCACTCCTTCCTTGTCCAACAGTGCGTTCCCCTGCTCCGTCATGCTCCTAAACTGTTCCGTCATGGCGTCCACATTGGCCGGCACCCCGTCCAGCACCTTGGTCCGGGACAGGTCAAATTTAGTGTCTGCCAGCAGCAGTCCCAGACTGCAGAGGGTTCCCGGGTGGGGCGGAATCAGCACTTCCTTCATACCCAGTTCCCTGGCCACCTCGCAGGCGTGTAGGGGACCCGCGCCGCCAAAGGCCATGAGACTGAACTCCCGGACATCATAGCCCTTCTCCACAGATACGCTGCGGATGGCCCGGACCATGTTGGAGTTGACCACGGTGATGATGCCGTTGGCCGCCTGGCGCAGATCCAGATCCGACTTGTCGCAGATCTTGGTCTGGATGGCTTTTTTCGCCAACTCCACATCCACGTCCATCCGGCCTCCCAGGATCTTTTTCTGATTCAGCTTGCCCAGAACAATATTGGCGTCGGTGACGCAGGGATTTTCTCCGCCCCGCATATAGCAGGCCGGTCCCGGGGTGGCTCCGGCGCTCTTGGGTCCCACCTTCAGGGCGCCGCCCTCGTCAATCTTGGCAATGGAGCCGCCTCCGGCTCCGATGGTGATAATGTTAATCATGGGGATCCGGGCCGGATAGCCTTCCACAGACCGCTCGTTGGACACCTGGGGCGTATAGTTTTCAATCAGGGAAATATCCGCGCTGGTGCCGCCCATGTCAAAGGTGATGATCTGATCCGCCCCGCACTGCTTTCCAATGTAGGCGGCGGCAATGACCCCTGCGGAAGGTCCGGAGACGGCTGTCTTAATGGGGCAGTCAATGGTCTCTTTGATGGAGATGATCGAGCCGTTGGACTGGGTCACATAGGGTTCCACCTGAATGCCGATCCCTTTCACCGAATCCCGGAAATTGTTGACGTATTTCTCCATCACCGGTCCCAGATAGCTGTTGAGCACCGTGGTGCTCATCCGGCTGTACTCCCGGAATTCCGGCACCAGCTTGCTGGATATGGTCACATAAGCCTCCGGAAATTCCTCTTTGATAATCTCCTCAATCCGCAGTTCATGGGCCGGATTCACAAAGGAAAACAGGGTGCAGACCGCAATGGAGGCCACCTTCTGCTCCTTCAGATACCGGACTACCTGCCGGGTCTCCTCCTCATCCAGGGGCGTATCCACTGTTCCGTCATACCGGATCCGCTCTGTCACCGTGCAGTTGAAACCGGAGGGAATCAGCGAAAAGGGCTTTTGGGCCTGCAGGTTATAGAGGGAGGGACGGCGCTGATTTCCGATCTCCATCAAATCTTTAAATCCCTTGGTGGTGATGAGTCCCACCCGGGCGCCTTTTTTCTCAATCAATGCATTGGTTCCCACGGTGGTTCCATGGGCCAGATAGCTAACAGCGGCAGCGTCCGCCTTTTTGATGGCCAATACTGCCAAAACTCCCTGGATGATTGCCTTAGAGGGGTCGGCGGGGGTGGAGCTGTCCTTGTAATGGAACAGTTCGCCGGTCTCCTGTTCAAATACGGAGAAATCCGTAAAGGTACCTCCTACGTCTACGCCTATCATATAAGCCATATGTTTCACCTCATCCTACAAATTGGATTGTTCATTCTCGTCTGTGGCCTTATATCTTCTATATCTTTCTATAATGTTCTATAACATTATATTTTAGGATGCCCAACTCTGGCTGCTGCCGCCACACCGGCGGCCAGTTCCCCTTTTCTCTCATGACGCCACATGTTTTGGAGGGATGCCGCGGGGGCGAAGAAGGCTCCCGCGGCACAATGTTTAGAAAAGCTTTCTGCCGTGGCTCCGGCAGGACTCTTGTTGTCAGTGCTCGTTTACCACTACCTCTTCCAGGCAGATACCGGCCTGCTGGCTCAGAACGCCGGAGAGGAAGTCAAAGTTCTGCACGTAGTTTCCAGCCACAAAGGCCTGCTCCCGGTAACAGATGAACACCAGCGGAGACAGTTCCAGGGCTCTCTCACGGAACTGCTGGTAGATCTCATTCCGCTGATCCTCATCCAGGGTGGTGCGGCCCTCGTACAGCAGCTGGTCGATCTCGTCGTCCGCAAAGTACGGGGAAGCGTCCATCCGAACCTCGCCGCTTTGATAGAAGATGGTGGCCCAGTCCATATCCAGGATCTTGCCGATGGTACCGCAAACAATGATGTCATAGTCGCCGGTGTTGCTGCGCTCGATCCGGGTGGCCCAGTCAGGCAGGTCCACCGTCACCTCAATGCCGATCTCCGCCAGGGAAGCCTGCACCACCAGAGCGGTCTGCTCATGGAAGGAGTAATCGCTGGTAGCCAAAATGCTGCAGCTGAAGCCATCCGCATAGCCGGCCTCGGCCAGAAGCTCTTTGGCCTTCTCTACGTCATAGCTGAAATAGTTGTCAAACTCACCGTTGTATCCCTGCTGGCCTGCAATGGTAGGGAAGCCGTACAGCGCCTCGCCCCGGCCGTTGAAGGCGGTGTCAATGACAGCCTGCCGGTCAATGGCATAAGCCACTGCCTGGCGCACCCGGTAGTCCGCAAAGGGGCTGCCCTCCTCGCAGTTGAACTCCAGCATCATGAAAGCGCCCTGGCGGCTGTACACCGTCACATCGTCATTACTCTCAAACTGGGTGACGGCGGTGGCGCTGACATAGTCAATCAGATCCACCTCGCCGCTGAGCAGGGCGTTGTTCCGGGTGGTCTCATCCAGGTAGAAGATAAAGCTGACATTCTTGGTCTTGGGAAGGCCTTCTTTGTAGTAGCCGTCATAGCCCTCCACGTTGATCTCCAGCCCCCGGTCCCAGTTGACAAACTGGTAAGGGCCGCAGCCCATGGCGGACGTAGCAATGTCATTGCCAGCCTCCATCCAGTCCTTGCTGATAATAGCGCTCTCCGGCAGGCTCAGGTACTCCAGAAACGGCGCGCAGGGTTCTGCCAGCACAAACTCCACGGTCTGTTCGTCCACCACATTCACTGTGGTACCAGCATCCGTAAAGTAGGATTTGTAGGTGGCGGTGCTGTCCTCTGCCATAATCCGGTCAAAGCTGTACTTCACATCCTCCGCAGTGACAGGAGTGCCGTCATGGAATGTCACACCTTCCTTCAGGGTAAAGGTGTAAGTCAGGTTGTCATCGGAAATCTCATAGCTGTCTGCCACCTCGCACTGGATTTCCCCATCCAGGTTGTAACTCACCAGGCCCCGGTAAATGTTCTGGAGCATGAAACGAGTGGATACGTTGGAATGGATGTGAGGGTCCAGGGTGGAAGGCTCCACACTGGTGCCAATGAGCAGCGTATCCACGGTTCCCTCTGCAGCCTCTGTCTCCTCCAGATTTCCGCCGGACTCCGCCAGGGTGGTTCCCCCTCCCTCTGTTGCCGCCGCAGTGGTGGTGTTGCCGCCGCTGCCGCACCCAGCCATGAGACCCATGGCCAGCACCAGGCTCAGGCAAATACTTGTGATCTTTCTTGCTTTCATCTCTTTCCTCCTTTTGGATTTTATGGTTCAGAAGCTCTTTTTCAGCTTCGGGTCCAGCACATCCCGCAGGGCGTCGCCCATCAGGTTGGTAGACAGAATGGTCAGGCACAGGAACAGGGACGGCCAGAACATATACTGTCCGTTGGTGGCAATGTACGCCCGGGCATCTCCGATCATCTGACCCCAGGAAGGAGCCGGTGGCTGCACGCCCAGGCCCAGGAAGCTGAGGCCGCTCTCCAGCAAAATGCCGCTGGACACGGTCAGACTGAACTGGATGATCAGGGAAGATACAATGTTGGGCAACAAGGTCTTGATGAGAATCCGCATGGTGCTGGCGCCCAACAGTTGTTGACTCTCCACATACTCCACCTTCCGCAGCTTCCGGGTGGAGGAGTAGGCGATCCGGCAGAAGTGGGGAGTATAGAGAATTCCCACCACGACCACCAGATTGACGACTCCAGATCCCCACAGGCCCACCACCAGCATGGCCAGCAAAATGGACGGGAAACACAGGATAATATCCACCACACGCATAATGGCGTTGCCCAAAGAATCTTTTATGTAACCGGCCAGCAGGCCCAGCAGCGTTCCCGCCGCCATGGCGATGATGGTGCCGCCGAAAGCCACAATCATGGTAGGCTGAATGCCCACAATCAGCCGGCAGGCAATACAGCGCCCGTACTCATCCGTCCCCATGGGATACTCCACCGAAGGCGGCTGCAGCGTCTGGGTGGAAATGATCTGCAGCGGATCATGGCTGATCAGCAGATTTCCAAACAGCGCTACGAACAGCAGAGGCACCAGGATCACGGCGCTGAGGAGAAACTTCTTATTCCGAATACACTGCTTCCACACACTCATTGGCTTTCCCTCCTAGCGCGCCCGCGGGTCCAGAAGCCCGTAGAGCAGGTCCACCACCATGTTGATGAGAATAAAGATAGCGGACAGCACCAGCATACATCCCTGAATCAGCGGGTAATCCCGGTTATTGATGGCATCCGTCAGCAGCGTTGCAATCCCCGGCCAGTTGAACACTGCCTCGCAGAGCACCGTTCCGGCAATCAAGGTTCCCAGCTGCAGTCCAATGATGGTCACCACCGGAATCAGCATGTTGCGCATCACGTGTTTCAGGTATACCTTCCGTTTGGGAAGCCCCTTGGCCCGCAGGGGTCTCACAGACTCACTCCCCAAAGCTTCCAACATACTGGAGCGGGTCATTCGGAGAATGGAAGCCGCCACGCCGAAGGCCAACGTCACAGCAGGCAGAATCAGCCGTAAAATGTGATTTTCCAGTCCTCTGGCCACCGGCACAAAGCCGCTGGAAGGCAATAGCCCCAAGGTAAGGGAAAAGATCAATACCAAAATGTACCCCAGCACAAAGACTGGCACCGAGTTGCCCAGGGAAGAAATCAAGGTCAGCCCCAGATCCAAAAATCCTCCTCGCCGCACCGCCGATATGATCCCCAATGGAATGCCAATGATACAGGCCAGCACCAGGGATACCGCAGCCAGTTCCAACGTCCGGGGCAGCCGGTCCCCAATGGCCTCCACCACAGGCCGGTTCTCCCCGTAGGAGGTTCCCAAGTCCCCGTGGGCCAAGTCTATCAGCCAGTTGGCGTACTGGGTCATCACCGGCTGGTCCAACCCCAGTTCTTCCTCCAGGGCGTCATAGGCTGCCTGATCCACCGCCGAACCGTCCCTGCTCAGCATCAGCAGCACCGGATCGCCCGGCATCATCTGCAGGGAGAAAAAGACAATGGTGGTGACCACAAAAATCTGTACAATGGCGGTTGAAATTCGTTTTACCAAAAATTTGATCATTCCTCCGCCTCCTTCCCCAGCAGGTGGCAGGCTGCGTAATGCCCCTCTCCCACCTTCTGCATCTGCGGTTCCTTCTGGGAACAAATCTCCTTGGCGTATAGGCAGCGGGTACAGAAGCGGCAGCCAGGCGGCGGATTCACAGGGCTTGGAATATCGTCTTTCAGCAGGACCCGGTCGATATGCAGATATTCTGCCGCTCCGGGAATGGCCGAGAGCAGCGCTTGGGTGTAAGGGTGACTGGGATTCATGTACAAATCCGCCGTCTTGGACACCTCAATAATTTTCCCCAGGTACATCACTGCAATCCGGTCCGACACATACTTGACGACACCCAAATTGTGGGAGATAAACACATAGGTGAGTCCCAAATCCTTTTGGATATCCCGGAGCAGATTTAAAATCTGCGCCTGAATGGACACATCCAGGGCGGAGACCGGCTCGTCACAAATGATAAATTCCGGATTCATGGCCAGGGCCCGGGCAATGCCGATCCGCTGCCGCTGTCCGCCGGAAAACTCATGGGGATACCGGGTGGCATAGCCACGGCTCAGTCCCACCAGGTCCAGGAGCTTTAACACTTCCTCCTGAATCTGCTGCCTAGAATAGCCGCCGGCAATCCGGTAAGGCTCCGCGATGGTATCAAAGACCCGCTCTTTGGGATTCAGGGAGGCAAAGGGATTCTGGAACACCATCCGCATCTTGGAGCGCTGAGCCCGGTCCAGGGTGCTCACATCTTGCCCCTTATAAAGGATCTCTCCGGAGTCCCGTTTGACCAGGCTTAAAATCACCCGGGACAGGGAACTTTTGCCGCAGCCGCTCTCCCCCACCAGCCCAAAGGTCTCTCCTTTTTTCACCTCCAGGGAAATCCCGTCCACTGCGTGGACAAAGCCCTTGCCGCTGGAAAACATGCCGTGCTTGACAGGAAAATATTTTTTGAGGTTCTTCACTTCCAGCAACGTCTCGCTCAAAGGGATGTTCCCTCCTTTCGGGCTGCTCCCGCTCGGTGGCAGGCCACAAAATGTCCTGGTTCCACCTCCACCATAGCGGGGGGATCGGTCTGACATTTCTCCTGGGCATCCCAGCACCGGGTGCAGAAATGGCAGCCTTCCGGCATGCTCCGGATATCCGGCACGGTTCCCTCAATGTTAAAGAGCCGCTCTTCTGCGGAATCCAGGCGCGGGATGGAACGGAGCAATCCCCGGGTATATGGATGGGACGGATTGGAAAACAGCTGCTCCCGGGACGCCGCCTCCATCATATTGCCACCGTACATGACAATGATCCGGTCCGCCATATCCTTCACCACATCCAGATCATGGGTGATCAGAATGATTCCCACGTGGAATTGGTCCCGGCTCTGGCGCAGCAGATCCATGATCTGCGCCTGCACCGTCACGTCCAATGCCGTGGTGGGCTCGTCCGCAATGAGCAGGCGGGGATTACAGCTTAAGGCAATGGCGATCATCACCCGCTGGCACATGCCGCCGGACAATTCGAAGGGATAGGAAGCAAACACCCGCTCCGGACTGGGGATTCCCACGGTGCGTAGCATCTCTAAGGACCGCTTTTGGGCTTCCTTCTTGCTGACCTTTTCATGGGCTAAAATGCCCTCCATCAGCTGGCTTCCCACAGTAAACACCTGGTCCAGAGACATAATGGGCTCCTGAAAGATCATGGAGATCTCTTTTCCCCGGATCTTGCACATCTCGGCGTCGCTCAGGCCCACCAGTTCCCGGCCCTGGTACCGGATACTGCCGGAGGCAATGACACCCTGCTCCGGCAACAGTCCCATGATCGAGAGGGAAGCCATAGTCTTTCCGCTCCCGCTCTCCCCCACGATCCCCAGAATCTCTCCTTGCTCCAGCTGAAAGGTCAGTCCGTCCACCGCGGCAAATTCCTGCTTTTTATTGCGGAACACCATGCGTACATCCTGCACCTGCAGCAACGGTTCCTTCAAATACAATCACTCCCTTCCACGTTCTATCAAAAATCTCCTGTGCTCTCTCGGAAAAGTGTCAGGAGTTCTGGATAACCGTCATCTGATATCCCTCCGGAATCAGCTGGCCGTGGCCAAAGGCTCCGGGTTTGAGACATACCTGCGAAGAAAAATGGGCTGCCGCCGCTGCTGCCCCCCTAAGGGCTTCTGATTCCGGGACAGCACCCGTGGCGGCCCACCCGGCGGCCAAATGAACCAACATGGCCGAGGCAAAGGCGTCGCCTGCTCCCATGGTGTCCACCGGCTCCACATATTCGCTGGGCTGCTCCAGAAAAGCAAAGCCGTCATAAAGCAAAGCGCCCCGGGAGCCCCGGGTGGCCACCGTCAGGCTCAAACCCAGACCTGCCGCCTGCCGCAGCAGGTTTTGGGCCTCCTCATCCGTCAGATCCGAGCAGGACAGAAAAGCAATGTCCGCCTGGGATGCCACCTGCTGCATCCGGTCCGGCTCATTCCACCGGGTGGAAAAATCATAGGACAAAAGCACACCCGTCTGTTTGATTTTCTGTAGTTCTCCGTCCAAATAACTATTGTTGGAAGTATGTACGATATGGTACGTCTGAATATAGTCCAAATCCTCCGAATCCAGCCGCAGCGGATGCTGCCGGAGAACACCGCCCTTGTTGCTTCCCAGAAAGACCCGGTCCCCGTTTTCCAAGGTGACCCGGGCGGCTCCGTTCTCTCCGGGATAATGACGGCACCGGTCTGTATGGATTCCCAGTTCTTGCAGAACCTGCTGAATGTGCTCCGCCGGCGCATCACTGCCAAAGGCTCCCAGAAAACCTGTGTCCGCTCCCTGCATCCGCCCAAAAGCTGCCACATTCAACGCCTGGCCGCCGGGATACATTGTGCCCGTGTGCACATACTGGTCACTGACATTGTCTCCCACCCCCAAGATTCGAACCGGTTCCTGTCCCATCTTTGTTCCTCCCGCGCCAGTTTATTCCTTTTTCTATTGATTTAAAACATCTTATATGATTATAATACATTATATCAAAAATCTGAGGTTTTGCAATAGTTTTTTTCCTTTTTCGTGATTCGTTCCTCCTTTTTCCTGTTTTTCCTGTTTTTTGGGGGAGGCGCATTTTAAAGTGTGATAAAGTTTAATAAATAAAATTTTAACAGGTAATTTGACGTGTTTTTTACTGTAGTACAATAATAGCCTATCCACCTCCAACCGATCGGCTTCTTTCGCCGCGCTCCGGCAAATAAAAAGCGGCTTGGGCGTTGATTTCACCTAAACCGCTGTTTCTCAGTGTCTCTCCTATGTTGTGTTTTCATTTTCCTGCGCCGTATCATCACGCGCTTCCGCGAAGAATATCAAAAATGAAGGGCAAAGTCCATCTGCTCCCCATATCCGGTCTGGAAGGATGTATGGGCCGGCCGGTCTGAGAGCATCTCCCAGCAAAGTCCTTCATACTGGAGCACCGGCGTGGACTCCCGAATATTCAGATATTTGGCAATCCGGGCGTTGGACTTGGTGATTTTCACAGAACGCTGGCCCACCACCGGCCGCAGATCCACCGTCCGGTTTTTCCGTATGATCTGGTACATGGAATTCTTTTCCAAATCCGCCTCCAACAAAAAATCATAGTCCATGGAGAAGCAGTCCCGCTCTATAACAATGGGGATTCCGTCTGCATACCGCAGCCGCTCAACGAGAAGAACCCGGCTCCCATCCGGCAGAGCCAGCTGATTCAGCAGCTCCGGGGACGGGTCTGCGAGCACCTCCCGCCGCAGCAGCTTGGCGGAAGCCTGCATGCCGTTGGCCCGGCAGATCTCCGTAAAGCTCAGCGCATTCTGGGAATAGGGCCGGGAAAAGCTCTTTTTGGTGACAAAGGTTCCCTTGCCCTGCTTCTTCTGCAGCATCTGCTCATCCACCAGTTCACTGATGGCCCGGCGTATGGTAATAATGCTCACATTGTACATGGCCGCCAATTCCTTCTCTGAGGGCAGTCGTCCGTTGGGCTGGTATTTGTCTCCGTGGATGTCCGACAAAATGTGCTCTTTGACCTGCAGGTACAAAGGCGTGATGCTGTTTGAATTTATCATGTGTTTCTTTCTCCCGTTGGTATGCATATAATGTTATATTATATTATAGCATAAGAGGAGGACTTGTAAACAATTAACCATATTTTTTTGTAGCTTTTCACCCTGGGGCATGGTAAAATAAAGCATCAGGAGGAATCTCTATGTGTATACAAACACTCATGATGCGTATGATCCAGCATGATCATGGAGATCCCAAAAGGATCCAACATTTTATAAAAGTCCACAGTTTGGCCCGTACCATCGGAATCCAAGAGGGGCTCCAGGGAGAAGTTCTGTTTGCGTTGGAGGCTGCGGCGCTGGTTCATGATATTGGGATTCGCCTGTGTGAAGAAAAATACGGACATTGCAACGGAAAACTCCAAGAACAGGAAGGTCCTCCTTTGGCGGAAGCTTTGCTGCAGGAACTGAACGTGGCGCCGGAAGTCCTGCAACGGGTCTCCTATCTGGCAGGCCATCACCACACCTACTCAAACATAGACGGTCTGGATTATCAAATTCTGGTGGAGGCAGATTTCTTGGTCAATCTGCATGAGGACCACTGGCCCTTGGAAAAGATTCAAGCTGCTGTCCAAAACATATTCCGGACACAGACCGGCATTGCTATTGCACGCGAAATGTTTGGAATCTGAGTCACATACTACAAGGGAGATTCTCATGGCAAAATACGAAAAGATGGTGGAAGGGAATTTTGATTCTATTTTAGAGGCGTTAGATGCGGCCGTTTTAAATGGAAGCGTCTCCGCCTCCTTTGAGGACGGCAGTGATTATGAAAAAGGAGATTTCCACTGCGCCGTCCGGGTTTACGAACGCTACAGCTGGACCGGCGGCAACCGGGTCTCCATGACTGTTACGCTGGTGGGAGCAAACGGCCTGTATCTGTTATCCGCCATCACCTCCGGCGGAAGCCAAGGGATCTTCTTCAAGATAAACACAGTGGGCGAGGAAGCGTTTTTAGAGACCATTGAAGATGTGGCGGAGAGTTTTTGAACCTCTTGTAAGAACTGACAATCCATCAAAATAGGGAGGATTTTTCCATGCCCATCACAATGAAAACCATCCAGGAAGCCCGCTTCCGTATCCAGCCCTATATCCGGCAGACCCCTGTCATCCGCGCTGACGGTCTCGACGGCTTTTTAAACTGTGAAGTCTACCTGAAAGCAGAATGTATGCAGGCAACCGGCTCCTTGAAGCTGCGGGGCGCCATGAACAAATTGCTCTCCCTCCCCGCCAGTGCACTTTCCCGCAGTATTGTGGCGGCCTCTTCCTGCAATCGATGAAACTTCTTTGAAACGGGAGGCCTTTGTCATTAAAAAAGCTACCGCCTGACAGGAGGAAGAAGAGCCCCTCTCTCCTCTGCCAGGCGGCAGCTTTTCACAAACCAAAAATCTTTACAACATAGAATACCCAAAGCTGTTGGCCAGGGCGTCCAGCTTTATGCCCGCTTTGCACTGGGGGCACTCATGATAGTCCACCGCCTGGTAATCCGGCAGGTCCGCTTTTCCGAACAGATGGGAAATCCGGATTCCCTCCAACTCGTCAAAGGCAGAAAAGATGGCCGCAATACCCGCAATTTTCCCGCCATAATACTGGATACACTCAATGGCCCGTTCCGCCGCCTGGCCGGTGGCAATGGCGTCGATCATAATCAGCACATTCCGGTCCCGAATCATGGGCTGCGTATTGTCCCGGAAGATCAGCTGGCCGGAAGCATTGTTCTCCGGAGGCACCACATAAATATTCTTCTGCCCGTTCACCATAAAAAATTCATTCCGGGTCAGGTGCCGTGCCAGGAAAGCGCTGATCAATTCGCTTCCGTCCAAAGCTGCAATGGTATCCACCACCTTTTCATAAGCGTAATCCGCCGCCAGGGTAATGGCTGCCTCCCGCCCCATCTCATGACTTAACTTGGGTTCTGTAATGTCAATGTAATAGTTTGCGTGAGCGTGGGTGGTGGCAAAGTGCCCGGGTACACCCCGAATTTTTACACTTGGATTCTGTCTGCAAGACAGTTCGATTGCTTTGCTAACCATCTGTTCACTTCCTTTCTTCTAAAATTCTTATAACATTTACACTGATATCTTATCACTTTTTTGATAGTATTGCAATCAAATGTTTGTTTTCCGTCTTTTTTATTTTTATGAGAAGCTTGAGTTTCCGCAGTTTTATCCACGGAACCGCTGACTCGGGTTTTCAACACTTGTAACGGAATAATTCGAAATTTCAAGTGGATTTTTTATTTTTTTTCAGGTATACTGGTCGGAGAAAATAT
>CAZDOQ010000029.1:0-15834 GCA_964507035.1 uncultured Lachnospiraceae bacterium | reverse complement strand
CCGGATTCCGCCTGCAAAAAATTTGAAAAAACCCTTGCATTTCCAGGAAAAGTATGGTATGCTTCAAAGGCTGTGACATTGATAGCGGTGAAGCGTGAGGTTGCTGCCCGCCGTGGCAGGTTTTCCGTGGAGCGAATGTCATGTTAGGAAACTGACGACAAGTCACTGTACCAAACAAACCATCTGCCGGAGAGCAGAGATGACGTGTGAGAATCTTCAGGATACACACGGGGACGTGTACAGTCACCGCTTGTCGTGCTGAGCAAGTACGAAAAGGAGGCGGCTTTTTTTATGGCAAACCAAGTAATGAGAATCACGTTGAAGGCGTACGACCATCAGCTGGTGGATCAGAGTGCTGCAAAGATCGTGGAGAATGTGAAGAAGACCGGCGCAAAGGTCAGCGGCCCCGTTCCGCTGCCCACCAAGAAAGAGGTCATCACCATCCTGCGGGCTGTGCACAAGTACAAGGATTCCAGAGAGCAGTTCGAGCAGAGAACCCACAAGCGGCTCATCGACATCATTGCTCCCAACCAGAAGACGGTGGACGCCCTGTCTCGTCTGGAGATGCCTGCCGGTGTCTACATCGATATCAAGATGAAGAACGCGTAAGCTTAAGACCGGCAAAAGAAACCCAATCACCACATTCTAGTATGAACGCGAAAAGCGTTCCGCTGTAGGAGGACATGAAGCATGAAGAAAGCAATTTTGGCAACGAAAGTGGGCATGACCCAGATTTTCGGCGAAAACGGAGAACTGACTCCGGTTACGGTTCTGCAGGCCGGCCCCTGTGTGGTCACCCAGGTGAAAACCGTGGAGAACGACGGCTACAGCGCCGTGCAGGTGGGCTTTGTGGACAAGAGAGAGAAGCTGGTCAACAAGTGCCAGAAAGGCCACTTTGAGAAGGCCGGAGTTTCCTATAAAAGATATGTGCGGGAACTGAAGCTGGACGGCGCAGAGGAGATGAAGCCGGGGCAGGAGATCAAGGCGGATTCTTTTGCGGCCGGGGATAAGGTGGATGCCACCGCTGTTTCCAAAGGTAAAGGCTTCCAGGGCGCCATCAAGCGTCACGGCCTGCACCGGGGACCCATGACTCACGGTTCCAAGTATCACCGTCATGCAGGTTCCAACGGCGCCTGCTCCGATCCCAGCCGGGTGTTCAAGGGCAAGAAAATGGCCGGACAGATGGGGCACCGCAGAATTACCGTGCAGAACCTGGAAGTGGTTCGCGTGGACGCAGAGGACAACCTGATCCTGGTGAAGGGTTCTGTGCCCGGCCCCAAGAAGGCTCTGGTAACGCTGAAGACCACCGTAAAGGCGTAAGGCTTTTATAGGAAAGGAGGAAACTTGAGATGGCAAAAGTATCTGTTTATAATATGGAAGGAAGCCAGATCGGTGAAATGGAATTGTCCGATGCCGTGTTTGGCGTGGAAGTAAACGAGCATCTGGTACACATGGCTGTGGTACAGCAGCTGGCTAACAACCGCCAGGGCACCCAGAGCGCCAAGAACCGCTCCGCGGTCAGCGGCGGCGGCAGAAAGCCTTGGAGACAGAAGGGAACCGGCCATGCCAGACAGGGTTCCACTCGGGCTCCCCAGTGGACCGGCGGCGGCGTGGTGTTCGCCCCTCAGCCCCGGAGCTACCGCTTCAAGCTGAACCGGAAAGAGAAGCAGTTGGCCTTAAAGTCGGCTCTGACCTCCCGGGTCAACGAGTCCAAGTTCCTGGTGCTGGATGAACTGAAGCTGGATGAGATCAAGACCAAGAAGTTCCAGAGCGTGCTGAACAACCTGAAGGTGAACAAGGCGCTGGTGGTTCTGGATGAGAATGATCAGAACGTGATCCTGTCCGCCCGGAATATTCCGGATGTGAAGACGGCTCAGACCAACACCATCAACGTGTACGATATTCTGAAGTACAACACGGTGGTCATCACCAAGGCTGCTGTGGAAAAAATTGAGGAGGTATATGCGTAATGGCGGACATTAAGTATTATGACGTGATCCTCAGACCGGTTATCACCGAGAAGAGCATGAACATGATGAGCGATAAGAAGTATACCTTCTATGTGCATCCGGAAGCAACCAAGAGTCAGGTGAAGGAAGCGGTGGAGAAGATGTTCTCCGGCGCCAAAGTGGCTTCCGTGAACACCATGAACATCGATGGCAAGAAGCGCCGCCGCGGGATGGTGGTGGGCCGCACCGCCAAGTCCAAAAAGGCCATTGTGCAGCTGACGGCGGAGAGCGCGGACATCGAGATCTTTGAAGGCCTGTAAGAGACGCCTTCCCCTATACGGCGCATCCAACGCCGTGAGAACAAAAAATTAAGGAGATAAGACAATGGGTATCAAAAAGTATAATCCGTATACTCCGTCCAGAAGACAGATGACTGGCCTGGATTTCTCGGAGATTACCAAAACTGAGCCGGAAAAGTCGCTTCTGGTTTCTAAGAGCAAGAACGCCGGCCGCAACAACCAGGGCAAAATCACCGTGCGCCATCAGGGCGGCGGCGCCAAGCAGAAATACAGAATCATTGATTTCAAGAGAAACAGCAAAGACGGCATTCCTGCCAAGGTCATCGGCATTGAGTACGACCCTAACCGTACCGCCAACATCGCTCTGATCTGCTATGCAGACGGCGCCAAGGCCTATATCCTGGCTCCGGAAGGGCTGACCGATGGCATGCAGGTGATGAGCGGCGCCAACGCCGAGGTCCGTGTGGGCAACTGCCTGCCCCTGCAGAACATCCCGGTGGGCGCGCAGGTCCACAACATTGAGTTGCATCCTGGAAAGGGCGGCCAGATGGTCCGTTCCGCAGGCGGCGCAGCCCAGCTGATGGCCAAGGAAGGCCGGTACGCCACTCTGAGACTTCCCTCCGGTGAGATGAGAATGGTTCCCATCAACTGCCGCGCCACCATCGGCGTCGTAGGAAACGGCGAGCACTCTCTGGTTAATATCGGTAAAGCCGGACGTAAGCGTCACATGGGCATCCGTCCCACGGTTCGCGGTTCCGTTATGAACCCCAACGACCATCCCCACGGCGGTGGTGAGGGCAAGTGCGGCATCGGCCGTCCGGGGCCCAGCACTCCTTGGGGCAAGCCTGCTCTGGGTCTGAAGACCAGAAAGCAGAAGAATAAGTCCAACAAGCTGATTGTGAGAAGACGCGACGGCAAAACACTGAAATAATTAGGAGGTAAATTATGGCTCGCTCATTGAAAAAAGGCCCTTTTGCGGATGAATCTTTGCTGAAAAAGGTAGAAGCTTTAAACGCAGCAGGACAGAAGACTGTTATCAAGACCTGGTCCCGCCGTTCCACCATCTTCCCTCAGATGGTCAGCCACACCATTGCGGTTCACGACGGACGGCGGCATGTGCCGGTATATATCACCGAGGATATGGTAGGACACAAGCTGGGTGAGTTTGTGGCCACCAGAACCTACCGGGGACACGGCAAGGACGAGAAGAAGACAGGTAAGCGCTAAGCTTCAAACACAGGAAGGAGGTATTCATCCATGGCAAAAGGACATAGAAGTCAGATCAAAAGAGAACGAAATGCACAGAAGGATACCCGGCCCAGCGCCAAGCTGTCTTACGCCCGGGTTTCCGTTCAGAAAGCATGCTTTGTATTAGATGCAATCCGCGGTAAGGATGCGCAGACCGCGCTGGCGATTGTGACCTACAATCCCCGCTACGCTTCCGAGCTCATTGCGAAACTGCTGAAATCGGCCATCGCCAACGCAGAGAACAACAACGGCCTTTCCGCCGACAATCTGTACGTGGCAGAATGCTACGCCAACAAGGGACCGACAATGAAGAGAATTCAGCCGAGAGCACAGGGCCGGGCATACCGCATTGAGAAGCGTATGAGCCACATCACCATCGTGCTGGACGAGAAATAAGGAGGGTCATAATGGGTCAGAAAGTAAATCCCCATGGTTTGAGAGTCGGCGTCATTAAGGATTGGGATTCCAACTGGTATGCGGAAGGCGGTTTCGCCGACAACCTGGTAGAAGATTATAAGATCAGAAAATATCTGAAGAAGAGACTGTACGAGTCCGGCGTTTCCCGGATTGAGATTGAGAGAGCATCCGACCGTGTGAAGGTGACCATCCACACCGCCAAACCCGGCATTGTCATCGGCAAAGGCGGCGCGGAGATTGAGAAGCTGAAGGCGGATGTGCAGAAGATGACGGACAAGAAGCTGTTCATCGACATCAAGGAGGTCAAGAGACCGGACCGGGATGCGCAGCTGGTGGCAGAAGGCATTGCCAAGCAGCTGGAGAACCGTGTTTCCTTCCGCCGTGCCATGAAGTCCGCCATGTCCCGCTCCATGAAGACGGGGATCATGGGAATCAAGGCTTCTGTGGGCGGCCGTCTGGGCGGTGCGGATATTGCCCGTAAAGAGTTCTACAGCGAGGGAACCATTCCGCTGCAGACCCTGCGCGCAGACATCGACTACGGATTCGCGGAGGCCAACACCACCTATGGCCGTCTGGGCGTGAAGGTCTGGATCTACAAAGGTGAGGTGCTTCCCGCCAAGAAAAACAAGGAAGGGAGCGAGAAATAATCATGTTAATGCCGAAGAGAGTAAAACGTCGTAAACAGTTTCGCGGTTCCATGACCGGCAAGGCCATGAGAGGAAACAAGATCACCAACGGCGAATACGGATTGGTTGCTATGGAGCCCGCCTGGGTCAAATCCAATCAGATCGAGGCTGCCCGTGTGGCCATGACCCGTTACATGAAGCGCGGCGGTAAGGTCTGGATCAAGATCTTCCCGGATAAGCCGGTGACCACCAAGCCCGCTGAGACCCGTATGGGTTCTGGTAAAGGCTCCCTGGAGTACTGGGTGGCGGTTGTGAAGCCCGGCCGCGTTATGTTCGAGGTGGCTGGCGTACCTGAGGAGACGGCAAAGGAGGCCCTGCGCCTTGCCATGCACAAATTGCCCGTGAAGTGCAAAATCGCTTCCAAAGCAGACTTAGAAGGCGGTGAATAACAGTGAAAAGTAATGTGTATTTGAAAGACCTGAGAGCAAAGACTGTAGCTGAGCTGAATACCGAACTGGTAGCTGCAAAGAAGGAACTGTTCAACCTGAGATTTCAGAATGCAACGAATCAGCTTGATAACACCGGCAGAATCAAGGAAGTCAGGAAAAACATTGCCCGCATTCAGACTGTTATCACGGAGCAGACGAAAGTTGCTGAGTAAGGAGGAAGCGTAACGTGGAAAGAAATCTGAGAAAAACGCGTACCGGAAAAGTGATCAGCAACAAAATGGATAAGACCATCGTTGTTGCCATTGAGGACCATGTGAGACATCCGCTGTACGGCAAGATTGTAAAGAGAACCTATAAACTGAAGGCGCATGACGAGGAGAATACCTGTGCCATTGGCGATACCGTGAGAGTCATGGAGACGAGACCTCTTTCCAAGGACAAGAGATGGAGACTGGTCGAGGTAGTGGAGAGAGCGAAATAAGCCAGGAGGAATATAGATATGATTCAACAGGAAAGCAGACTGAAAGTCGCCGATAACACAGGCGCGAAAGAACTGCTCTGCATCCGTGTGATGGGCGGTTCCCTGAGAAGATATGCGAACATTGGCGATATTATCGTTGCTACGGTCAAAGATGCAACACCTGGCGGCGTTGTAAAGAAGGGCGATGTGGTGAAGGCGGTTGTGGTCCGCACCAAGCACGGCGCCCGCCGGAAAAACGGCTCCTATATCAAATTTGACGAGAACGCGGCCGTTATCATCCGCGACGACAAAACCCCCCGGGGCACCCGTATTTTCGGGCCGGTGGCCAGAGAACTCCGCGATAAGCAGTTCATGAAGATCGTGTCCCTGGCTCCGGAAGTGTTATAAGGAGGTACGAAATGGCTACGAGCAAAATTAAAGTAGGCGATACCGTAAAGGTCATTGCCGGTAAAGATAAAGGCCACGAGGGCAAGGTCCTGAAAATCGACCACAAGAACGGCCGTGTCATCGTGGAGGGCGCCAACATGGTAACCAAGCACAACAAGCAGAGCGCCCAGAACCCCAACGGCGGAATCATCCACAAGGAGGGGGCCATCGATATTTCCAATGTGATGTATGTGAAGGACGGCAAGGTCACCCGCGTAGGCTTTGAGATGCGGGAAGGCAAGAAAGTCCGTGTGGCAAAGATCGACGGTTCTGTTATCGGGTGATTCTTAAGAGAGGAGGTTCAAAACAGTGAGTAGATTAAAAGAACAATATATCAATGAAATCGCTCCTGCCATGATGAAGAAGTTCGGCTACAAGAATGTGATGCAGATTCCGAAGCTGGATAAAATCGTTGTGAACATGGGCGTAGGGGAAGCGAAAGAGAACGCGAAACTCCTGGAATCCGCCGCCAAGGACCTGGAGATCATCACCGGTCAGAAGCCGGTTGTGACCAAAGCCAAAAAGTCCATCGCCAACTTTAAGATCCGCGAGGGCATGAACATTGGCTGCAAGGTGACCCTGCGGGGCGAGAAGATGTACGAGTTCGCTGACCGTCTGATCAACCTGGCACTGCCCCGGGTTCGTGACTTCCGCGGCGTAAATCCCAATGCTTTCGACGGCCGGGGCAACTATGCTCTGGGTATTAAGGAGCAGCTGATCTTCCCGGAGATCGAGTACGACAAGATCGACAAGGTCCGCGGCATGGATGTGGTCTTTGTGACCACCGCCGGGACCGACGAGGAAGCCCGTGAACTGCTGACCATGTTCAACATGCCGTTTAGAAAGAATTAGGAGGAAAGTTTCCATGGCAAAGACTTCTATGAAGATTAAACAGCAGCGTCCCGCCAAGTTCTCTACCAGAGAATACAACCGCTGCAGGATTTGTGGCCGTCCTCACGCCTATCTGAGAAAATACGGAATCTGCAGAATCTGCTTCCGCGAGCTGGCGTACAAGGGACAGATTCCCGGTGTGAAGAAGGCGAGCTGGTAAGAACCAGCGTGGTAGAGAAAAATAAAGGAGGCAACTGAAATGACGATGAGTGACCCCATTGCGGATATGCTCACAAGAATCCGCAATGCCAATACGGCAAAGCACGACACGGTAGACATCCCTTCCTCCAAGATGAAAGTGGCCATCGCCGACATTCTGGTGAAGGAAGGTTACATTGAGAAATATACGCTGCTGGAGGATGGCGCTTTCAAGACCATCCGCGTCACCCTGAAGTACGGCGCAGACAAGAACGAGAAGATCATCACCGGACTCAAGAGAATTTCCAAACCGGGCCTGCGTGTGTATGCCAACGCGGAAGAACTGCCCAAGGTGCTGGGAGGACTGGGAATTGCCATTATTTCCACCAACCAGGGCGTGCTGACGGATAAGGAAGCCCGTCAGAAGAACGTAGGCGGCGAAGTGCTGGCCTTTGTTTGGTAAGCGGCAGCATCCAGCGAGTTTGAACAAAGAATCCCCCAAGGCCATGGGGCAAAGAAAATTTGGAGGTAAGGCGAAATGTCACGAATTGGTAGAACGCCCATCGCGATCCCTGCCGGCATCACGGTAGAGATTGCAGAAAATAATAAAGTGACGGTAAAAGGTCCCAAGGGGACCCTGGAGAGAGTTCTTCCGGCTGAGATGGAGATCAAGGTGGAAGACGGCCATGTCACCGTTTCCCGTCCCAGCGACCTGAAGAAGATGAAATCCCTTCACGGTCTCACCAGAACCTTAATCAATAACATGGTGCTTGGCGTCAGCCAGGGCTACGAGAAAGTCCTGGAGATCAACGGCGTCGGCTACCGGGCCCAGAAGCAGGGCAAGACCCTGGTGCTTTCCCTGGGCTACTCCCATCCGGTGGAACTGGTGGATCCGGAGGGACTGGAGGCTGTGTGCGACGGCCAGAACAAGATTATCGTAAAGGGTATCGACAAAGAGAAGGTTGGTCAGTACGCTGCCGAGATCAGAGCGAAGAGAGGTCCGGAGCCTTACAAGGGCAAGGGCATTAAATATGCGGACGAAGTGATCCGGCGCAAGGTTGGCAAGGCTGGTAAGAAATAATAGGAGGAGCGAGAGACATGATTAGGAAAGAATCCAGATCAGCAGTTCGTGCCAAAAAGCACATGAAAATTCGTAATCGCTTCCGCGGCACCGCCGAGCGTCCCCGCCTGGCAGTGTTCCGGAGCAACCATCATATGTACGCCCAGATCATTGACGACGATGCGCAGGCCACGTTGGTTTCCGCGTCCACCACGCAGAAGGATGTGAAGGCGGAGCTTTCCCAAACCGATGATGTAGCCGCTGCTTCCTACCTGGGAACAGTGATTGCCAAGAAGGCGCTGGAGAAGGGCATCCACACGGTTGTCTTCGACAGAGGCGGGTTCATTTATCAGGGAAAAATTCAGGCACTGGCAGACGCGGCCCGCGAAGCCGGCCTGGAGTTCTAAGAGGAGGAAAGCATGAAGCGTACAATCGTTGACGTTAGCAATCTGGAATTACAGGATAGAGTAGTTGCCATTAAGCGCGTGTCCAAAACCGTCAAGGGCGGCCGCAACATGCGGTTCACAGCCCTGGTGGTGGTGGGCGACGGCAACGGCCATGTGGGAGCCGGCATGGGAAAAGCCGCCGAGATCCCGGAGGCCATCCGCAAGGGCAAAGAGGATGCCATGAAGAAGGTGATCACCGTGCCCATCGACGAGAACAACAGTATTCCCCACGACTATATCGGCAAGTTCGGCAGCGCCAGCGTGATGCTGAAGAGAGCTCCCGAAGGAACCGGTATCATTGCCGGCGGCCCGGCCCGTGCGGTGATGGAGCTGGCTGGTATCAAGAACATTCGTACCAAAGCCCTGGGCTCCACCAACAAGCAGAACGTGGTGCTGGCCTCCATTGAGGGCCTCAAGAGCCTGAAGACTCCGGAGGAGATTGCCAAGCGGCGCGGCAAATCCGTGGAAGAGATTCTGGGTTAATAGGAGGAAGCGGAAAATGGCAGAGAAATTGAAGATTACATTGGTGAAATCCACCATCGGTGCGATTCCCAAGCATAAGAAAACGGTGGAGGCTCTGGGCCTTCGGAAACTGAACAAGACCGTGGAGCTGCCGGACAACGCGGCCACCAGAGGGATGATCCAGCAGGTGAAGCACCTGGTCAAGGTAGAAGAAGCATAGGAGGTAGCCAGATGGAATTGTCAAATTTACAGCCCGCTGCAGGCTCGAAACACAGCGATAACTTCAGAAGAGGCCGCGGCCATGGCTCTGGAAACGGCAAGACCGCCGGCAAGGGCCACAAAGGCCAGAAGGCCCGTTCCGGAGCACCCCGCCCTGGCTTTGAAGGCGGCCAGATGCCTCTGTACCGCCGGATCCCCAAGAGAGGCTTCACCAACATCAACTCCAAGCACATTGTGGGCATCAACGTGTCCGCTCTGGAGCGGTTTGAGGACGGTACGGAAGTAACCGTGGAGACACTGCTTGCAACCGGTGTGATCAAGAATCCCCGGGACGGCGTGAAGATCCTGGGCAACGGCGAGCTGACCAAAAAGCTGAACGTGAAGGTAAACGCCTTCAGCGCAGCGGCGAAAGAAAAAATTGAAGCGTTAGGTGGTACGGCGGAGGAGGTATAATATGATTCAAACCCTTCGTAACGCATTTAAAATCGCCGAGATTCGCCATCGCCTGGCTTTCACCCTGTTGATCGTGGTGATTGTCCGGCTGGGAAGTCAGATTCCCACGCCGGGCATCAATACGGCGTTTCTGGACGACTGGTTTAACAGCCAGGTGTCCTCCCCGTTCAACTTTTTCACCAGCATCACAGGTATGTCCTTCACCACCATGTCGGTGTTTGCCTTGGGAATTTCCCCCTACATCACCTCGTCCATTATTATCCAGCTTCTGACCATTGCAATCCCGAAGCTGGAGGAACTGCATAAAGAGGGGACGGAGGGGAGAAAGAAGATCACCCAGATTACCCGGGGCCTGACGGTGGCGTTGGCTGTGCTCCAGTCCGTGGCCATGGCCATTGGTTTTGGCGACGACTATTTGAACAATTATACCTGGTACAACGTGTGCCTGGTGGCCGTGATCATGACCGCCGGCAGCGCGGTACTCATGTGGTTTGGCGAGCAGATTACCCTCCGAGGCGTGGGGAACGGAATCTCCATCATCCTGGCGGTCAACATCCTGGACACCCTGCCGGATGATTTGATGACCCTGTACCAGTACTTTGTGGAGGGACAGCCCATTGCCCTGGGCGTGGTCATCAGCCTGTTGATTCTGCTGCTCATCTTTGCCCTGGTGCTGTTTGTGGTGTACCTCCAGGGCGGCGAGCGCCGGATTCCGGTGCAGTACGCCAAGAAGATGGTGGGCCGGAAGATGGTGGGAGGTCAGTCCTCCCATATTCCCATCAAGGTCAACACCGCCGGCGTAATCCCGGTGATCTTTGCGGCTTCCCTTTTGAGTATGCCGGCCATGATCGCCGGCTTTGCCGGGATCGACACCACCAATCCCACCAGTATAGGCGGCCACATCATCAAGGGACTGAGCCAGAGCAGCTGGTGCAATCCGGAGGAGCCTATTTACAGCCTGGGCCTTCTGCTCTACATTGTGCTGCTGATCTTCTTTGCCTACTTCTACACGTCCATCTCCTTCAACCCGTTGGAGATTGCCAACAACATGAAGAAGCAAGGGGGCTTCATCCCGGGAATCCGTCCTGGCAAGCCCACTTCGGATTATCTGAATCATGTGCTGAACTATATTGTGTTTGTGGGAGCCATCGGCCTGCTGATTGTGGCGCTGATTCCCATTGTCCTCTTTGGACTGTTCGGTGTAGGCTCTTCCTTAAGCTTCCTGGGCACTTCCCTGATCATTATTGTGGGCGTGGTTCTGGAGACACTAAAGAAGATCGAGTCCATGATGCTGGTCCGGAATTACAAGGGATTTTTGAACGATTAACTGCTGCTTAGGGAACACCCTCCGGGTGTAACGAGAAAGGAGCAATCTTATGAAGCTTGTGATGTTGGGAGCTCCGGGCGCCGGAAAAGGCACTCAGGCAAAAATGCTGGCAGAGAAATATGGAATTCCTCACATCTCCACTGGGGATATCTTCCGTTCTAATATTAAGGAGGGAACCGAACTGGGGAAGAAGGTCAAGGGCTTTCTGGATTCCGGCGCTCTGGTGCCGGATGAGCTGACGGTGGATCTGGTCATGGACCGGATTGCCCAGGAGGATTGCCAGAACGGATACATCCTGGACGGTTTCCCCCGGACCATCCGCCAGGCGGAAAAGCTGACGGAGGCTCTGGCGGAAAAGGGCGGCGAGATTGACTGGGCCGTCAATGTGGATGTGCCGGACGAGGCCATTGTGGAGCGGATGTCCGGGCGGCGCATGTGCCCGTCCTGCGGCGCCAGCTACCATGTGGTGAACATCCCCCCCAAGAAAGCGGGGATCTGCGACCGCTGCGGCGCCGGGCTGATCACCCGGTCGGACGATCAGCCGGAGACGGTGCGGAAGCGCCTTTCCGTCTATCATGAGCAGACTCAGCCCTTGATTGATTATTATAAGGCCAAGGGGCTGGTAGCGGACGTGGACGGCACCCAGTCCATGGAGGACGTGTTCCAGACCATTGTGGCGCGTTTGGGGAAGTAAGCCATGGCAGTGACGATCAAATCCGAAAAGGAAATTGCTCTGATGCGGGAGTCCGGCCGGCTGCTGTCCATTGTCCACGAGGAGTTGGGCAAGGCCATCCGGCCGGGCATGACCACCAAGGACATTGACCGGTTGGGGGAAGAGATCATCCGCAGTTTCGGCTGTGTTCCCAACTTTCTTCATTACAACGGTTATCCCGCTTCCATCTGCGTTTCCGTCAACGACGAGGTGGTCCACGGGATCCCCAGCAAGAAGCGGTACCTGGAGGAGGGCGACATTGTGAGTTTGGATGCGGGCCTGATCTATAAGGGCTACCATTCGGACGCGGCCCGGACCCATGCGGTGGGGGAAATCAGCAGGGAAGCAAAACAGCTCATCGAGGTGACACAGCAGTGCTTCTTTGAAGGTATCAAATTTGCCAAAGCTGGGAATCATCTCCATGACATCTCCAACGCCATCGCCTCCCACGCGGAGAAGTTTGGCTACGGGGTGGTGGAGGAACTAGTGGGCCACGGGATCGGCACCCGTCTCCACGAGGAACCGGAGGTGCCCAACTTCCGTCAGCGGAACAAGGGAATCCGGCTGCAGCCGGGCATGACCCTGGCGGTGGAACCCATGATCAATATGGGGACCAAGGAAGTGGAGTGGCTGGACGACGACTGGACGGTGGTCACCGCAGACGGTTCTCTGTCTGCCCACTATGAAAACACCATCCTGATCACCGAAGGCGAACCGGAGATCCTGACCTTAAAGAGGTGACGGAGGATGGAGTGGTGCGGTACCGGAACGTTTGTCCAGTCTTTGGCAGGCCATGACAAAGGCCAGGTCTACGTCATTGTCCGGGAACAGGGAAATATGGTATATCTTGCCGATGGCTGCCGCCGGAAGGTGGGGCAGCCCAAGGGCAAGAACCGGAAGCATGTGCAGCCCATCCGGCGGCAGTTTGACGAAAGCGGGGGCTGGAGCGACGAAGCGGTTAAGAGAGCGATTCAAGGCTATATCAAGGAGAGCAAGGAATGTCCAAAAGTGATATGATCGAGATCGAGGGGACGGTTGTGGAGAAGCTTCCCAACGCCATGTTCCAGGTGCAGCTGGAGAATGGACACCAGGTGCTGGCTCACATCAGCGGCAAGCTGCGGATGCACTACATCCGGATCCTGCCGGGAGACAAGGTGACCTTGGAACTTTCGCCCTATGATCTTTCCAAGGGACGGATCATTTGGCGGGATAAGTAAGAGTTTCCAAAGAAAGTAAAAATAGTTCTTGCGTTATGCACCGGAAAGTGCTATACTATTTGGTGCACTTTTTGAGGGGGAATCCCTAGACGCAGCGAAAGGAGATGCGCAAATGAAAGTTAGAACATCCGTCAAGCCGATTTGCGAGAAATGCAAAGTCATTAAGCGGAAAGGCAGCATCCGGGTAATTTGCGAGAACCCGAAGCATAAGCAGAGACAGGGTTGATTTCGCGGTTCAGCGAGGGATGGAAGGAAAAGTCCGTCTGAAAGTTTATAGAAAATACACATGGAGGTAGTACACAATGGCTCGTATTTCAGGTGTTGATTTGCCGAGAGAAAAGCGTGTGGAGATCGGTCTGACCTATATTTACGGCATCGGAAGAGTTTCTTCGGGCAAAATTCTGGAGCAGGCAAACGTGAATCCGGACACCCGCGTCAAGGACCTGACGGACGAGGAAGTCAACCGGATCCGTGAGATCATCGAGGAGCATCATATGGTGGAAGGCGATCTGAGAAGAGAGATTGCCATGAACATCAAGCGTCTCCAGGAGATCGGATGCTATCGGGGAATCCGTCACAGAAAAGGCCTGCCGGTTCGGGGTCAGAAGACCAAGACCAACGCCAGAACCCGCAAAGGCCCCAAGAAGACGGTGGCAAACAAGAAGAAATAATGGGAATGTGCGGACTGAACGTAGTCTTTTTCGTGCGCAAAAAGAATCCTTTTTTGCGCGGTTTTTTGCGCAGGAAAAAGACTATGGAAAAGGCAGTCCGCTGATCCCGGCGTTGGTAGCTCCACGGAAAAATTTTTAGAAAGGAACCCATAAGGGAAGGTTAGTTTAGAAATGGCAAAGAAAGTGTCATCTGCAAAGAAAGTGACAAAGAAGCGTGTCAAGAAAAACGTTGAACGCGGACAAGCGCACATTCAATCCTCCTTCAATAACACGATTGTTACCCTTACGGATACGCAGGGTAATGCCCTCTCCTGGGCAAGTGCGGGCGGTCTGGGCTTTAAAGGTTCAAGGAAATCTACCCCCTATGCAGCGCAAATGGCAGCGGAAACCGCTACCAAAGCCGCTTTGGTGCATGGCCTCAAGACGGTAGATGTGTTTGTGAAAGGACCCGGTTCAGGACGGGAGGCGGCTATCCGCGCTCTGTCTGCCTGCGGTCTGGAAGTAACGAGCATCAAGGACGTGACCCCCGTTCCTCACAACGGCTGCCGTCCGCCCAAACGTAGAAGAGTATAATTGGAGGTAAAATAAAGTGGCGATTAATAGAGTTCCTGTTCTTAAAAGATGCAGAGCTTTGGACCTGGATCCCATTCATCTGGGTATTGACAAAAAGTCCAACCGGCAGCCCCGGAGAACCAACCGGAAGATGAGCGAGTATGCCCTTCAGCTGCGGGAGAAACAGAAAGCCAAATTCATCTATGGCGTGCTGGAGAAGCCTTTCCGCAACTGCTATGAGCGCGCCTGCAAAATGCGCGGAATGCCCGGCGAGAACCTGCTGATTCTGCTTGAGTTGCGCCTGGACAACGTGCTGTTCCGGGCCGGCATGGCCAGAACCCGCAAGGAGGCCCGCCAGATTGTGGACCACAAGCATGTGCTGGTCAACGGCAAGTGCGTGAACATCCCCTCCTACCGTGTGAAGGCGGGCGACGTGGTGGAAATCAAAGAAAAGCACAAAGGCGCCCAGCGCTACAAAGACATCCTGGCCGTCACCGGCGGCCGCGCCACTCCTTCTTGGATGGAGAGTGATCTGGAGAATCTGCGAGTGAATATCACGGAAAAGCCCACCAGAGAGGTCATTGACGTTCCGGTGGACGAGATGCTGATCGTAGAGTTGTACTCCAAGTAATGCCCGGAGCTTTTGAATCCCCAGACAATCAACCCAGAAGGAGGGGGTAGAATCGTGTTTGACTTTGAAAAACCGAATATCGAGATCGCGGAGATCTCGGAAGACAAAAAATACGGCCGATTTGTGGTAGAACCCCTGGAGCGGGGCTATGGCACCACTTTGGGCAACTCCCTGCGCAGAATCATGCTGTCTTCCCTGCCTGGCGTCGCTGTGAGCCAGGTGAAGATCGACGGCGTGCTTCACGAGTTCAGTTCCATCTCCGGCGTCAAGGAGGATGTGACGGAAATCGTAACGAACCTGAAAGGGCTGGCGATCAAGAACAACAGCGACTCCAATGAGCCGAAGATCGGATACATCGAGTTTGAGGGAGAGGGCGTCGTCACGGCGGCGGATATTCAGGTGGATTCCGATATCGAGATCATGAATCCGGAGCATGTCATTGCAACCTGCAGCGGCGGAAAAGACACCAAGTTCAATGCGGAGGTCACTATTACCAAGGGCCGCGGCTATGTGGGCGCGGAGCGGAATAAGTCCGATGACCTCCCCATTGGCGTCATTGCGGTGGATTCCATCTATACGCCCATTGAGCGGGTGAACATGACGGTGGAGAATACCCGTGTGGGAAAGATTACCGACTATGATAAGCTGACCCTGGATATCTTCACCAACGGGACCCAGGCTCCCGATGAAGCGGTGAGCCTGGCCGCCAAGGTGCTTAGCGAGCATCTGAACCTGTTCATTGACCTGTCTGAGAATGCCAAGACCGCAGAAGTTATGGTGGAGAAGGAGGACAATGAGAAGGAGAAGGTTCTGGAGATGAACATTGACGAGTTGGAACTGTCCGTCCGCTCGTACAACTGCCTGAAGAGAGCCGGGATCAATACGGTAGAGGAACTGATCAACCGCACTCCGGAGGACATGATGAAGGTGCGCAACCTGGGTCGGAAGTCTCTGGAAGAGGTGTTGGCAAAGTTAAAAGAGCTGGGCTTGGAGCTCAATCCCAGTGAGGAATAAATCGGAGGTAGAGAAATGGCGCAATACAGAAAGCTTGGAAGAACTTCCAGCCAGCGTAAAGCTTTGCTGAGAAGCCAGGTGACCAGCCTGCTGAACAACGGCAAGATTGTGACCACGGAAGCCAGAGCCAAGGAAGTCCGCAAGAT
>CAZDOQ010000028.1:2811-15929 GCA_964507035.1 uncultured Lachnospiraceae bacterium | reverse complement strand
TGGATGGATTTTTGGCAGCGGTGGCGGCCATGCAGAATCAGCGGTAACGTTTTGGCGTCACTGAGAAACAGGGATGAGACGTTCCCGCAGAATTCGGACTTTTTTAAACCCGAATTCTGCGGGAACGTCTCATCCTTTTCTTAACGCTCTATTTTAGGGTGCGTTGATCTTTAGTACTTCACAATAGGAGAACAGTGGTCAATCTCAATGATCGTATTTTTATATATGGTGATATGAAAACCAGGTAACAATATTTCCAAAGATAACAATTTTAAAAAATTTTTCGGGGCTTGGTTCGCTGTCAGAAAAAAAATGGCTGGATTCAGCCGGAAAAACATGCTAGTGTGAGACAACAGACAGGGAAGAACGAAAAAAAGGAAAAAGCAGGAAAGAGAAAGGAGAGTGAACGATTGTGTGGAAGTACATCGTAAAGCGGCTTCTATCCATGATCCCGGTGCTGTTGGGCGTATCCCTCATTATTTTTACCCTTCTGTATTTTACCCCCGGAGACCCGGCTTCCATGGTATTAGGAGAACAGGCCACTGAGGAGGCCAAGGAGGAGTGGAGAGACAGGTATGGATTAAACGATTCCTTCTGGGTTCAGTACGGGCGTTATATTAAGGATATTGTGACCAAGGGCGACTTTGGAAGTTCCTACCGGAATGGAAGATCGGTGACGGAATCTCTTATGGAGCGGTTCCCCGTCACCTTCCTGCTGGCAGTGTTTACCTGCGTGCTGGCCATTCTGATTGGCGTGGTGCTGGGCATTATCGCTGCCAACCATCAGAATTCATGGGTGGATGCCATTGCCCGGGTGTTTGGTATGTTGGGAATCTCCATTCCCATGTTCTGGCTGGCCTTGCTTCTGATTATATTCTTTGCGGTGAAGCTCCAGTGGTTCCCGGTTTCCGGATTTTATGGCCCCCGTTACTGGGTGCTGCCCTCCATTGCCATGGGCATGACCCATGCCGCCTCTCTGATGCGGATTACCCGCTCCAGCGTGTTGGACTGTATCCGCCAGGATTATGTGCGAACCGCCCGGGCCAAAGGCCAGACGGAAGGGGTGATCACCCGGCACCATATTCTGCGCAATGCACTGATTCCCATTGTGACGGCTGCAGGCACTTCCTTTGGTATTGCCCTGGGCGGCGCCATGATTATGGAACAGATTTTTGCCATCCCCGGCCTGGGGCGCCTAATGGTGGACAGCATCAACCAGCGGGATTATCCGATGGTGCGGGGCGCCGTGCTGCTGCTGGCCCTCAGCTTCAGTTTGGTGAACCTGGCGGTGGACGTGCTCTATGCTTATATTGATCCCCGGATCAAGGCCCAGTACCAGGGTGCTTCCAAGAAAAAGAAGAAACAGGAGACGGAGGAGGTGCAGGCATGAAAGCAGCGGAACAGCAGGATGTAACCATTCCAGAAATTAAAAAGCGCAGTATGACCGGGGAGGTCCTCTCCCGGTTGGTGCGGAACAAAGGCGCCATCATCGGTTTTGTGATCATTCTGATTGTGGTGGGTGCTTGTATACTGGCGCCGGTGATCGCTCCCTACGATTACGACGCCCAGGATACCAGCCGCAAGTTTATTGAGCCCTGCGCCGAATTCATTATGGGAACGGACAATCTGGGTCGGGATATTTTCAGCCGAATCCTGTACGGCGGCCGGATCTCTTTGCAGGTGGGCTTTATTTCCACCGCTATCTCCGCCGTCTTTGGCATTACCCTGGGAGCCATCTCCGGTTACTATGGAGGGAAGATTGACAATGTGATCATGCGGGTTCTGGACGTGTTTATGGCAATGCCCAATCTGCTGCTGGCCATTGCCATCTCTGCCAGTCTGGGTACCGGTATCGTCAGCGCCATGATTGCTGTGGGCGTTTCCTCCATTCCCCAGTTTGCCCGGATTGTCCGAGGCCCTATTCTCTCAGTGAAGGGACAGGAATTTATAGAGGCGGCGGTGGCCATTGACGCCAGTGACAAACGGATTATTTTCCGCCACCTTCTGCCCAACGTTCTTTCTCCTATCATCGTCCAGATTACCTTGGGTGTGGCGCAGGCCATTATTACGGCGGCCAGCCTCAGCTTCCTGGGACTGGGCGTGCAGCCTCCTTATCCGGAATGGGGTGCCATGCTTTCTTCTGCCCGGGAGTATATTATGAATCATTCCTACATGGTCACCTTCCCCGGCTTAGCCATTGCTCTTCTGGTAATCTCCCTGAACCTGTTCGGAGATGGCCTTCGGGACGCTATGGATCCGCGACTGAAGGATTAAGGGCCTTTGTGGAAAGGAGAAATAGAAATGAGCAATACAATTTTATCCATAAAGAATCTGAGCATCCAGTACTCTTCCCGGGAGATTGGCACCTGCCATGCAGTCAACAACGTTTTCCTGGAGATTCAGAAAGGAGAAACCCTAGGACTGGTGGGGGAGACGGGGGCAGGTAAGACCACCATTGCCCTGGGAATTCTGCGGCTGACTCCCAAGCCCCAGGGAAAGGTGGTAAATGGGAACGTAGAATTCTGGGGAGAGGATCTGTACAAAAAAAGCGACGCCGAAATGCGGAAGATCCGGGGAGAAAAAATTTCCATGATCTTTCAGGATCCCATGACCGCTTTAAATCCCATTGACCCGGTGGGGGATCAGATTGCCGAGATGATCCGGCTTCATGAGAAGATCAGCAAGAAGGTGGCGGCGGCTAAGGCGGCTGAGATGCTGGAAATGGTGGGAATTCCCGCCGCCCGGTACAAAGAATATCCCCATCAGTTTTCCGGTGGTATGAAGCAGCGGGTGGTCATTGCCATGGCCCTGGCCTGCTCCCCGGAGCTGCTGATTGCCGATGAGCCCACCACCGCCCTGGACGTGACCATCCAGGCCCAGGTGCTGGACATGATGAACCAGCTGAAAAAGGAGCTGGGCACATCCATGCTGCTGATTACCCATGACTTGGGAGTGGTGGCGGAGATGTGCGACAAGGTGGCCATTATCTATGCCGGTGAGATTGTGGAGGAGGGAACCGCCCGGCATATCTTTAAGGATGCCCGGCATCCCTATACCAAGGGTTTGTTCGGCTCCCTGCCGGATATGAACTCCCACAGCAAGCGGCTGAAGCCCATCCACGGATTGATGCCGGACCCGTCCAACCTGCCCAAGGGCTGCAAATTCGCCCCCCGGTGTGAGTTCTGCGCAGAGCGTTGCCGGCAGCAGGAGCAGGAGTTGACTGTCGTGTCTCCGGACGGGCATAAGGTGCGCTGCTGGCGGGCTGTGGAAGAGAAAGGAGGAGTATGAGATGGCGCCGTTGCTGGAAGTGAAAAATCTGCAGAAATATTTTAAGGTGCCGAACGGCTTCCTCCATGCGGTAGACGGGGTGTCTTTCCAGATTGAGGAGGGGCAGACCCTGGGAGTAGTGGGGGAATCCGGATGCGGCAAATCCACGTTGGGGCGTGTGGTGCTTCACCTTTTGGACAACACCGGAGGCCAGATTCTCTATAAAGGGGAGGATATCACCAAGGTGGACGGAAAGAAGCTGAGCCATCTGCGGAGGGAAATGCAGATCATTTTCCAGGATCCCTTTTCCTCGCTGAATCCCCGGATGACCGTGTATCAGACTATTGCGGAACCCATGCAGATTGCCGGCGGCTATAGCCGGGAAGCGCTGCAGAAGCGGGTACTGGAACTGATGGACACGGTGGGACTGGCCCGGCGGTTTGTGAACACCTATCCCCATGAGCTGGACGGTGGGCGGCGGCAGCGGATTGGTATTGCCCGGGCGCTGGCTCTTCGCCCCAAGTTTATTGTCTGTGACGAGCCGGTTTCCGCTCTGGATGTCTCCATTCAGGCCCAGGTGTTGAACCTGATGCTGGATATCCAGGAGCAGATGGGGCTGACCTACATTTTTATCACCCACGACCTTTCGGTGGTCAAGTACATTTCCAACCACATTATGGTCATGTATCTGGGGCAGGTGGTGGAGACGGCCCCTTCCGATGAGTTGTTTGCCCGGCCGCTGCACCCTTACACCCAGGCGCTGCTCTCGGCGGTGCCGGTGCCGGACATTGATCATAAGAAGGAACGGATTATTTTGAAGGGTGAGCTGACATCCCCCATCAACCCCAAGCCGGGATGCCGGTTTGCGGCCCGCTGTCAGTATGCCTCCGAAGAGTGCTTTAAGCAAGAGCCGGAGCTGTGGCAGATGAGGGAAAAACACTGGGTGAAGTGTCACAAGGTGGAGACATAATCGCAGGAAATCTGGGGGAATCCCCTGGATCATAAATGTAAAGGAGGAAAAGGATGAAGAAGAAGTTGAGAGCATGGGTGGCCCTGCTCCTGGCCGGCGCCCTGGCGCTGTCCGGTTGCGGAGGCGGCGAAGGAGAAAGTGACAGCGGTTCCGGCGACAGCGGAGACAGTTCCGGCAAGACCACGCTGACAGTGGCCATTCCCACAGATCCGGGAAACATTCGGATGGATAATAAGACGTCCTACACTTCCCCGTTTATGTGGAATGTATTGGAGGCGCTGTATGAGTTCGACTCGGAAGGCGGCTACCGTCATCCGCTGGTGGAGGAGGCCACTCTGGACGAGGATGGGCAGGGAGTGACGTTGAAGCTGAAAGAGGGCGTAAAATTCCATAACGGCGATGAGATGAAGGCCAGCGATGTGATCTTCTCCACGGAATTTGCCCTGACCGGTGGCTTCAGTGGAAATATGGAATACCTGGATATGAGCCAATCCTATGCCGTCAGTGATTATGAAGTATACTTTAAGTTCAACCAGGAGTATGGCCCCTGGGAGCAGGCATTTACCTGCGTGGCTGTAGTCAGCGAGGCAGCCTATAATGAAACGGATGACACATCCTTCTGGCTGTCACCGGTGGCTACCGGACCTTACACCATCACCGAGTGGACCTCCGGCGACCACATCACCCTGACCCGGTTTGATGACTACTGGGACGGTCCGGCCAACCTGGAGACCATTTTGTTCCGGGTAATTAGTGAAACTTCGGTGGCTTTGCAGGAGTTGCAGACCGGCGGCGTGGATTTGTGCTACAGCGTCAGTAACGACGATGTAAACAACCTGTTGGAGAATCCGGATGAGAATCTGACCGTATACTCTCAGCAGGGGACGGTAGGCCACTACCTGGGTGTCAACAACTCCAATGAACTGCTGGCGGATATCCGGGTACGCCAGGCTCTGGCCTATGCCATAGACCGGGAGGCTCTGATTGAGGGTTCCTTTGAAGGAAACGCTACCGTCAACAACGGTATTTTAGGGCCGGGCGACTTCGGTTATTCCGATACCTATGCCGGAGACAACTATCCCTACCAGTACGACCCGGACAAGGCGAAGGAACTGCTGCAGGAGGCAGGTGCGGAGAACCTTACCCTGACCCTTGTGGTGGATGATACGGCGGTGCGCCGTTCCATGGCGGAGCAGTTATACAACATGTTTGCGGATGTAGGCATTACTCTGGATATCCAGCAGTATGACTTTGCCACCGCAACGGATATTCTGAACAATACCACCGACTGGGATCTGTTCCTGCGAGGGGCTACTGTAAACAGTGGCGAGATGCTGGCTACTCTGAAGGCCAGCGCGGTGTATGGCTTGAACCGGATGGATGTGCTGCCGGTAGATGGTTATCAAGAGTGGGCGGATCTGTTGGCTCAGATTGAGGGGGAGACAGACAGTGACGCTCGTGCGGCTCTGTACGGTCAGCTGATGGACAACTTTGTCACCGACTGGTTCTTCTGGGTTCCTACGGTGATTCCAAACACATACATGATTCATGTTTCCAACCTGACCGGGTTTGAGCGGATTGCAGATAGCATTTACTGGCATGACGCCTATTTTGAGTAACCCACTGCAAGGAGGAAACACACCAATGAGCCTTACCTTTCGCCATTGGGAAATTGCCCCGGATACCTACGCCATCCAGTGCCCCGGTTACCTGCCGGGGCCCGGGAGGCTGCCTGGCTGGGGCTATGTGATCAGCTATCTGCTGATCGGCCAAGAGAAAGCGCTGCTCCAGGATACCGGCTACGGCAACGCGGACCTGAAAGGCTATGTGGAACAGCTGACGGACAAACCGCTGTTGGTCGTCAACTCCCATGTACACCCGGATCACTCCGGCGGCAATAAGCAGTTTGGGGAGATCTTTGTGCTGGAGGAGGAGGTGGATTCCCCGGAGCCGGTGTACTTCCCCCAGGGAGGGGAGAAGGCACGCTGCACCCTGGTGGACGCCTGCCCGGACTATCACTTCTCCTTCCTGAAGGAGGGAACGGTGCTGGATCTGGGAGAACGGCCGGTAAGGGTGCTTCGCCTGGAGGGCCACACCCGGGGCAGCATGGTGCTGCTGGATCATAAAACCGGCTTCCTGTTCAGCGGGGACGCCATATTGAAGCGGGTGCTGATGCTGGCGGGGCTGCCCCTCAGCACCTACCGGGCGGCGCTGGTCCGGACGGACGCCCTGGATTTCCGTGATATTTACGGCAGCCACTGGTATGAGCCGCTGGGACGGGATTACATCCAGAAGATGATCGCCCTCATTGACGATTACGATCCGATCCGCACTGAGGAGGCTCCCTGGCAGGAGAACCGGGATATGGTTATGTTCTGCCACGGCAATGCCTTTGAGGAGAAGGATTTCTGCGCCATCGGCTTTCCCTCCGACTGCTGGGAGCAGATGAAGCAATGAACGAGAAGGAAGCTCACTACGCTGCGGAAGGCGGCCGGTGAGCTTCCTTTTTCCTCCTTATCATGCAATTCCCGGTGGTTTTCCAGTCTGAGGGCCGCGCCCCTTAGAAGGGAGTGCCGTACAGATCGTAAGGCGTCACCTGGTACACGTAGTAGTTGAGCCAGTTGGTGTACAGGGCGTTGGCGTGGAGACGCCAGGTCAGGGACGGGGGATTCTCCGGATTCCCCTCCGGGTAGTAATTCTCCGGCACCTCCGGGTTCAGCCCGGCGGCCACGTCCCGGCGGTATTCCTTATCCAGGGTCATCCGGTCATACTCCGGGTGTCCCATGATAAAGATCTGGGTGCCGCTCTTGTTCTGGATCAGATAAGCGCCGGCCTCGTAGGACTTGGCCAGGACCACCAGTTCCGGCGCCTTCTGGATCTCCTCCAGGGGGACCGTGGTGTTCCGGGAGTGGGGCACTTTGAAGAAGTCGTCAAAGCCCCGGGTCAGCGGCATTTCCCGGGTCAGCAGATGGTGCTTGTACACGCCGGAGAGCTTTTGGGGGAGCAATGTCTTTTGCAGGCCGTAGTGGTAGTACAAGCCTGCCTGGGCCCCCCAGCACACGTGGATGGTGGAGGTGACGTGGGTCTTGGTCCACTCCATGATCTGGCAGAGCTCCGGCCAGTAATCCACATCCTCAAAGGCCATCATCTCCACCGGCGCGCCGGTGATGATCATGCCGTCAAACATCTTATCCTGCATCTCCGGAAACGTCACGTAAAACTTGTTCAGGTGAACGGAGGATGTGTTCTTGGACTGGTGGCTGGAGGTGTGCATCAGGGTGATATCCACCTGCAGGGGCGTGTTGGAGAAGGCCCGGAACAGCTGGGTCTCCGTATCCTGCTTGATGGGCATCAGGTTCAGAATCAGAATCTGTAAGGGACGGATATCCTGGGACAGGGCCCGGGTCTCGTCCATGACGAATATGTTTTCCCGCTCCAGTTCCGCCCGGGCGGGCAGGTCGTTTTGAATTTTAATGGGCATCTGCTGTTTCCTCCTCTCGGATCTGGGCCAGTTCCCCGGCCTTCTTGTAGATGGTGTTTGCCGGGACCAGACCCCGGACCATGGACAGCGGGTAAATGCGGGCCTTCCGGCCAATGATCACCCCCGGGTTCAGCACGGAGTTGCAGCCCACGTCCGCCCAGTCTCCCAGCATGGCTCCCATCTTCCGGAGACCGGTGGCCACTTCCTCCCCGCCGCCGCGGATCACCACATTCTTCTTATCCGCCTTGATATTGGAGGTGATGGAGCCTGCCCCCAGGTGAGCGTGAAAGCCCAGAATGGAATCTCCCACATAGTTGTAGTGGGGCGCCTGCACCTGATCAAAAAGGATCACATTTTTCAACTCTGTGGAGTTTCCCACCACGGCTCCGTCACCCACCAGGGCGCTGCCCCGGACAAAAGCGCAGTGGCGCACCTCCGTCTTGTGGCCGATGATCACCGCCTCGCCCAAGAAAGCGGTGGGAGCCACCTGGGCGTCCCGGGCGGCCCAGACGTGGGGGGCGATCTCCTCATATTCTTCCCGGGGCAGTTGGGGCCCCAGAGTCAAAATGAATTCTTTGATTTTTGCCAGGACCTCCCAGGGGCAGACGGCCTCCTCCAACAGAGGCCGGGCCAGGGTGTGATCCAGATCGAACAAGTCTTGTGTGGTTAACATCTGTTTTCCTTCCTGTTTTCCAGTATCATGGGATCACGGCGGGTTAGCGCAAAAACCGGCGCTTTCTCACCGGCTGTAGGTATCTTACCGCATTTTTCCACGGATTGCAAGAAGATTAGCGGCTATGGCTTGACAGAACCGGATAGACGTGATATCGTAGAGACATAAAACATAGCAAAATAATAGGAATTAAAAAGATGGGAATTATAACCACAGGATAGGAGGCGGACATGAAGATAACCACAAAGGGTCGGTACGGCCTGCGGGCCATGGTGGATATGGCGGTATTTGGAGAGAACGCTCCGGTGTCCACCCACAGCATTGCGGAGCGCCAGGGCATCTCCGACGGGTACCTGGAGCAGCTGATTGGAAAGCTGAAGCGGGCCCGGCTGGTGGAAAGCGTCCGGGGCGCCGCCGGGGGCTACCGGCTGGCCCGGCCGGCGTCGGAGATCTCTGTGGGAGACGTGCTGCGGGCCTTAGAGGGAAGCCTGTGCCCGGTGGAATGCCCTGGGCTGGGGGAGGACGTGCCCGCCTGCGGAAAGGAAGCCTCCTGTGTGGCCAAGGGTGTCTGGAAAAAAATCGGGGAAAGCATAGAAGCGGCGGTGGACGCCATTTCCCTGGAGGAGTTAAAGCGACAGAGCAAGGAACAGCTGGGGCTTTCGGAGTGAAAAGACTTTTTGAGCCCCGCTTCATAATAGAATAAGAAACAGGTCAGAGTGCCGGAAAGGAAGGATCCTATGAAACCCATTATCTATTTGGACCATGCGGCAACCACGGCCACCCGCCCGGAGGTGGCGGAAGCCATGCTGCCTTACTTTACAGAAAAATACGGAAACGCTTCCTCCGTTTACGGACTGGGGGCGGAGAGCAAACAGGCCATTGATCAGGCCCGGGCCACGGTGGCGAAGGCCCTGGGCGCCAAGCCGGAGGAAATCTATTTTACCGCTGGCGGCACGGAGGCGGATAACTGGGCCTTAAAGGCGGCGGCGGAAGCCTGCGGCAAAGGCGGCGGTCATATCATCACCACCAAAATTGAACACCACGCCATTCTCCACACCTGTGAATACCTGGAAAAGCGCGGGGTGGCGGTGACCTATCTGGATGTGGACGAGGGAGGGCTGGTCTCCCCGGAGGCAGTGCGGAAGGCCATCCGTCCGGACACCTTCCTGATCAGCGTCATGTTTGCCAACAATGAGATTGGGACTCTGGAACCCATAGAGGAGATTGGCGCCATTGCCAAGGAAAAGGGGATTCTGTTCCACACAGACGCGGTACAGGCCTTTGCTCACCTGGATATCTCCGTGGACTCCTATCATATTGACATGCTCAGCGCCAGCGCCCACAAGTTTGGCGGCCCCAAGGGGATTGGTTTTCTGTATATCCGAAAAGGCGTTAAAATCCGCTCCTTCATCCACGGCGGTGCCCAGGAGAGAAAACGCAGGGCGGGCACGGAGAATGTGCCGGGGATTGTGGGACTGGGGAAAGCGGTGGAGTTAGCTATGGCAGAGCGGAAGGAGACGGTGGAGCGGATCACCGGCCTTCGGGATTATCTGATTGACCGAATCCTGCAGGAGATCCCATTCACCCGGCTCAACGGGGACCGGAGACGGCGGCTGCCGGGAAATGCCAATTTCAGTTTCCAGTTCATAGAGGGGGAATCCCTGCTGATCATGCTGGATATGGAGGGAATCTGCGGTTCCAGCGGTTCCGCCTGCACCACCGGTTCTCTGGATCCCTCCCATGTGCTTATGGCCATCGGCCTGCCCCATGAGATTGCCCACGGCTCTCTGCGCCTGACCCTGGGGGAGAAAAACACCCGGGAGGAGATAGATTTTGTGGTGGAGCGGCTGAAAGAGATTGTGGCCCGGCTGCGGGCCATGTCCCCTCTCTACGAAGATTTTATGAAGAAGTCCGCCGCCAGAGGGTGAAAACCGGCGGACATGCTTGAAATATGGGCGTCAAAATACCTTTTGACACCTTCATCACAGAATACGGAGGAATGAGATATGTACAGTGAAAAGGTGATGGATCATTTTCAGAATCCCCGGAACGTGGGAGAGATGGAGAATCCCAGCGGGGTAGGCACCGTGGGCAACGCCAAATGCGGCGATATCATGCGGATCTATCTGGATGTGGACGAAAATCAGATCATCCAGGACGTGAAATTTAAGACCTTCGGCTGCGGAGCCGCTGTAGCCACCAGCAGCATGGCCACGGAACTGGTGAAAGGCAAAAGCATCTACGAAGCCCTGCAGGTGACCAACAAAGCGGTGATGGACGCCCTGGACGGTCTGCCGCCTGTAAAAGTCCACTGTTCCCTGCTGGCCGAGGAAGCCATCCACGCAGCCCTCTGGGACTACGCAGAAAAAAACCACCTGGAAATCCCCGGCCTGGAAAAACCAGTCAACGACATCAGCGAACACGAAGAGGAAGAAGATTACTAAAAGAAAGCCCCGACAAGCGCCGCAGGCACGGAGCGATCAGCTTTCGGAGTGAAAGGAAAACAGGAACATGGGAGAAAAGATTGTGATTGGCATGTCCGGAGGCGTAGACTCCTCCGTGGCAGCCTGGCTGCTGCAGCAGGAAGGATGGCAGGTGATCGGCGTGACCATGGAGACCTGGCAGGAGGAAGCCACAGGAGCGAAAGACGGCTCCTGTGGCCCTTCTGCGGTTTCAGAGGCCCGTCAGGTGGCGGAAGTGTTGGGGATTCCCCATGTGGCGATGGACTTTCGGGAACCTTTCCGGCGGCAGGTAGTGGAGTATTTCATGGCGGAGTATGAGGCGGGGCGGACCCCCAACCCCTGTGTAGCCTGCAACCGGTATATCAAATGGGAAGCCCTGCTGGCGGAGGCCCGGCGGCTGGGCGCAAACTGGATTGCCACAGGCCACTATGCCGGGATCCGGAAGCTGGAAAACGGGCGCTACGCGGTGGAACGGGCCGCCTACGCCGCCAAGGATCAGACCTACGCCTTATACCGGCTGACCCAGGAACAGCTGGCCCATACCCAAATGCCCCTGGGGCGCTATTCCAAGGAGGAAGTGCGGAAAATGGCGGAGCAGGCCGGGCTGCCGGTAGCCCATAAGCCGGACAGCCAGGAGATCTGCTTCATACCGGATCAGGATTATGCAGCGTTTATCAGCCGCCATCGGGGACAGGCCCCGGCAGAGGGAGATTTTGTGGACGCGAAAGGGCGGGTGCTGGGCCGCCACCGGGGACTGACCCATTACACCGTGGGGCAGAGGAAGGGGCTGGGCATTGCCTTTGGCGTCCCTATGTTTGTGCAAAAACTCTGTCCGGAGACCAATCAGGTGGTGCTGGGCTCCAACGAGCAGCTGTTTACCCGCCGGGTCCGGTGCAGGGACCTGAATTTTATGGGGGCGCCGGGGCTTCCGGAGCCGCTTCCCGTGACGGCCAAGATCCGGTACAGCCACCGGGGAGAGGCTGGCGTTATCCGTATGGTGGGAGAGGATCTGGCAGAGTGCGTTTTTGACGAACCGGTGCGGGCCGCCACCCCCGGCCAGGTGTTGGTCTTTTACCGGGACGGGGTGGTGCTGGGCGGCGGGACCATCTGCTGAACCAATTTGCCCGGTACGAACTGGTGCCAGGAGCCCAACACCATCCTGGAAATGGGCTATATGAGCGGCTGGACGCTTATTTCGGCCGCTGGAAACAGCCTGTTTGTGTGTGTGCCGCGAATCGTCATAAAAATAGTAAGTGATGCTGTCAATCGTGAGAGGAAAGAGGAAATATGAGTACATTTTCAATTTTGATGGAGCAGATCGGCCTGTTCGTCATTTACATTTTGGTGGGCATTGTTATGGTGCTGTCCAAGGTTTTAAACCGGGATTCCCTGGAAATCATCTCCCGGTTTGTCATGAAGCTGGCGCTGCCGGTGATGATCTTTGCCAACACCATCAATGGGGTGGACCGGAATACGCTGTTCCAATCTGCCTCCATTCTGGGCTTTACCATTCTGATGTATATTTTCATCTTCAGCCTGGGCAAGGGCCTGACGGTGCTGTTCCGGGTCAAGGGGGATCAGGGGCATGTCTACCATGCTCTGGCCATGTTCGGGAACATTGGCTTCATTGGCATCCCCATCATCACCAGCATTTATCCGGAAAACGGGATGCTGTACATCTCCGTGTTCACCATCATTGACCAGCTGATCCTCTGGACCGTTGGCGTGAAGCTCACATCCCCCTCGGGTAAGGGACGGTTTAATCCCAAGAAGCTGATCAATCTCTCCACCGTGGCCATTGTCCTGGCGGTGGCGGTGGTCCTGACGGGCATCCGGCCCCCGGCCCTGCTGAACACGGCTCTGCAGAAGATCGGCGCCACCGCCACGCCCATTGCCATGATCTACCTGGGCGGCGTTTTTGCCTGCATGGACATCCGCAAATATATCCGCTACAAAGAATTTTACGGGATTGCGGTGGTGAAAATGCTGCTGCTCCCGCTGGTGTTCTACCAGGTGCTGGGGCTGTTCCCCATTACAGATGAGATTCATCTGACCATGACGCTGCTGACGGCGCTGCCTTCCATGTCCACCATTGTCATGATGGCCAAGTCCGCCGGGTCTGACGGGGACTACGCCATGGGAGGGATCTTTGTCACCACCGTCTGCTCCATTTTAACGTTGCCGGCTGTTTGCTGGATTCTCCAATAACCACATCACATGATTGTTAAAAGAGGCAGACCGGTCCATGAAAACAGAGTGCCAGAC
>CAZDOQ010000028.1:0-2711 GCA_964507035.1 uncultured Lachnospiraceae bacterium | reverse complement strand
GGGGATTTATAAAATAGGAAGTGGACAACCATTCATGTACTGAAAAGACGGAAAGCCGGAATGGCAGAGGAAAAATCGTATGACGGTAGACAATCGTTTTTGGAAGAAAAAATTTGAACAATATGAGCAGCTTTTTGCGCTGTACTCCCAGGCCACCAACCTGCCCTTTTTGGTGTGCGACCCGGAGACCTTTGACGACCAGGTCTATGTCTCTTCGAAGGAGAACTATATGCGGGAACTGGCCAGGACCTATGCGGAGCAGAAATACCGCCTGTTGGTGGTGAAGATTCCCAAAGCCCAGATCCAGCGCTTTTTGACGGGGCTGTATTCGGTGGGGGCCAATACGGTGATGGTGCAGGAGGGAGGTCTGCCGGTGCGGGTGGATCTGCAGCAGCTGGCTCCCAAGCCGAAACTGGGGGATATGGTCCAGGAAAAGCTCTCCAAGATGAACCCGCAGCTGCAGCTGACGGCCCTGTATTTTATCCAGGAGCTGCGGCGGCCCGTGGAGCGGGACCTGGAGGAGAAGAAACGGCTCCGGTCCATGGAGGAGGAGATGGCGGTGAATTTTATGAAATCCCGCTTTATCCTGGCGGTGGATGTCAGCGAGGTCAAGGGGAAATGGGATCCCAAGGACAAGAGCCAGAAGGCAAAAATTCCCTTTGTCAAAGACCAGGCTGGAAACGTTTTTCTGCCCTGCTACTCGGATCTGGGAGAGTTTGAAAAGTTCAATGTCAAGAACAAAAACGCCAAACTCTGCCTGCTGTCCATTCCCTATGAGGAACTGCCCAAATACCTGATTCAAGAGTCCAAAGGGTTTTTGTTCAACCCGGCCGGCTTCCACCTGATTCTGACCCGGGAGCAGATGGAACAGATGAAAAAAATGTATGCTTAAAGCGCCTAAATAGGGTGTCTGCCTCCTCCCGGACGGAAGTGAGGCAGACGCCCCTTTTCAAACTCACACAACTCCTGGGAGCAGTTTGACCGCCATGGCCTTGGTGATTTCATGTTACTTCTATAGACTTGCAACTTTCCACAAAATAGTGTAGGATGGAGACTACCAGAAGAAACACCTTCCGGGTGTAACGGGATGCCGTGAAGAGCACGGCAAGTAGCGGAAAGGAGGCAGTACCATGCGGGCTCGGAACTGGATTTTGGGACATTCTGTGGATCTTCCGGAAATGCTTGCGGGAAGAGAACGGCGGGCCGCTACCCAGCGGCGGCTGCTGGACATCTATCAGAAAACCCTGGTCTGTTTTACCCTGAATATTGCGGGGCCAGTGAAGGTTTTTCCGTTGGCGGAGGAGGCCTTTGCCATCGGACGGCGGCGCATTGGGAAGGCATTCAAGAACAGGCAGATGGGGGTGTCGGAGGCCCAAGTACTCTTTTACCCCTATGGACCGGAGGCATACTGGGTGGTGGACGCAGACTCCCTGGCTGTCAAACGGGTCCTGACAGAGGTGGAGGAAAATTCTCCCTTGGGCCGCCTGTTGGATATAGACGTTCTGGGACCGGACGGCACCAAAGTTTCCCGGCAGGATATCGGTTATCCGCCCCGGACCTGTCTGATCTGCGGGGAAGTGGCAGCGGACTGTGCTGGGGGACGGGTTCATTCGGTGGAGGAACTGCAGCAGAAGACCGTGGAGCTGATGGCAGAGGAGATCCGCCTGATAGGTCCCTCGGCGGAACTGGTGGGACGCCTGTGCCGTATGGCTATGCTGTGGGAGGTTTACACCACGCCCAAGCCGGGGCTGGTGGACCGGAACAACACCGGCTCCCACCAGGATATGGACGTGGAGTTGTTTGAAAAAAGCTGCCGTGCGTTGGAGGGGTACTTTGTGGACTGTGTGGAAACCGGGGAAGAGCAGCACAGCCTGTCCCCGGATTCCCTGCTCAAACATCTCCGGCCCCTGGGGCAGGAGGCGGAGCAGGTGATGTTTGAGGCCACCGGTGGGGTCAACACCCACAAAGGCATGATCTTTTCCCTGGGGATCCTCTGCGGCGCTTTAGGGCAGCTGTTGGGAGATCACCGGAAGCCGGACGCAGAGTGGGTTTGCCGCCGGGCCGGGGATGCGGCCATGCCTGCCCTGCAGCGGGATCTGGCCGGTCTGGAAGGCCGGGACAAGCTGACGGCAGGAGAGAAGCAGTACCTGGCCTACGGCATTCCGGGCATCCGCGGGGAGGCGGCCAGCGGTTTTCTCTCCGTGCAGCGGTACGCCCTTCCGGTGCTTCGCCATGCGATGGAGGAAGGGGCCAGCCTGTCCCGGGCCGGTTCCCTGGCGCTGCTTTCCCTCATTGCCCATGTGACGGACACCAACATGATCGCCCGCTCCAGCCGGGCTGTCCACCAGGAGTTGCAGCAAAAGGCGGCGGCGCTTTTGGCGGGACCGGAACCTCCCACAGAGGAAGAAATCTTGGCTCTGGATCAGGAGTTCATGGCCCGGAATGTGAGCCCCGGCGGCTGTGCGGACCTGCTGGCATTGGCCTATTTCCTGCTGTTCTGGGAGGAACTGATCTTTGATTGAACGCCCAGACCAGGTGAAAGCTAAGCCCAGCCCTTCCCGGTCCATGGCTGCGGCTTTTCCTCCGGCGGCAGCCTGATTCTGGGAGCCTGCTCCCATGAGGAGGAGAGAAGCGCCATGTTCCCCCGGCTGCTGTTTCTGGCCGTGCCGGTGAGCGTGGCCTCCGCCGCGGTGTTCAATACGGTGTTGTCC
>CAZDOQ010000027.1:0-16925 GCA_964507035.1 uncultured Lachnospiraceae bacterium | reverse complement strand
ATTCTGTTTCTTAGCGAAATCTTAACACACAGCATGTTCTTTTTTGGCTATACTTAAGAACTGTAAAAGGGAGTAGCCGGCATAAACATGGATTCCAATGCGTCAATACGGTTCAGGGACCCGCATGGAGTTGAAATGGCAAGACTTTTGCACAGGAATTCTGGGCAAAAGTCTTTTTATATACAAAACAATTCCCAAATATTCTGAGACAAAGGAGAACAAGAGAAAAACAATGGATTTTTTAGTGGAAGGTTTGATAAATGTAACCTGGCAGCAGGTGGTTATGTACGCCATCGGCATTTTGCTCATCTACCTGGCCATCAAGAAAGAGTATGAGCCTTCTCTGCTGCTTCCCATGGGTTTTGGCGCCATTCTGGTTAATCTGCCCATGAGCGGCGTCATTGACCAGCTGGTGGAAGGCAAGGTGGCAACCAACGGCATCATCCAGTGGCTGTTTGAGGTGGGCATTGAGGCCTCTGAGGCCATGCCGATCCTGCTGTTCATTGGCATCGGCGCCATGATCGATTTTGGACCGCTGCTGTCCCAGCCGGTGATGTTCCTGTTCGGGGCCGCCGCTCAATTTGGTATTTTCTTTGCCATCTGCGCCGCCGCGCTGATGGGCTTTGACCTAAAGGACGCCGCCTCCATCGGCATCATTGGCGCCGCCGACGGCCCCACCTCCATTCTGGTGTCCCAGATTCTGGATTCCCGGTTTGTGGGACCCATTGCGGTGGCCGCCTACTCCTACATGGCCCTGGTGCCCATTGTCCAGCCCTTTGCCATCAAGCTGGTCACCACCAAAAAGGAGCGGCGGATTCACATGAACTATCACGCCAGAACCGTCAGCCGCCCCATGCGGATTGCCTTCCCCATTGCGGTAACCTTCATTGTGGGCTTCCTTGCCCCGTCTTCGGTAGCCCTGGTTGGCTTTTTGATGTTCGGCAACCTGCTCCGGGAGTGCAGCGTGGTGAAGACCATGTCCCAGACGGCCCAGGACAATCTGGCCAACCTGATCACCCTGCTCCTTGGCATCACCATCTCCTTCAGCATGCGGGCAGATCAGTTTGTGCAACCGGAAACCATTATGATCATGATCATTGGCCTGCTGGCCTTTGTCTTTGACTCCATCGGCGGTGTGGTCTTTGCCAAGATCCTGAACCTATTCCGGAAGGAAAAGATCAACCCCATGATCGGCGCAGCGGGTATCTCCGCGTTCCCCATGTCCTCCCGGGTGGTTCAGAAAATGGCCATGGAGGAGGACCCCACCAACATCATTCTGATGCATGCGGCGGGAGCCAACGTTTCCGGTCAGATCGCATCTGTGGTGGCCGGCGGTCTCGTGATCAGCCTGGTCAGCCAGTTCTTGTAAAGGAGGAAGTCAAACATGGAAAACTTTTTGATTGCATTGGAGATTCTCTGGAAAGGCATGCTGGGCATTTTCGCCGCCAGCATCATCATTATGATCGTCGTCTGGATCATGAGCAAGTTCACTGGAAAGAAAGACTGACTGAATAGAATTTCAAAATGAATTGAAAAACGGACGGAAGTGGCATGAAACCTTGCCTGCTTCCGTCCGTTTTTGATGTGCCAGCCGGGATGCTCAGCTGGATCTGGCCCGGACTGCGGCCACCTCGGAAAAATCCATCAGTTCCTGCAGTTCCTGGGGAATATCCTCCCGGCCTGCCGCCACATACAGAGGCAGATACCGATATTCTCCGCCCACATAGGAGGAAATCTCGAGGCTTAAAAAGTCTTTTCCGGCCTCCACCGGTTCCCCCAAGCGCTGGTCCAGCATCTGCTTCAGCGCAGCCCCAGCCTGCTGGCTCTCCTGCCGCTCCTGCGTCTCGTCCACATCGGAGTTCCAGGCCAAATGAGACACCGCCTCTTCTTCGGTGAGGTCCTCCACCGCTTCTTCCGCGTCCTCTTCCATCCCCTCCCATTCTTCCGCATAGGGATCGAAGTTGAAATCCCGATTTCCATAGAAAGCGAACCGGCCCTCTTCATACCCGGAACAATAGAGGCCAACCAGGAAAGCGGATCCGTCCCCCAGCGCCTGCAACAGATCTTCTGTACTGCTCTCCATAGCCGCCTGGTATTCCTCCATAAACGTCCGGAAGGTCTCCGGCATGGCGGTGGAGATGGGCAGATCGGTTCCCAGCCACTGGCTATTCCAATAGGTGCTCATGCTCAGGTAGGCCACCACAGTGTTGCCGCTGGTCTGATCCGTTCCTTCCACCAGGGAGTACCACTGGGAAAAGTCCATCTCCGCCACTTCCGCCCGAAGGGTCTCATAGACCCGGCCGGCTGCGGCATCGCTGAGTTTTCCGGAAGAAACGGTGGTCTCCCGCTCTTCGTCCGGCGGCAGGTTCTGGTAGATCTCCTGGACCTCCGGCTTTTGCTGGAGATTGCGCTTCAGCAGCTGCAGATCCGCTTCCGTCAGATATACATTCCGGTACAAGGCCTTGTTTCCTGCCTGAATCCGCAGAAGGCAAGACCAGGTGTTTCCGCTGCCGAAAAGCCGGTTTGCCTCCAGATCCCCGGAACCGCTGTAGTATTCAATGGTCTGGCGCAGCCGCTGGCTCACCATGTTCCGCACCTCCGGGGAATCCAGCTGCACATCCTCCAGCAGCGTGTCAAAGTAGGGACTCATCTGTTGCTCAGACTGGGAGGAACTGGAGGTGATCACCCAAACCGTTCTGTCCGCTTGAAGAGACACGTAGGAGATCTCTTCCGCCTCCGGCTGCTGGGAGGAGGTATACCGATAAATGCCAAACATGCCAAAGATCAACAGCAAATTTAAACCCGCCAGCATTCCCAGCCCCGGCACCGCCCGGGTCAGATTCCGCAACTTTCGGGTGGCAATGAGCTCATACAGGAAGTAGGCGATCACCGCTATCAGGTAGAGCACCAGCAGGGTAAAAAGCCAGCTGCCGCCGATCTCGCTCCCTCCGGCAAGGAAATCAAAGATCATGCCCATGGGGATCAGGCAGACGGTCAGGGACACCGCCAGGCGGAAGGCCAGCTGCAGACGCCGGCTGGGAGCCGCCTGGCCGGCAGCTTCGCTCTTCCGGCGCACAAAGCAGACGCCGGCCAGCACCAGATAAAGCAAGGCCAGCACCAGCGTATAAACGCCGGACTGCCAACGGTAGATCACATCCCCCGCCGTGCCGTCAAAGCAGCCAATGATAACGCCGGCCACCACGTTCCAGGAATAATCCAGAAACGGAAACAGATGGGAGCTGCTGACATAGGGCATGGCCGAGCTGAGGCATATGGTCACTGCCAACAAAATAGCCCGGGGCAGGAACAGAATCAGCAGGGCCACCACCATGTTGGTGAACAGGGTGCCGGTGAGGCTCATGGCCAAAAGAACCGCTGCGGATACCAGCAAGGTGGCCGCCGTCAAATTCAACAGCAGCGGCGGGATGGATCTGAAGGTCAGGGTTAAATACCGGCCAAGCAGCTGGCACACCGCCAGGTTTACCAGCGAAGAGACCAAAAGGATAGCCAAAAGCCAGGTAAACAGCGCCGCCGTCAGGCTGACAAACAGGCAGCCCCGGGTCTGGGGAATGGAGTGGTAAAAATCACAGGCCTCCCGCCGGTCCAGGATGTGGAACAGATAGAGGCTCATCACCGGCGCCAGCACCGGAAAGCACAGTACCAGCAGGGGATGGGAGGAGAGGAAGGTCAGTGTTTCCGGGCGAAAGGTCTCCCCGGTGGCCAGACAGGCCGCCTCCACGCTGGAGATGTTGACGGCGCGACCCACCGGCGCCAGCACCGCCGCCAGGGTCAGCAGCACCAGACTCAAAATTCCTATGACCTGCAGCTGCCGCAGTCCTTCCCGGTACAGGCCGCCGTCAAACCAGCTTCTTTTCATATTTTCCCTCCTTTCCCTCCACAAAACCATAGCCGCTGGGGGCAAAGTAGTATCCCAGGGCCTCCATCTCATAGGTAAAAACTTCCTCCAAGGTCAGCGGCAACACATCCAACAGCACCGGATGCAGAGCGGCAATCTTGGACACCGTCTCCTCCTGCTGTCCCCGGACGATTAGGTTGGACACAGCCCCCCGTTTGGAATAGTGAAGCATCTCCACTCCCTCAAAGAGTGTCTCATTGTAATCCTCATGGAAGGCCACCTGGACTTTGAACAGAGAAGTTTTCAAGTTCTGCACATCACTCTCCAACACCAGTCCGCCCCGGTGCAGCAGCGCCAGCTGATCACAGGTATCCTCCAGTTCCCGCAGGGAATGGGAGGTGATGATGGCGGTGGCCTGCCGCTCCAGCACATCCTCACAGATCAGGGATTTCACCAGATTCCGCATCACCGGATCCAGACCGTCAAAGGTCTCGTCAAAAAACAGATACCGGGGATGGGCGGACAGCGCCAGCACAATGGCCGCCTGGCGTTTCATGCCCTTGGAAAAAGTGTGGATGGGCTTTCGGGGGTTCAGGCCAAAATTCTCCGTCAGATACTGGTACCGGTTCCGGTTAAAGTCCGGGTAGACCGCTTCGTATAACTTGGCCATCCGGTCCATGGAAGCGCCGCCCAGAAAATACAGGTCATCCGGCACATAGGCAATCTGAGCCTTCACCGCCGGATTCTCATAAACCGGGGCTCCGTCCATCTCCACCTGACCTGCGTCCGGCCGGTAGACGCCGCTGACCAACCGCAGGAAGGTGGATTTCCCGGCCCCGTTGGAGCCCACCATCCCGTAGATACAGCCGTGGGGAATGGTGCAGGAAATCTGGTTTAACGCCGTAAAATCCTCAAATTTTTTGGTAAGTCCCGTTACCTTGATCATCGCTCCGCCTCCGTTTCCTGGAAAGCCCCCTCCACACATGCTATGATCTCTTCCTTTTTGATTCCTGCCAAAGCCAGTTCACTGACCAGCGCGATAAATTCCTTCAATTTGCTCCTCCTTCTCTCCCCGATCCGTCCCACGGCTCCCGCCGCCACAAAACTGCCCCGTCCCGGGACGGAATACGTAATACCGCGCCGGTCCAGTTCTGAATAGGCCTTCTGGATGGTGTTGGGATTCACCGCCAACTCCACCGAAAGACTCCGAATAGACGGGATCTGGTCGTCCTGGTGGATGACTCCCGTGAGGATGAACCGTTCCATCTGATTGATCAGCTGCTCGTACACCGGTTTGCGGCTCATAACGTCAATTTGGAACATCCGCTGCACCTCCCATTTTAGGTGTACTATCATTACTAGTACGCCTAGAATATACCATGAAGGTCCAATTCCGGCAACAGAAGAATTTCTTAAGATCCTCCCCTAAAAGGACACGGGTCCAGTTTGCCTGCCCCTCCGGCTATGAGACGCTGCTTTTCCTGCCGGTCCAGCCCTTTGATCTCCCGCTCCCGGCGCAGGGCCTGGCTCTTGTCCGGATACTCCTCCCAGTAGACCAGTTCCACCGGCCGGCGGCTCCGGGTGTATTTGGCCCCCTTGCCCTGATTGTGGATCCAAACCCGCTCCTGCAGGTGGGTGGTCCAGCCGGTGTACAAACTGCCGTCCCGGCACCGGAGCATATAGACAAAATGCCTCTGGGGTTCCGCCGCCTCCTGCGGAAGTGCTGCCGCCTTCCCCTGCTGTTTTGCCTCTTGCTCCGTCTGTTTCGTCTTCCCCGCTTCTGCCATCTCCGACTCCTTTCCCGGCTATTTTTCTCCTCTTGCGTCAGACGCTGTCCCTTTTGCCCGTTTTTTGCCACAACCTGCATTTGCTTTTCTGCCCTTTCCATGCTAAACTGGGTAGAAGTAGAATCATATGGAAAGGAACTGATTCAAAATGAATTTATCTGCTATGTTTCAGCAACTGGATTCCCTTCTCTCCCAGCAAAACTGGGAAGAGGCAGAACGCCTTCTCCAAGAACATCTGGCCCAGTCTGAGCCGGACTCCCAGGCAGCCCTGACCCTGACCAACGAACTCACCGAGTTGTACCGGAAAGCCGGAAGACCTGCCGAAGCCCTTCCCAGCGCATCTCAGGCCCTGGAGATGGCGGAGCGGATGGGCTTCTCCCAGGCCGGTCTGTACGGGACTCTGCTGCAAAACGCCGCCTCCGCCTGTCTGGAAGCCCGGGTCACCGGCCAAGGACTGGAATACGCCCAGAGAGCCGAGACCTTCTTTGCACAGCACGGAATGGATGCCAGCCCGGAGATGGCGGAGATCTTAAACACCCTCAGCGGACTGTACCAGCAGCTGGAAGACTATAACCAGGCGTTGGACTGCCAGCGCCGCGTTCTGGACATTGCCCGGGAAGGGAGCAGCCGGAATCCGGAGGATGTCCGCTACGGCGCCGCCCTGGCCGCCCTGGCCGACCTCTACTACCGGGCAGCCCGGTATGAAAACTCCATTCCGGTCTATGAGGAGGCCTTGGAGGAAATCAAACGGACCACCGGCGAATCCGAACTGTACCGCATCACCCGCCAAAACATGCTGCTGGCCCTGGCGGCCGCCCGCCTGTAACGGCCCGCCGCAGGGAACAAGGAGAGTCCCATGACTGTGCCCCAAGCCAAAACCACCCGAAAAAGTTTTCTGCGCAACCTGGGGATCACAGCGGCTGCGCTGTTTATCGCCTCTGCGCTGTCTTTCCTGTACCAAGGGCTGGCTGACAATACCGTTAATATCACCATCCTGTACATGCTGGCCATTGTGACCATTGCCAGGAGCACCACCGGCTATATCTGGGGCGCCCTGGCCTCCCTGGCCAGCGTCATTGCCATCAACTACTTTTTCACCTATCCGTTCTGGGCTCTGAATTTTTCCCTGGCTGGATATCCGATCACCTTCATTGGCATGCTGGCCATCACCCTGATCACCAGCACCACCACCACCCATCTGGCGGAGCAGACCCGTTTGAACCGGGAGCGGGAGCAAATGCTGATGGAGGCAGAGAAAGAGGGGATGCGCGCCAACCTGCTTCGGGCTATCTCCCATGACCTGCGGACGCCGCTGACCAGCATCATTGGCGCCAGCGCCACCTATCTGGAAAACAGAACTTCCCTGGGAGAGGAGGAAAAGCGGCAGCTGATTCAGAATGTCCATGAGGACGGGGAGTGGCTGTTGAACATGGTGGAGAACCTGCTCTCCGTCACCCGGATCTCCGACACCGGCGCCGCCAAGATCAACAAGTCACTGGAAGCGGTGGAGGAGGTGATCGCCGGGGCCATTTCCCGGCTGAAGAAGCGGATTCCGGATGCCAACGTGCAGGTTTTTATGCCGGATGAGTTGATTTTAGCGCCCATGGATCCCACCCTCATTGAGCAGGTCTTAATCAATCTGATGGATAACGCCATCCGTCACTCTCACAGCGAAAAGCCCATAGAATGCCGGATTTTCACTCAAAACGGTTTTGTCTGTTTTTCCGTGTATGATTTTGGCGTGGGCATTGCGCCGGAGCGGCTTGCCACCATCTTTGACGGCTACAATTCCAACGCCAACGGCAGCAGCGATTCCACCAAAGGCATGGGGATCGGCCTTTCCATCTGTAAGACCATTGTCACTGCCCACGGAGGGAGCATTGAGGCCCGGAACCACCAGCATGGAGCCGTGTTTTCCTTCACCCTTCCCCTGGAAGAGACGTAAAGCGCCGCCGCGCCTGACCGGCTTCCCATCCCGCTCTTTCCCCGGGTTATGCTCCCTCCCCCTGGGGCAGCTGCCGTAGCCATTCCCGGAGGACCTCCACACAGTCCTCCGTCACCGCATAGCGGCTCACCTGAAAAATAGGCGCTTTGGGGTCTGTGTTCACCGCCACAATGGTCTTCGCCCGGGAGATTCCGGCCAGGTGTTGGATGGCGCCGGACACGCCCAAGCTGATCAAAAGCCGGGGCGCTACAGTGCAGCCAGTCTGGCCCACCTGGTGGGCGTGCTCACACCAGCCTGCATCCACCAAGGGCCGGGAGCAGCCCCAGGCAGCGCCGATCCGATGGGCAAATTCCTGGACCAGGGCCAGATTTTTTCTGCTGCCAATGCCCCGGCCTGCCACCACCAGCACCGGCGCGCCGGCTATGGATTCCACCGGCGGCAGTTTCACCCGTTCCAACACCTGGACGCGGCTGGTCAGTTCCGGCAGCGGGAATTCCCGAACCCGGCCGGACCGGGTGGGATCCGGAATGGCCGGGGCAAAGATCCCTGGCCGGACCGTGGCCATCTGGGGACGCCGGGATGGGCAGAGGATGGTTGCCATCAGGTTGCCTCCAAAGGCCGGGCGGGTTTGCCGCAGCAGGCCATCTGAGACGGACAACTCTGTGCAGTCCGCCGTCAGCCCCGTCCTCAGCCGGGCTGCCAGCCTGGGGGCCAGAGAACGTCCAAAGCTGGTGGCCCCAAACAGAAACGCCTCCGGCCGGTAGCGCTCCACCATGACCGCAAGCACCTGGGCGTAAGGCTCCTCCAGTGGCTCTGCCAGCTGCCCATCCCGGCAGTAATAGACCAGATCCGCTCCCAGGCAGATCAGTTCTGCCTCCCGGAAAGCCCCGGCTCCGCCCAAGAGTACCGCTGCCAGGCGGCAGCCCCGGGCGTCCGCCAGTTTGCGCCCCTCTCCCAGAAGCTCCCGGACCACTGGCGCCAACCCATCTTCTGTCAGTTCCGCAAAAACCCAGAGATCCTGAAATCCCTCCGATGCTTCCTGCCCTGCCCGCTTCATGGAGAGGGCCTGCACCGGGCAGACATCCACGCAGGCGCCGCACAGGGTGCAAGATTCATTGGATTCCGCCGTCCCTCTCTGGACCGTAATGGCTCCAAAGGGGCAGGCCGACGCGCACAGGCCGCAGCCCACGCAGGCATGCCGGTCAATCACCAGTCCCGCCATCTTTCCATCTCCTTTCGCCGCTGTCTTGGCGTGTTTTCCTTGGCAGCCAGTTATCCCCCAAGAGTATTCCAGAGGCGCAGCACCGCCGCCGCTTTTTCCGCCAATGTTCCCTCCAGAGGTTCGCAAATCTGTTCCCGTTTGGGCACGCAGGTCTCCACCACCTGGGTGGGGGATCCGGCCAACCCCGTCCGTTCCGGGCTGACGCAAAGTTCCCGGACTCCCCAAACACGGACCGTTCCCGCTTCCCCCCGGCGAATGCCTGCCAGGGAGGGAAGCCGGGGCTGGTTGATCTCCCGGGTCACTGTGAGAAGCGCCGGCAGTTCCACTGCCAGCTGAAACCGGGCGCCTTCCGCCTCCTTTTCCACCACGGCCTGTCTATCCTGCACAGACAGGATCCGGCTTACCTCCGTCACATGGGGGATCCCCAGCTGTTCCGCCAACTCCGGCCCGATCTGAGCCGTATCCCCGTCCACCGCCATCCGGCCGCAGAGGATCGGGGAAAAATCCCCCAACCGCCGGATCCCAGCCGCCAGAGTGTAGGATGTGGCCAGGGTATCCGCGCCGGCAAAGGCCCGGCCGGTGAGAAGAACGCCCTCGTCTGCTCCCCGGGCCATGGCGTCCCGGAGAAGCCGTTCCGTGGAGGGAATTCCCATGCTGAGTACCGTCACGGTTCCTCCCAAAGCTTCCTTCCACCGCACCGCCTCCTCTATGGCATAGGCGTCAAAGGGATTTAACACCGACTGGAGCCCATCCCGAATCAGGGTTTTGGTCTCCGGATCCAGCCGCACTTGGCTGCTGGAAGGGACCTGTTTGACACATACCAAAATCCGCATCTTATGCCTCCTCCCCTGGCGGAGCAAACAGATTGCCGCGCCCCAAGAGAAAATCCGGGTCAAACACCTGCTTGGCCCGCGCCATCTCCCGGATGTGCTCCGGTCCGTACATGACCGTCAGATACTCCGCTTTCAGCTTGCCCACACCGTGTTCCGCGGAGACGGCGCCGCCCATCTGCGTCACCTTGGCGGCCCACTCCCGGTACAGAACTTTTCCTTTTTGGTAATCCTCCTTGTTCCAGGGTAGGATGTTGACGTGGAGATGATTGTTGCCGATATGGCCCCAGATGGCGCTGGTAAGCCCATACCGGGCCAAGCCCTCCCGGTACAGATCCAGCACCTGCTCCAGGTAAGCGTCCGGGACTGACATGTCCGCCGCCAGCTTGGTCAGGGAAGGATCCTGCTTCCGGCGCTCGTCAATCCACCGGTTGACACTCTCCGGAACCGCATGGCGGAAAAACTGCAGCTGCCCCCGGTCCAGGGCGTTTCGGGCCACCCAGGTGTTCTCTTCACTCCCCCCGGCTTCCTCCAAAATCTCCCCTGTCCGGTACAGAGCCGCCAAGGCCTGGGACTCCTGCTGACAGTGAAATTCCGCGTACACACAGGCCTCCGCCTGCTCCGGCAGCAGGGGAAGGCCTGCAAAGGCCGTGCTTTTTGCTTTTTCCTGCCGGAGGATCTTTAAAGCGCCGGTGTCAAAATACTCCAGGGCGGCCAGGGATTCCAGCTGGCCCCGGATTTTTTCCACAAAGGCCACCGCCTGCGCTTCGCTCCCCAAAAAGCAGCTGACGCCCCAGATCACCGGCGGCAGCGGCAAAAGTTCCAGGGTCAGTTCTGTGATCACTCCCAGGGTCCCGTCTGAACCCACCAAAAAATCCACCGCATCCATCTGGTTTGCCGCATAGTAGCCGGAGGCGTTTTTGGCCGCCGGCATCTGGTAGGTGGGAAGGGGAACGTCCAGGATCCGGCCCGAAAGCGTCGTCAGCTGCAGGCTCCTCCCCTGGGCCACAAACTGGCCCCGGCGCATAGCCAGCACATCCCCGTCCGCCAGCACCAGCCGCAGGCCTTCTATATAATTCCGGGCCGCTCCATACCGGAAGCTCCGGGCGCCGGAGGCATTGCAGGCCGCCATCCCGCCCAGGCTAGCGGAGGTCTCTGTGGGGTCCGTAGGGAAGAACTGCTCCGGCGCCCGGCAAAACTGGACGTATGCCTGCCGGTCCGCTTCCGGCCAGTCCTCCGCCGGGAACCGGCGCTCCTCCAGCCCTTTCCGCAGCTGGGACAAAATCACCCCCGGCTGAACCCGCAGCCGGAATCTCCCTTCTTTCTGGCTCATGCCCAAAACCCGATTCATGCGGCTCATATTGAGGATGTGGCCTCCCATGGGCACGGCGGCAGCAGCCAGGCCGGTGCGGCTTCCCTGAATGGTCACGGGAATCTTTTTGCCGCAGACCTGCCGCAGAATGGCCTGGACCTCTTCCTCCGTCTCCGGGAATGAAATGCTCTGGGCCGTTCCCATTTTCCGGGATTCATCCCGCAGATATTCCTGATAAGCCGGACTCATCTCCCGAATCTGCTCCATGGCTCTGCCTCCTCTCCTCAGTGCTTTTTGCTTCCGGGATCTTCGCTTTCGCATGTCCCACTTTCTCTTTTCTGAGCCTCTCTGCTCCGCAGTGCCTCCGCCAGTTCCAGCACCGTCTTTCCCAGGACCGGGTGCCGGACCCAGGGGGCGATCTCCTCCAGGGGATACAGCACAAAATCCCGGTTCTGCATATCCCGGTGAGGGACTGTGAGCGCCGGCAGATTCAGGATCTCCTGATCATAAAGCAGAATATCCAAATCCAGCGTCCGAGGGCCCCAGTGGATCTTCCGCTCCCGCCCTGCCGCCTGCTCAATCTCCTGGAGCCGCGCCAGCAGATCCAGGGGTGAGAGGAGGGTTCGCAGCTGCAGGCAGCCGTTTAAAAACTTCCCCTGGTCCGTGTAGCCGTAGGGAACCGTCTGCCGGAGGGATGAGACCCGCTCCACCTGGCAGCCCCGGGTCTCCCGCAGCGCCCGGACTGCGCCGTCCAGATATCCTTCCCGGTCCCCCAGATTGGAACCCAAGGCCACGTAAGCAGTGTGCCACCCCCGGGTGATCTCCACGGAGACCGTCTCTAACGGCAGGCCCACCGGAGCCCAGGGCTTTTTCACCTCCAGGTCCACCTGTTCCAGCCGGGGAACATGGAGTAGCAAATCCTCCGCCGCTCCCTCCGCTACTCGCTCCAGCAGCCGGAAGGTATGTTCCTCCACGTACCGCTTCAGGCGCTGGCTCACCTCCCCATAGTGAATGGATTGGGTCAGATCGTCCGTTCTGCCCGCCTGGGACGTGTCCGTATAGAGGGTGGCAGAGATCACAAATTTTTGGCCCAGGGTATTTTCCTCCGGAAACACCCCATGGTGTGCGAAGATCTCCAGATTTTTAATGTGAATGCGATCCATGGCTGGCTCCTCCTGTCTTACCGCCGTATTCAAATATAAAATCCGATGGCCTGGGTCATCCGGATGGCCCGAAGGTTTTCTTTTACATCGTGGACCCGGAAGAAGGTGCAGCCCTGGATCACCCCCAGAACCGAGGTGGCGATGGTTCCTTCCACCCGCTGGTCCACCGGCAGATCCAGGGTCTGACCGATCACAGACTTCCGGGAAGTACCAAGCAGGACCGGGCAGCCCAGGGTCCGCAGCTGCCCCACCTGCCGGAGCACCGCCAGATTCTGCTCCCGGGTCTTGCCAAACCCAATGCCCGGATCCAGCAGGATCTTCTCTCGGGGAATCCCTGCCCGGTCCGCCAGGCCCAGGGATTCCCGCAGGTCCTCCAACAGATCCGGCATCAGATCCCGGTATTCCGTATTGTCCCGGTTGTGCATGAGGCAGCAGGGCACTCCGTGGGCTGCAATGACCTCCCCCATCCGGGGATCGTACTTGAGTCCCCAGATATCGTTGATCAGATCCGCTCCGGCGTAAAGAGCCGCCTCCGCCACGGAGGCTTTGTAGGTATCCACGGAGATGGGAATGTCCCACTGCTCCCGGAGAGTCCGAATCACCGGCACCACCCGGCCAATCTCCTCCTCCTCCGAGACCTGCTGGTGCCCCGGCCGGGTGGACTCTCCTCCCACATCCAGGATGTCCGCCCCATGCCGGATCATCTCCTCTGCGTGGGCCAGGGCTTCATCCATCTGATTCCACTTGCCCCCGTCGGAAAAGGAATCCGGCGTGATGTTTAGGATCCCCATGACATATGCGCCCTGTTTGGTGTCAAACTCCCGATTGCCTATCTGCATAAATTCCTCCTGTACGCTTGCCTGAAAACCGCTTTCAGCGCAGAATATTTTTGTTCTTTTTCTCCTCGCTCCAACGGCACTCTGGTTCCGCCGGGCAGGCAAAGCAGCACCGGGCCTCCTTATCCGCCCGGGCCAGCAGGGCCGGCAGCCCGGCCTCCCCCGGAACGTGCGTTTCCGGACAGCCGCCGCTTGGACGGCTGCCGCTTCGGTGACTGCCAATGGCCTTTAAAATCTGCTCCTGTTCCTCCGGATTATACCCGCAATCCGGCAGAATCTGAGCTGCCAGCCGCTGTCCCGCCTCCTCATGGGGCGTGCCGTCCCGGTACTCCACCGCCCGGCCCAGGTCGTGGAGAAGCGCCGCCCCATAGATCAGCTCCCGGTCCGGCTGCCGCCCGGCCTCCCACTCATAGAGGCAGATCAGCCGGGCCACGTCCAGACAGTGATCCAACCCATGACGGCAAAATTTCCGGTCCGCCTCCTGAGCAAGAAGCAGCCGGAAATTTTCCTGGTACAGCGGATGATTCCAAATCTGATTCACCCGTTTCATTTTTTTCCTTTCCGGCAAAGGCTCACGCCTTCACCATATCCAACACCATTTTTTGCAGGTCCCGGTCCTCCCGGAACGCGCCCCGGGCCACGGTGGTCACCGTTTTGCTCCCGGGCTTTTTGATCCCCCGCATGGTCATGCAGGTATGCTCCGCCTCCACCATCACAAAGACGCCCTGGGGATGCAGGTTTTTCTCCAGCGCATCTGCAATCTGGACCGTCATCTTTTCCTGGATCTGGGCCTGCCGGGCAAACACCTCCACGGTCCGGGCCAGCTTGCTCAAGCCCACCACTTTCCCATTGGGGATATAGGCGATATGGGCCTTCCCATAAAAAGGCAGAAGGTGATGTTCGCACATGGAGTAAAAGGTAATGTCCTTCTCCAGCACCTGCTCATTGTTCTCCACCGTGAACTGTTTTGCCAGATGCACGTCCGCACTCTCATCCATGCCGCCGTACACTTCCTCGCACATCCGGGCAATCCGGGACGGGGTTTCCAACAGGCCTTCCCGGTTTACATCCTCCCCAATGCCCTCCAGATACAACCGGATGGCCGCCTCAATTTTCTCTCTGTCTACCATAGCTGTGCCTCTTTTCTGCCTGCCTGGCCGTTTACACCCCCGCAGAAGATAAAATTCCCCGTTCTCTCAGGAAAACGGGGAATTGCAAGGCGAATACCAAAAAGTTCCGGCTCCGCCTGTGGTACAGGTGGCCGCCTTTCTACCTTTCACTGCAACGGGTGCGGATTCCATACCGTAAGACAGGCTTTTCGTTTCTGCGGCAACTCCCCATCCGCAGAACACTTAACGCATGAAATCCTATTTTGCAAACGCATCTGCGCCTTGATCAGGTCTATTCTTTTGTCACCATAGTATAACACGTTCCCTAAGGGGATGCAAGGAAAATTCAAAGGTTTTTTCAGGCCTTGCTAAAAATCTGCGCTGGGGATTTTTCTTTTTGCAGAGGCAGCGCCCCTACAGCGTGTGAATAAACAGCCCGCTCCGAAGCTTAGGCTCAAACCAGGTGGACTTGGGGGGCATGATATTCCCGGAGTCTGCAATGTCCATCAGATCTTCCAGCGTGGTGGGATACATGGCAAAGGCCGCCGCCTTGCCGCCGTTCACCAGCCGCACCAGTTCCGAAAGGCCCCGGATACCGCCCACAAACTCAATCCGCGTGTCCGTCCGCGGGTCCTCTATTCCCAGCACCGGCGCCAGCAGATTGTTCTGCAGGATGGAGACATCCAGCCGCTCCACCGGGTCCTCCTTTCGGAAGGTTCCCGCCTTAGCCCGGAGCCGGTACCACCGGCCTTCCAGATACAGGTGCATGGTGTGCTTTTCCGATGGTTTTTCCATGGCTGCCAGCGGCTCCACTTCAAAGTTCTCCCCGGCCTTTTCCAGAAACTCCTGCCCGGAAAGGCCGTTTAAATCCGCCACCACCCGGTTGTAATCCCAGATGGAGAGCTGATCGCTGGGGAACACGACCGAAAGAAAGAAGTTGAACTCCTCCTCCCCGGTGTAGGAACCCAGGCTTTCCCGCCGCTTCAGCCCCACTTTCACGGCAGAAGCGGCCCGATGGTGCCCGTCTGCAATGTAAAAGTCCGGAATAGTCCCAAACACCGTCTCCAACTGCCGGATCACCACCGGGTCGTCTACCACCCACACCGTATGGCCAATGCCGTCCTCCGCCGTAAAGTCATAGGCCGGCCGGTGCTCCCGGATCCAGGCGTCCATCAGCCGCTGCATTTCCACCTGAGGGCGGCAGGTCAGAAAAATGGGGCCCGTGTTGGCGTTGCACACGTCTACATGGCGGATCCGGTCCTCCTCCTTCTCCGCCCGGGTCAGCTCATGCTTTTTGATGTGGTTGTGCAGGTAGTCGTCTATGGAGGCGCAGCCCACCACGCCGGCCTGGGCGTGGCCGTTCATTACCTGGCGGTACAGGTAATAGCAGGACTTCGGGTCCTGTTGGTAGACCCCTTCCCGGATCATCCGCTGCAGGTTTTCCGCCGCCTTCTCATAGACCCGGGGATTATAGGGATCTAGGGACGGATCCAGATCGATCTCCGCCCGGTCCACATGAAGAAAGGAATAGGGATTTCCCTCCACCATCTGACGGGCCTCTTCGCTGTTCATTACATCATAGGGCAGAGCCGCCACCTGCTCCGCCAGTTCCGGTACCGGCCGAATGGCCGCAAAAGGTCTCAAAACTGCCATCTTTCGCTATACTCCTTCTCCCAAGTTCCCATGCCGGGAAAGTCTCGGACATTCCTCTGTATCATAGCACAGGGAGGAGCCAGAAGGCAAACACTTCTTACTCCGGGTTTAAGGCCAGCTTTTCCACCACTTCCCGGAGGGTTTCCACTCCGCCCACATTGCCGGGGGAAATCACATAGGAAAGTATGGATCGGACGGTCAGCCTGCCTCCCCCAGCCGCTCCCGGAGCATGCGGATCTCCGCCCCGTGGCCCGCGTCATCCCGGGGCGTCTCCAGAAAGACCGGCAATTCCCGGAGGGCCGGATGCTCCAGCACCGCAAACAGCGGCCCAAAGCCGATCTGGCCGCCGCCCAGCACCGCGTGCCGGTCCTTCCGGGAGCCAAAGGGCATCAGGCTGTCGTTTAGGTGGATGGCCCGGAGCTGCACCAGCCCCAAAACCCGGTCAAATTCCTCCAAAACCCCGTCCAGATTTCCCACTATGTCATAACCAGCGGCAAACACGTGGCAGGTGTCCAGGCAGACGCCAATCTTCTCCGGGTGTTCCGTCTGCTCCCTGATGGCCCGGAGTTGCTCAAACCGGTATCCGATCTCCGTCCCCTTTCCGGACATGGTCTCCAGCAGCACCTGGATCCGTTCTGTCCCGGTGATGGCCTGGTTCAATCCCGCCGCAATATTCCGGATACCGGCTTCCTCCCCAATGCCGGTATGACTGCCCGGATGGAACACCAGCAGTTCCATGCCCAGCTGGTCCATGCGGGCCACATCCTCCCGGATCACAGTGCAAGCAAACTCGTACACCCGATCCTGGTTGCTGGCCAAATTCAAGGTGTAGGGAGCGTGGGCCAACAACGGCCCGAAATGGTGTTCCCGGCGGATCCGCTGGAAGACCTCCACTTCCCGGTCTGCAGGGATTTTAAAATTGGAACCTCTGGGATTCCGGCTGAAGATCTGCATGGTGTTGGCCCCCATGGCCACCACGTTCTCCGCGGTCTTCGCCAGCCCCTTGGCAATGGACATATGCGCTCCTATATTTCTCATCACACCACCTGCTGTTCGTTGATCAAAAGCCGGAACTGAAGCTTTTCTGTTTTCTTTTCCTCTTCTCCATCTTCTGTCTCCTTTCCATTATACACAGAAATAGCGGGAAAAGCAAAAACGAGCCCCCTTTTGTGCGGCCCATCGCCTGATTTCCACCTCGCGCGCCAGCAGCGT
>CAZDOQ010000026.1:0-17209 GCA_964507035.1 uncultured Lachnospiraceae bacterium | reverse complement strand
GTCAAGTTTTGGGAGCGTTACCGATTTCCCCGAAACCCTTGCTCTCCATCTGGAACCTGTGATAGAATAGGGCGGAATCATAAAGCAGCCGCGTTTGGAACGCGGCGAATGCGGAAAAGGAAGCGCCATGAACACTCTATCGCAAAATCTTCTTCGGGCCCTTCACGAGGGGAAATGGCTGAGCATTGTCTACCAAAATAAGCAGGAGGAAGTGACCCGGTACTGGATTGCAGTCCGGGAAATCCACGTGGCCCAGCGGAGCCTTCAGATAGAAGCGCATCCGGAACAGTATGAGAGTTTGTTTGGGGATACGGCCAATCTGAAGGTCCTCAACTATCTGGCTGACTGCAGCCGCCTGGACTGTCAGCCCTACCAGTGCGATTACGGGCTGATCCACGGCCTGGACGGTGAGTGTCTGGCCTCCGGGGAGTATCCGCTTCGGGAAGAGCAATACGTGCTGGCCTACCGGCGCCTCCTTTTGGATGTCAAAAAGCGGACGCTGCGGCCGGTGGAACAGATCACCATCCGGCTTTATGGGAGCGTGTGCAGATGAAGAAATATTTTTGTCAGTATTGTGGAAAAACGTTGGGGGAGGGGCAGGATTTCTGCTCCGCCAGCTGCCGGGAACACTATGAGCAGGCGGCGGTCCGGGATACCAGGCGGCTCCCTTTCTTTGCCGTGGGTATGGTGCCGGGCTTTGTGCTGATGCTTTTGGGCGTGTTTATGAGCCGTCCCCTGCTGTTGGGCCTGGGAATTCTGATCATGGGGATCACGGTGGTGGTGTTTCCTTTCTGCATGCCGGACACGGTGCGCCGGTTGGGCTACCGCCGCTCCTGCCTGGTGGGAAGACTCTCCGGCATCTTTCTGGTGCTGGTGGGTCTCTGGATGGTGATGACCGGATGACAGAAAAGTCCACGGGAATAGACGGTTTTGTGAGTTCCTTCCAGGAACTCTTTTTTTTATACTAAAGAAGGATTTGGGGAAAAGAAATATTGTGTAACGAGATGCCGTGGAGAACACGGCAAGCAGATGAAAGGAGACAGAGAATGGCAGAACGGAAAGCCACCGGGCGGGTGGAGAAAATCATGGAGACTGTCCGGGCCCCCAAGATCGTTTTCAGTGTGGAGAAGGCGACGCTGTTCACCGAGGCCTATCAGAAATACGAGGGGGATCCCAATGTGATCCGCATGGCCAAGGCCCAGGCATACATGTTGGATCATATTCCCATCTTTATTTTGGAAGGAGACCTGTTGGCGGGAGCTCCGGCCAGCAAGCCCATGGCCGTGGAGGCGGACTTCTGGACCAAGGGAACCTGGCAGAAAGAGGGAATTGAATCCCTGCGCCAGGAGGAATACTCCATCTCCGAGGAAGAAGCCCAGAAAATGTATGAACTAACGGAGTATTGGCACAAGATCATTCCGGAATATAAGCTCTATGACCTGTACGATGCGCCTATGTGGGCCTGGAAGCGTAGCGGATATCTGCTGCCGGTGAATCGGACGCTGGAGGAGGCGGCTGGTATGGGCTACGCCTGCAACGGTATGGATATTTTGCCAGAGGCGGACACCTACCAGGTGGACTACGGCTATGTCATTGGCCGGGGCCTGCAGCCGGTGATTGACGAGGCCAAGGAAGAATTGTCCAAGATCACCAGCCTGAGCATCCGGAATGACGATGACATTGAACGGATCTACGTGCTCCGGGCCATGATCATCATCAATGAGGCGGTGATCCGCTGGGTGGGCCGCTATGGAGATCTGGCGGAAAAGATGGCTGGGGAGACGGAGGATCCCGAGCGGAAGCAGGAACTTTTGGCCATGGCGGACATGTTCCGCCATATTCCGGCCCAACCGGCCCGGACTTTCTGGGAGGCCCTCCAGTTCCAGTGGTTCCTGTTTTTGATGATTTCCTGCCAGACCACTACGCCTCTGGGTCGCATGGACCAGTATCTGTATCCCTATTACCGGCGGGATGTGGACGCGGGCATTCTGGATGACGAGCAGGTGCTGGAGTACCTGGAGCTGTACCGGCTGAAATTCCTGCAGATGAAGAATACCTCCGGCGGCCAGAGCCGTCTCAAATGGTCCGGCCAGGCCCGATGGAACAGCGCCACCTTGGGCGGCGTGGACTCGGAGGGGAACGACGCCACCAACGAGCTGACCTACCTGTTCTTGGAGGCGGCCTATCGGTGCCAGGTTCCTCATCACACCCTCCACGTGCGGGTCCACAAAAACACGCCGGAGAAGCTGATGCAGAAAGCCATTGAGTTGGTGAAGACCGGTATCGGCATGCCCTCCTTCCTCAGCGATGATTCCTACATCGGCAACCTGGTGGACAACGGCGTGCCCCTGGCCGTGGCCCGGCAGTATTATATCATTGGCTGCGTGGACGTGACGGTGCCGGAGGGCTGGGGCATGGTATTCTCCATGGTGGTGACGGCCCTGGCCCTGGACACCTTCATGCACAACGGCTACAGTAAACAGCAGCAGATGATGATCGGGCCCCAGACCGGGGATGTCCGGGAGATGCAGACCTACCAGGAGTTTGAGGACAAGCTCATGGAGCATATCAAATACTATATGGACTATTTTGCCCAGGATATGCTGCTCCGGTATCTCACAGGCCGGAAGGAAATGCAGGATGCGTTCCCCATCTCCCTGTTCTCCGACGGCGTCAAGGTGGGGAAGATCGGCAAGATGCGGGACCTGCCCTATGGCATTGGCCCCACCATCAACGTGGGAATCGGCACCATCAACATCTGCGACTCGGTGGCCGCAGTGAAAAAACTGGTGTACGATGAGAAGAAGCTGACCATGGCGGAGCTTTTGGACGCCATGGACGCCAACTGGCAGGGGGAACGGTACCAGGAGATCCGCCAGATGTGCCTGGACGTGCCCAAATACGGCAACGACAACGAGGAGACGGACACCCTGGCCGCCCATATTTACGACCGGATCTGCGACATTGGACGGTCCATTGACAGCTACCGGGGCACCAAATTCCGGGTGGCGGGGATTTCCATCACCTCCCATGACCCGGGCGGACGGCTCATTGGCGCCACCCCGGACGGCCGCTATGCCGGTTCCTATTTGGCAGACGGCGCCGCATCCCCGGAGCAGGGCATGGACACCTGCGGTCCCACTGCCATGCTCAACAGCGCCATGAAGCTGCCCCAGATCAAGTTCCAGTCCCTGCTGCTGAACATGAAGATGCACCCGTCGGCGCTTAAGACCGAGGAGGATATGGCCAAGTTCAGTATGATGATCCGCACCTACCTGACCGAGGGAGGAAAGCAGATTCAGTTCAATGTGGTGGACCATGAGACCTTAATTGACGCCAAGGCGCATCCGGAGAAGCACAAAGACCTGATCGTCCGGGTGGCCGGTTACAGCGCTTACTTTGTCCAGCTGAATCCCAATGTGCAGGATGAACTGATTGCCCGGACTTGCCATCGTTCGGTGTACTGAGAACAGGAGGTGGTGCGGCCATGGCCGTCTCAGAAGGAACCGTCTTTAACATTCAGAAATTTTCCATCCATGATGGCCCTGGCATCCGCACCACCATCTTTTTAAAAGGCTGCCCGCTGCGGTGCCGCTGGTGTCATAACCCGGAGTCCAACGAATTGCGGCCTCAGCTGCAGCTGTTTCCTCATCTGTGTACCGGCTGCGGTGCTTGCCTGCCGGTCTGCCCTGTCGGGGCTATCTCCCAGCGGGAGGATGAAACCACCGCCACAGACCGGCAGCGCTGCCGGGTATGCGGGGCCTGCGCCGCTGTGTGCCGCTCCTCCGCCCGGGAACTTTCCGGCCGCCTCATGACGGCGGAGGAGGTGATCCGGGAGGCAGCCAAGGACTGGCGTTTTTACAAGAACTCTGGCGGTGGGCTCACATTCAGCGGCGGGGAGCCGCTGGTGCAGGCAGCCTTTGTACTGGAGATGGCCCGGGAGGCCCGGGCCAAAGGACTGCACATGGCCATGGAGACTTGCGGCTTTGCCCCCTGGGAAACGGCAAAAAAGGTGTTCTCCCAGATGGACCTGCTGCTCTATGACATCAAGGCCATGGATGCAGAGGAACACCGCCGCCTCACCGGCGTGTCCAATGAGCGAATTTTAGAGAACCTGTACCGGGCTGCCCGGGACCTGACGGTGCCCATCTGGATCCGGATGCCTCTTTTGTCCGGGATCAACGACTCCCAGGAGGAAATCCAGGCCAGGGCAGAGTGGCTGGACGCCCTTCCCCGGCCGGTGGAGCGGATTTACCTGCTCCCCTTCCATGACATGGGGCTTTCCAAACTCCAGTCCCTGAACCTGCCTTCGGAGGAGATGGCCACCTTTACGGCGCCTGCCCGGGATCAGCTGGAAGCCCGGAAGGAGCAGCTGGAACGGTTTGGTTGGCCGGTTCTGATCGGCTAAGAGGGGTTCTCAGCTGAGAGAGGACGGGGATTCGGATCCGGCTTGGGCGCGGAATTGGCTGGGAGGACAGCCCACCGTCCGGTGGAACAGGCGGGAGAAATATTTCTCATCCCGAAAGCCGGTTTGCCGGGCAATCTCACTGACAGAGAGGGAACTGTGGATCAACAGTTCCTTTGCTTTTTCCAGCCGGACCTGGTTGATATACTGAGTCATGCCCACCCCATAGACTTTTTTGAAGGCGTGGCTCAAATAGCTGACGCTGACATAGAACTGGTCGGCAATCTTTTGTTGGGAGAGGGGCTGGGCATAGCTAAAGTCAATATACTCCTTAATCTGGGCAAAAAACCGGGGACCGGCGTCCTGTTTTCCCGAGAGTAGCCGATAAAACCGGGAGACCTGGTACAAGTCCCGGCAGAGTCCTTTCCGGAACCGGTCCGGGGAAAAGAGCCCCTGGGCATTGAAACCGGTGGAAAAATAGAAGGACGGCGGCGTCAGGCCCTGTTCTGCCTGCGGGTAACGAATGCGCAGCTTGTCCATCCAGTTGATCCGCATGCCGTGGTAGAGCAGCTCCAGACGGCGCAGCTGCCGAAGACAGAAAAAGCCGGAGGCAAACAGCTCCTGAGACAGTTGCCAGACCACCTCCTGGATGGCGGCGTCAGAGCCTTTGAGAATGGCGGCGTAGAACTGGTCTTCCTGGGCGGACAGGTTGTAGGGCCGCACTTCCCCGGAGGTGTCCGGCTCTGTGTACACGCCGCCGGGCTCCTGGAACAGATTAAAGGACAGGGCGTTCCTCTGAGCGGCCAGGAGGGCCTCCGGCAGCTGTTGGGGCTCCTGTACAACCGGTCCCAGACCGGCTGAAAGCCCAATTCCGCTCTGCTCCTGGAACCGGCGCAGCAGTTCCCGGCATTGCAGGGGAATTTCTGGTGCGGTCTCCGGGGTGGAGGGAAAGAGCAAGACCACCTCCCCGGAGTGGGTCAAGGAGAGGAGCAGTTGACAGCCGGAAAAAAGGTCTGCCGCTTGGCAGAGCCCCTGAAGAATTTGGGAATAGGAGAAGAAAGAGGATGGCCGGGAACAGAGTGCTTCCGGCTGAGAGATGTTCCCTTCCGGATGGGGTGCGTCCAAGGGCAGATGTGCCAGGGGAATGACTCCTGGCCGTACCAGCCATTGGGACACGGTTTCCGGGAGAACTGCGTGCAGGAGGCGTTTCAACTCATCCAAAGAAACCAGACGGCAGGCTGGCCAGGCGTCCGGGCGGGCATTCAACAGGATCAGATTTCTTTCCATAACTTACTCCTTCGCTTCTGTTTCAATCCAGGCATCCGCCGGAGTCCACATGGTCACCGGCATAATGCTGGAAAAGCCGGTGTCGTGGACGGAGCGGGACAGCACTGTGTAGTCGGTGTTAGCAAAGAGATAGTAGCATAGACAATATTGGTCCACCAACAGCTTTTGAGTCTCCAGCACATAAGCCAGGGCGTCTGTTTCATGGGCGTTGATGGCACGGCGGATGTTGCTGGTCAGATCTTCCGGCTTGTCCATGGAGACATATTTGCCTTCCCCGATCATGTAATTGTACAGCTGGGTCAGGGTGTCGTACTGGGCGGAGCCGAAGGTGCCCATGATCCCTTCCCAGCCGCCTCCCTCCTGGAGCATATAGGTGGATTGTTGGTTGCTCACCGGATTCAGCTGGAGGGTGATCTGGATCTGGGCTAGCATCTGTTGGAGGGCGTTGGCCAGGGCGTCGGCGTTGTCCGCAGACTGGTCGTAGCTGAAGACGGTGGTGAACCCCTGGGGATAACCGGCCTCCCGGAGCAGTTCCCGGGCCAGGGTCAAATTATACTCATACCCCTCCACCTCCGGATTGTAGGTGTCCATGCCAGGGGTGGCGTACTGGTTGGTCTCTATCACCGTGTCCAGATACACATTTTGGATCAGATATTCCTTGTCAATGGCATGGCAGACCGCCTGGCGCACCAGCAGGTTGGCAAAGGGAGAGTCTGGGTTGGCCGAGTCAAAGATCAGGCCCCAGGGGCCGGTGCTGGCAATGGATTGGATGGTGAAGCCCTCTGCCGAATAGCCGGCCAGGGAAGTGATATCTCCTCGGATCAACACATCGTAGGTGCCGTTTCGGAATTTGTACTCCCGACTGGAGGAATCATTGTCGCAGACGATGACAATGGAGTCCAGATATGGTTTTCCCTCTTGCCAGTAATCCATGTTGCGGACGTAGGTGATGGTGCCGTCCGGGTCCCGGCCTGCAAAACAGAACGGCCCAGTGCCCACCGGGTGGGAGGCGGCCCACTCCTCTCCATTTTCCTCATATGCGGAAGGGGAGATCATCAGGCCCTGGACCTGACAGAGACTGACCAACAGGGTGTTGTCCCACTGGGATAGATAAATTTCCAGCGTGTAGGGGTCGGGGATCTGGAAGCGGTCAATATAGGACATGCCGGTGGCGGAGGCAGCCATCTGCTGTTCCAGGTTCCACTGTACCGCCGCCGCGTCAAAGTCCGTGCCATCATGGAAGCGGACACCTTCCCGCAGGGTCAGGACCACTTTTTTCTCTTCCACACTGGCGGAATAGGACACCGCCAGCTTAGGGAGAATATTCCCCTGGGCGTCCAGCTGAAACAGCGTCTCCAGCGCTGGGGCAGAGTGGCGGATATGGGAACCGGAAGTCATGGCGGCAGGAACCCCCAGCACATCCACCGTGCGGGTGTCGCAGATGGTCAAAGTACCGCCTGTGACAGGGGAAGCGCTGTCCGGACTTTCCGTTTCAGCCGGCAGGGAACCGGTCTGGAGGGGAGAAATCCCCTGGCATCCGGACAGGAGTAGCAGCAAGACGCCCAGGAAAATAGAAGCGTGTTTCATAGTCAGATCCCTCCCACCATGCGGAACTGCCAGGATCAAAAGGTATACTCCACTATTCTTAGTATAGCGGAAAAATTACGGGAAGCACATAGACAAAATGGCATGAACAGGTGGACTATTTTGTTGTATTGCAGAATCCGGTGTCGAAATCTTGCAATCCAGGCTGTTTTTGAACTATACTGAAGCAAATGGAGAATGGAGGGAGCGCGTGAAAAAGAAAAGCTTTACTGGCCTGCTATCTGGCCTTCTGCTGGGGATTATTTTGGCCACTTTTCTGCTCACCACGGTGGTTTCCAATTACTATATCCGGCGGCATCTGGTGGAGAATGCCATTGCAAACGGGCAGCGCAGCGTCAGCGCCGACAGTGCTTCCCTGGAGATTTACCTTTCCTACCTGCGCCGCTCCTCCATGGAAATGTATTACAATACCAGTGTCTATACGATTCTGTACGAAAAGGTCCACGACTATACGGACAGCGCTTCTGTGTTTGCGTTTCTCCAGTCTCTGATCAATCTGTCTGAGGGAGGGGAGATCTCCCAGATCTATATGGATCTGTACCGTTCCGGAGAGTCCTATCTGGTGGGAGCCGCAGGCCGCGCTCAGGGCGGCGGCATCCACATTTCTGTCCCAAAGAACCTGGAAAAATACCAGGCCTACGGGGAGGGGCCTCATCTCCTTCACACCTACGGGACCGGTCTGCCGGAACCGGAGGAAAGCCAGGTCTATTCTTTCCATTGGCAGATTTACAGTACCATGGGCGATCAGGTCATTGGCACCCTGTCCTTTGACGTGTCAGTGGAGAAGCTGGCGGAGTATCTGGTCTCCTCGGAGAACGGCAATCCCATCTACCTGCTGGACTCCCAGGGAAATATTCTGTTTGCCAATACGGAACTGCTCACAGAACCCCAGCGGCAGGAACTGCTGGCTCAGGAACAGGAATGGGTGGAGATGGAAGGGGAGACTTTTTCGGGCATTGTCTTTGTGCAGCAGGTGGAAAGCCCGGTGGCAAACTGGTGGATTTTGGAACTCAATCCCAGGGAGCAGCTGTTCCGCACCTCAGACCAAATTCTGAAATGGGAGCTTTGCTTCATGGCGGCGGCGGGAGCGGTCTGCGCCGGGGTGGCGCTGTTTCTGATTCTTCGGATGCTCCGGCCCCTGCGAGATTTGGAACGCTATGTGCAGGCGGTGGAAAAGGGGGATCTCACCGTCCGGATCCGGGATTTCACCGGCTACCAGAGAAAAGATGAAATCGGGCTTCTGGTGGACCACATGGAGAGCATGATGAACACAGTCAACGAGATGTTTGTGCGGCAGCAAAACCTGAGCCGAGCCCATCGGAGCGTGGAAATGCGGATGCTGCTGGCCCAGGTGAACCCTCATTTTATCTACAATACCCTTCAGAGCATCAGCACCCTGGCCTTGGTCCACCGGGATCTGGAGGTCCACCGGCTTTTGGTGAAGCTGGGGGCCCAGATGCAGTACAGCATGAATCTGGAGCGGGAGACGGCGGAACTGTGGGAGGAGGTCCGGTACACGGAAAACTACCTGGACCTGCAGCGCCAGCGGTTTGAGGACCGGTTTACTTATGAAATGCAGGTGGAGCCGGGGACGGAGAAGGTGGTCATTCCCCGGATGACCCTGCAGCCTTTGGCGGAGAATGCAGTGAAGCACGGGCAGATCCACCGGATGCCCGCAGGCTTCGTCCGCATCCGGATCTTTCGGCAGGAGGAGACCTTGCAGATGGTGTTGGAGGACAACGGAAAAGGCTGCGGGGAGGCGGCGCGGGAGGAACTGAACCGGCAGCTGCAAAAACCGGTGGAGGAGATTCACCTCTCAGAGCACATAGGTATGCAGAACGTTCAGTACCGGTTGAAACTGCTGTATGGAGAAAAAGTGACCATGGAGATCCAGGAATCCCGGTGGGGTGGCTGCCGAGTGCGGGTGGTTGTTTCCTTGGAACAGTACGAAGGAGGGCCCAAACATGAAGGCGCTGATCGTAGATGACGAGGCGGCGGCGGTGATTGCCGTGCGGCTGCTGGTGGATTGGAAGAAAAACGAGGTGGACACGGTCTATGAGGTGAACGCCTCCCAGGATGTACTGCCGCTGATCCGGTCCGAAGAGATTCAGCTGATTATCTCAGATGTGCGGATGCCGGGCATGTCCGGTCTGGAGCTGATCAGGGAGATCCAGCGGGTCCGCCCCCATACCAAGATCATTCTCATGTCCGGCTTTGGTCAGTTTGATTATGTCCAGGAAGCGCTGCGGCAGGGGGTGGTGGATTACATCTTAAAACCCATTGATGAAAAGCAGATCAATGCGGCGGTGGCCAAGGCAATTCAGGAATGGAAGCGGGATACCTCCATTCAGACCATTGAGCACTCTTACCGGGAGATTGACGGCCAGCTGAAAAAGAAGCAGGCCCAGAGGATGCTGGTGGTCTGCCTCAATTCTGCCAATCAAAAAGTGGCTTTTGATCAGATGCGGGAAATGCTGCCTTCTTTCCGTTTTATGACCCACTGCCGCATTGCTTCCCTTTACACCCAACATCTGCCGGAAGCGTCTCTCCGGGATGAAAATGATCTATCGGTTTTGGCAGATTTGGTCAATGACCTGGCCTATGCCACCGGCCATGGCCTGGCGGTGATGCGCCGGGTCAACAGCAATATTTTGATCCTGTTTGACGCAGATATGGAGGGAATTTCCGCCTGTGCCCGGCAAATTTTGCAGATCCTTTACCAGAAAACCGGCCTGCGCATGGTCATGGGATTAAGCGATTCTATGCCGGTGGAGGAGGCCTTCCCCCTGGCGGCTTCCGAGGCACGGGAGCGGGCCCGGCACACGCCGTTGGTTTTTGAGGGGGACGGCATTTTGCAGGAAACGGAACCGGAGCCAGAGGCAGAGTGGGAACTGGATGCCTGGGAGGCGGAGCTTCACAAGGCGACGCTGTGTCACGATGGCATTTCTCTCTCCCGGGTGGCGGCAGCCTGTGCCCGGGACGTGGCCCAGATGCCGGTGACCATTGCCCGGCTGGAAAAGTTCCGGAGCAGTTATCTGGCCATGCGGCTCCGGTGGATTGAAGGCTTCCGTATGAGCCAGAAAAGCGGGGAAAAGATCCGAACACCGCCGGAATTTGGCTTTAACCTGCCGGTGACGGAAAACGGAGACTTTTCCCAGAGCCTGCTGGCAGAGCATCTGACCAGGGATCTGGAACGCTTGGCAGAGTTCTTCCGGGAGGTGGTGGGAAAGGGAGAGAACGAAAACCTGATCTTTCAGCAGATTGAGCAGTACCTTCTAATGAACTATACAGAAAAGCTCTCTTTAAGCAGCCTGGCGAAACGGTTTGCGGTCAGCGAAAGCTACCTTTCCCGGGCTTTTAAGAAAAACATTGGCATGGGGATCACCGAGTATGTGAACCGGCTGCGGATTCAAAAGGCCAAGGAGTGGCTGCTGAATCCAGAACTGCGGATTGCCTGGATTGCAGAGCAGCTGGGCTATTCCGATGAAAAATATTTCAGCCGGGTCTTCCGGAAGCTGGAGGGCTGTTCCCCTCAAGCATACCGGGCCGTTCTGTGACAAACGGGCGGAACCATCAAGTCAGAAAAGTCCACCCCGTGCAACAGGATTGTGAGTGTTGCCCGGGGTGGACTTTTGCTAAGATAAGACAAAATCCAAACGGAGAAAGTCTAGAAAGGAGAGAGGGAATGGTTCGATATGTGATCAAGCGGTTGCTGATGATGATTCCGGTGATGCTGGGCGTGGCGTTTCTGCTCTATGGCCTGTTGTCTTTGGCCACCGGAGACGCGGCCCGGGTCAAGTTCGGAGACGAGGCATCCGAGGAAGTCCTGAACGAGTGGCGGGAGGAGAAAGGCCTCAACGACCCGTTGCTGGTCCAGTACGGCCGCTATGTGTGGAACATTGTCACCGAGGGCAGTCTGGGAACCTCTTATATAACGGACAAGCCGGTGACGGAGATGCTGATAACCCGGTTCCCCATTACCCTGAAGCTGGCGGTACTGGGACTTTTGGTGATGCTGGTCATCGGCGTACCCATTGGGATCATCTCCGCCATCAAACAGTACACCTGGATTGACACTATCTTGGTCTCAGTGGGAATGTTGGGGGTGTCCCTTCCCAACTTCTGGGTGGCGCTGATGCTGATCATCCTTTTCTCCCAGAACCTGGGAATCCTGCCCGCTTCCGGGGTAGGGGGCATCACCCACTGGATTATGCCGGCCATTGCCGTGGGAATCGGCCCTTCCTGTACCATGATGCGGACCACCCGCTCCAGCGTCCTGGAATGCGTCCGGCAGGACTATGTGCGGACCGCTCGGGCCAAGGGGCAGAAAGAAGGGGTGGTGGTCGTGCACCACGTGCTGCGAAATGCCTTGATCCCTGTAGTGACGGTCAGCGGTATTCAGTTTGGGGCTCTCATGGGAGGCGCGGTGGTCATTGAGTCCATCTTTTCCCTGCCGGGGCTGGGCAAGCTGATTGTGGACAACATTGCCACCCGGGATTATCCCATTGTCATTGGAGGCGTGCTGTTGATTGCCGTGGCTTTCAGCCTGGTGAATTTGGTGGTGGACATTCTCTACACGGTCATCGACCCGCGGATTAAGACTCAGTATGAGACCAAGAAGAAAAAAGGAAAAGCGGCGGCAAAGGAGGCGGTAGGATGAAAAAGGGAAGAAGGCTGAAAGAAATCTGGCGCCGGTTCCGGAAAAACCGTTTGGCTATGGTGGGACTGGTGATGATCACCTTGATTGTGCTGGTATCTCTGTTGGCTCCTTTCATTGCCCCCTACGGGCTGGATGAGCAGAACGCCCGGAATCGGCTGATGGCCCCTTGCGCGGAGCACATCTTTGGAACGGACAACTACGGCCGGGATATCTTTACCCGGGTCCTCTACGGCGGACGCATCTCCTTGGCCGTGGCGGTGGTAGCCACTGCCATCTCCGGATTCTTTGGGATCATCTTAGGCGCCACCGCCGGGTATTTTGGCGGGCGAATTGACAATGGCATCATGCGGGTGCTGGACGTGTTCATGGCCCTGCCCGCCACCCTTACGGCCATTGCCATCTCCACGGTGCTGGGAACCGGCATCACTAAGACCATGCTGGCACTGGGATTGGCCACGGTGCCCCGGTTTGCCCGGATTGTCCGGGGCCCCATTTTGTCGCTGCGCAGTTCGGAATTCATAGAGGCGGCCCAGGCCATTGACGTGAGCACGCCCAAGATCATCTTCCGCCATGTGCTGCCCAACGTGCTGTCCCCCATCATTGTCCAGGCGACCTTGTACATTGCCAACACCCTGATGGTTGCCTCCTCCCTGAGTTTTGTGGGCCTGGGCGTGCAGCCGCCCTCCGCTGAGTGGGGCGCCATGATTACCGCCGGACGGGCTTACATCAAGGGCAACTGGTGGATGATCACTTTCCCGGGACTGGCCATTCTCCTCTCCGTCTTCTCCATGAACGTGTTGGGTGACGGACTGCGGGACGCTCTGGATCCGAGACTGAAGAATTAAGGAGGACGAACCGTGGAACAAAAGGGAATGCTGCAAGACCAAAACCAAGAATATGTGCTGGACATCCAGGACCTGGATATCCGGTATGAGACGGACGATGGGGTCTGCCGGGCAGTGAATGGTGTCAGCCTGCGCTTGAAAAAGGGCCAGACTGTGGGGCTGGTGGGGGAGACCGGAGCCGGAAAGACCACCGTTGCTCTGGGGATCATGGGACTGATCCCCCATCCCCCGGGCCGGATCGCCGGAGGTTCCATCTTCTTTCTGGGGCAGAACCTGCTGGAGATGAACAAAAACGAACTGCGGCAGATCCGAGGCAAGAAGATCTCCATGATCTTCCAGGATCCCATGACGGCCCTGAACCCCATTGACACAGTGGGAGATCAGATCCGGGAGGTGATCCTCCTCCACGAGCATGGAATCTCCAAGGCGGATGCCACTAAAAAAGCCTGCCAGGTGTTGGAAATGGTGGGGATTCCGGCGGAGCGGTATGAGGAGTATCCTCACCAGTTTTCCGGCGGCATGAAGCAACGGATCGTCATTGCCATTGCCCTGGCCTGCAATCCGGAACTGCTCATTGCCGACGAGCCCACCACCGCCCTGGATGTGACCATTCAGGCCCAGGTGCTGGATAAACTCAACGCGCTGAAGACGGAACTGGGCACATCCATGATCATGATCACCCATGATCTGGGAATTGTAGCGGAGATGTGTGACCAGGTGGCCATTATCTACGCAGGGGAGATTGTGGAGTACGGCTCCGTGTACGATGTGTTTGACGCGCCCACCCATCCTTACACCATTGGACTCTTTGGATCCCTCCCCAGCGTGGCGGAGGATAAGCCCCGGTTGACCCCCATTCCCGGCCTGATGCCGGATCCCATGAACCTGCCGGAGGGCTGCAGCTTTGCGCCCCGGTGCTCCCTGGCCTGCGATGCCTGCAAGGATAAACAAGAACTGAGGGAGATCATGCCGGGACATTGGGTCCGCTGCCTAAGGCAGAGGGAAGGGGAGCAGAACGAGGGAAAGGAGGGCAACCATGGCGGAGCTGATTGAAGTTAAGAACCTAAAAAAATATTTTGCCACCAAACACGGAACGCTCCACGCAGTGGACGGCGTAAACTTTTCCATCTCCCGGGGGGAGACCCTGGGGGTGGTGGGAGAGTCCGGCTGCGGTAAGTCCACCCTGGGCCGGATGCTGGTCCACCTGTTGGACAGCACAGACGGACAGATCTTTTTTGACGGCCGGGATATCACCCACGTAGGAAAGAAGGAGAGGAGCGAGTTGCGGCGGAAAATGCAGATCATCTTCCAGGACCCTTACTCCTCCCTGAATCCCCGGATGACCGTAGGGCAGGTGCTGGAGGAAGCCCTGCGGAATGCGAGGGTCCCCTCCGGAAAGATGGAGGAGAGCGTGTTCTCCCTCATGGACACGGTGGGACTGGCCCGGCGCTATCTGGACACCTATCCCCATGAACTGGACGGCGGGCGGCGGCAGCGGATCGGCATTGGCCGGGCCCTGGCCATGAACCCGGAATTTGTGGTGTGCGACGAGCCGGTGTCTGCCCTGGACGTGTCCATTCAGGCCCAGGTGCTGAATCTGATGCTGGATTTGCAGGAACAGCGGAATCTGACCTACCTGTTTATCACCCATGACCTTTCGGTGGTCAAATATATCTCCCACCACATTTTGGTGATGTACCTGGGGCAGATGGTGGAAAAGAGCAGTTCCCAGGAGTTGTTTACCCACCACTACCACCCTTACACCAAGGCGCTGCTCTCGGCGGTGCCGGTAGCGGATGTGCACCATGAGCGGAAGCGGATTCTCTTGAAAGGGGAACTGACCTCCCCCATCAACCCCAAGCCGGGCTGCCGGTTTGCCGCCCGTTGCCTCTACGCCACCGAAACCTGCTTTAAGGATCAGCCGCCTCTGGAGGAAATCTCTCCCCAGCATTTTGTGGCCTGCCACAACGTGCGGGAGATCAATCAGAAAGAGTAAAAGGAGGAAACAGTATGAAGATGAGACAAACCATGGCATGTGTGTTGGCGGCCGTGATGGCCTTGGGGATGGCGTCCTGTGGTTCCGGGGATACGGAAACCACGGCGGCCGCTGGTAGCGAAGGTGGAGAAACCACAGCAGCCGCCACCGGAGCCGGTTATGAGGCAGGGCTGATCTCCATGAATGATGTGTACAACACGGACACGGCGGACATTACCAGCGCCAAGAGCGAACTGATCATTGCCCAGAGCAAGGACCCGGGCTCCATGCTCCCCTACAACGTATCTCCCTCCATCTACGCTACTGCCGGCTGGATGGTCTGTGAGCGGCTGGCCGTGTTCGATGAGAACATGGACATGGTGCCGGTGCTCATTGAGGGATGGGAGTACAGCGAGGACGGCCTGACCCTAAGCTTTACCCTGAAAGAGGGCCTCACCTACTCCACCGGCGAGGAAGTGAAGCCGGAGGATATCATTGGAGTCATGCAGAACTACGTGGAGAACAGCAGCCTGGCCTCGGGCCAGAAGGATCTGCTGGACTACTCCAGCCTGACGGCGGTGGATGCCCGGACCATCTCGGTGAAGCTGAATTACGTCTGCTCCTTTGCCCATGAGATCCTCACCAAGGTCTGCGCCATCCCTCTGTCCTACCAGGAGGAGCAGGGAGATTCCATTGGCATCAACGGGATCATTGGAACCGGAGCTTATATGCTGGATGAGTACCGGGAAGGGGAGTATATCCGGCTGAAGGCCAACCCCAACTACTGGGATCAGGAGCATCTGCCCAAGCTGGAGACCATCACCTTCCGGTTCATTGCCGAGTCTTCGGTGGCACTCATTGAACTTCAGAACGGAAACGTAGATTTCATCTTTGACCCCAGCGGCGTGGAGTACAACGACGTGGCCTCCGGCAACTATGAGAATCTGATGGCAGTGGAGTGCGCTTCCATGGCTTGCCAGACCATTTTCTTCAATGTCACAGGTACTCTCTCGGACGTGCGGCTGCGCCAGGCCATCTGCTATGCCTTGGACAATGAGTCCATCAACCTGGCGGTGTTTGAGGGCGTGGGCGCGCCAGGAACATCCATTATTCCCTCCGGCCTGTGGGCTTACAATGAGAATATGGCAAGCTACTACCCCTATGATCCGGACACCGCCAAGACGCTGATGCAGGAGGCAGGCTATGCCGATGGCTTTACGGTCAGCATGATCTGTGATTCCAGCAGCGCCTTCAAGGGCATCAGCGAGATGATGCTAAGCCAGCTGGCCGATGTGGGGATTACCTTGGAGATTGAGTATGCGGATACGGCCACGGCCACTTCCCTCTCCCAGGATTCCTCGGACTATGACATCTCCATCCGCCAGGCCGGATTCACCGAAGAACCCCACGGCGGACTGGCCAAGTATCTGATGAGCGACAAGGGCGTCAACGGCGGCACCAACCTGAGCAAGACCGCAGGCCTGCCGGAGGCAGAGGCGCTGGATGCCAAGATGAACGAGATCATCACCATCAGCGATAAAGATGCCAGAAAGGAGGTCTACGCCCAGGTTCAGGAGGCCTACTATGACCAGGCCTACGGCTACGCGGTCAATGAGAACGTGGATGTGTACTGCCTGAACACTAGCCTCAAAGGCGTGGTGAGAACCTCCGGCTATCTGATGTTCCAGTACTGCTACTTTGAGTAAGACGTCCGGTCTTGCAGGAAAGATTGCAAGTGAGGGCCGCGCCTGCGGCCCTTGCGGCGTCCAAAGCGCAAGGCTTTGCCGGAGGGCAGAACGTCCAAGAGAGCAGAAAGTCAAAAGGGAGGAAACCATGGGAATTTGGAAGGCGGGGGCCAGGCATTCTTGGCATCTGTATGGAATTGGCGCAGGCATTTTGATTTTGGCCTTGGTATCCGGCGGGCTGGGGAACCGGGGAACCGCCGGTGGCTTGCTCCGCTGCTTGTGCGACGGCTTTTCCGTCAGCATGGCCTTCTACTTTCTGGCCGCCTTTTTTTACCGGCCCAAAGGCTACGGTCTCCGGCGGGTGGCTGCCTTCTATCTCCGGCGGCTGCGGAACCTGTCGCCGCCGGAAGGGGAGACGGGAAAGACAGAACGGAAGTGGGAGCGGGAGGTCACCAACGACTTTTTGGAAGCGGTGTTTTTGCTGGGAGTCAGCTTTCTGGCAACTGCGGTATGCCTGGTTTTGACTTTTTGTTTCCCGAGGTGATTTTGCGGGAGGGAATGCTCGTGATACCCGGCAATTTATCAACGGTGTATTCTGGATTCTGCGCACTGGAGCGCCATGGCGGGACTTGCCGGAAACATATGGGAACTGGAAAAATGTACACCGTGAGTGGCTGATGATCGATGCCAGCTATGTCAAGGTACATCCAGACGCTGCTGGCGCGCGAGGTGGAAATCAGGCGATGG
>CAZDOQ010000025.1:0-18156 GCA_964507035.1 uncultured Lachnospiraceae bacterium | reverse complement strand
AACAATAACAGAAAATGGAAAGGAAGCGCGGCATGAGAGACGTGGGAGAAATAGTCCAGAGGCAGAGAGAGTTTTTCCAGACGGGAGCCACCCTTTCTCTGGGCGTGCGCCAAGCCATGTTGATGCGCCTGGAGGCGGCGGTGCGCCGGAACCAGCAGGCCATTTGCCAGGCCCTGCAGGAAGACCTGCACAAATCGGAAGCGGAGGCCTCCATGACGGAGGTGTATCTGGTTTTGGAAGAACTGCGCCGGCTGCGGACGCATCTGGCCCGGTGGGCGAGGGTTCGGCGGGTTCCCGGGTCTCTGACGCAGTTTCCCTCCTACGGGGAACTGCGGCGTGATCCCTATGGGGTGGTGTTGGTCATGGCCCCTGGAACTATCCGTTTTTGCTGAGCCTGCAGCCTCTGGCCGGAGCGGTGGCGGCGGGAAACTGCGTGGTGCTAAAGCCCTCTGCCTATGCCCCGGCGGTGGCGGCGCTGCTGGAAAAGCTTGTGGCAGAGGCGGCGCCGCCCCGGTATCTGACGGTGGTTGCCGGGGGCCGGGAGATTAATGGGGACCTGCTGGAGCAGCGGTTTGCTTATATCTTTTTTACCGGAAGCGTCTCCGTGGGAAAGCTGGTCATGGAAAAGGCGGCGGCCCATCTGACGCCGGTGACGCTGGAACTTGGCGGCAAGAGCCCCTGTATTGTGGAGAAAAGCGACCGGTTGCGGCTGGCGGCTAAACGGATTGTCTTTGGCAAGTTCTTAAACAGCGGCCAGACCTGCGTGGCGCCGGACTACGTGCTGGTGGACCGGTCTGTGGCGGAAGAGTTCTGCGGATATCTGGAGTTTTGGATCCGGCGGCTGTACGGAGAAAATCCACTGGAAAATCCGGACTATCCCCGGATGATCAACCGGAAGCATTTTGACCGAGTTCGGGGGCTGCTGGAGGGGGAGAAGATCCGCACCGGCGGCGCATGCCGGGCGGAGACGCTGCAGATTGCTCCCACGGTGGTGAAGACAGGGGAGGATTCACCCCTGATGCAGGAGGAGATCTTCGGACCGGTGCTGCCGGTGCTGCGTTACCGGACGCTGCCGGAAGCGGAGGCGGTGATCCTCCGGCGGGAGAAGCCGCTGGCTCTGTACTTGTTTACAGAGGACCGGCAGGTGAAGCGGCGGATCCTCCGGCATATTTCCTTTGGAGGCGGCTGCGTGAACGACACGGTGCTCCATCTGACCGCTTCCCGGCTGCCCTTTGGAGGCGTGGGTGGCAGCGGCATGGGCCGGTACCATGGAAAATACAGTCTGGACACGTTCAGCCACCAAAAAGGAGTGGTCCATGTATCTTCCCGGGTGGATCTGCCGCTGCGGTATCCGCCCTATACAGCAGTCAAGAAAAAGCTGATCGCAGTCTTCCTTCGGTAGGTTCGCGGCGGCAGGTCTCAAAAAAGAAGGTTTTGGAGGAAAAGGTATATGTTGATTTTGGCATCGGCATCGCCGCGGAGGCGGGAACTCCTGGAACTAACAGGCAGAGCGTATCAGTGTATCTCGCCGGAGACGGAGGAAGGCGTTCCGGAAGGGACGGAGGCTCAGGATGTGCCAGAACTTTTGGCAGTGAAAAAGGCGGAGGCAGTCCTGGCCACCCATCCCCAGGATATTGTCATAGGGGCAGATACCATTGTAGAACTGGACGGGCAGATCCTGGGAAAACCTTCTTCCCCGGAGGAAGCGGTGCAGATGCTCCGCCAGATCTCCGGCAACACCCATATGGTCTATACCGGCGTGGCCATTCTCTCGGCAGAGCGGCGGGAGCGCTTTACCACGGTGACCAAGGTGGAGTTTTACAGCCTCACGGAGGAGGAAATCCAGGCCTACGTGGCCACCGGGGAACCCATGGATAAGGCCGGGGCCTACGGAATCCAAGGAAAAGGCGCGCTGCTGGTCAAGCGGATCCACGGGGATTTTTACACGGTCATGGGCCTGCCTATTGGAGAGGTGGAGCGGCACCTGCGCCGTTTTGAGGCCGTTTTGACCAGGAAAACGGATAAAAAAACGATGGCAAAAGGGCAGCTTTTGTGATATATTAAAATGAAAACCATTTTAGGAGAAGATCGATGATATATCACAATGTACTGAAAGCCATCGGGGAGACCCCGATCATAGAATTACAGCGGATGAACCGGCCGGGGAGCGGGCCGGGAAGATCACACCGGAGACGGTGATCGTGGAGCCTACCAGCGGCAATCAGGGTATTGGTCTGGCCCTGATTGGGGCCGTGCGGGGATACCGGACCATCATCATTATGCCGGATTCGGTCAGCGAGGAAAGGCGGCTGCTGGTGCGCCACTACGGCGCAGAGGTGCGGCTGGTTCACGATGACGGGGATATCGGCGCCTGCATTGAGGCCTGTGTGCAGATGGCCATGGACATGGCCCGGGAGGATCCCCACGTCTTTGTGCCCCAGCAGTTTTCCAATCCGGCCAATCCCCAGGTGCACCGGGAACACACGGCCAAAGAGATTTTGCAGGCGGTGGACGGGTCCATAGACGGTTTCTGCTCCGGTATCGGCACCGGGGGAACCATCACCGGCATTGGCCAGGTGTTGCGGGAGGCTAATCCACAGATTGAGATCTGGGCGGTGGAACCGGAAAATGCGGCCATTTTAGCCGGCGGCAATGTGGGCGCCCATCTGCAGATGGGCATAGGGGACGGTCTGATCCCGGACAATCTGGACCGGACCATCTACAGCCATATCTATGTGGTATCCGATGAGGAGGCCATAGAGACGGCTCGGGACCTGGCCCGGAAGGAAGGGCTCATGTGCGGCATTTCCAGCGGCACCAATGTGGCCGCTGCCCTGAAGCTGGCGGAAAAGCTGGGGCCGGGGAAGACGGTGGTGACAGTGCTGCCGGACACGGCGGAACGGTATTTCAGCACACCGCTGTTTGCGTAGAGAAACGAAAAGAAAGCCGCGGATGGCCGAAAGGAAAAGGAACTGTCCGCGGCCTTTGTGCGCACCCGGCCGCCAGCAGACATGCCGGGAAACATCAGAAAATGGAAAAGCCCTGGGCGGAAAGGCCCGGCGGGCAGGAGGAGAGACATGAAGCGGATTGCAGTATTTCACAAGGTGAGCCGGGAGCGCTTCCTGGCAGATTGGACCGATACATTTGGGACAGATGGGGCGGCGGCCTATGAGGACATCCGGTTGCCGCAGCGGGCCACCCGCGGGTCTGCCGGATATGATTTTTACACCCCTTGCCCTCTGCGGCTGGAACCGGGAGAGACGGTGAAGGTGCCCACCGGCATCCGGGCGGAGATGGAGGAAGGCTGGGTCCTTTTGGTCTTTCCCCGCAGCGGCCTGGGCTTTAAGTACCGGCTGCAGATGGACAACACCGTGGGCGTCATAGACAGCGACTACTTCTACTCGGACAACGAGGGGCATATCTTTGTGAAGATCACCAACGACTCCCGGTCCGGAAAGGTGCTGGAACTGCCGGCAGGGGTGGGTTTCGCCCAGGGAATTTTCATGGAGTTTGGCATTACGGTGGACGACGGGGCCCAGGGGATCCGAAACGGCGGACTGGGCAGCACCACCGGACAGCAGGCGCAGGAGGGCGCGGACAAGTAAGAGAAGCCTATGATCGAAATCCGGGAAGAACAGGAACGGGTCATTCTGGTAGGGGTGGCCCTGGAACACATAGGCAGCGTGCAGGACTCGCTGGACGAGTTGGAACAGCTGGTGGAGACGGCGGGGGCGGTGACGGTGGAGAAGATGATCCAGAGCCGGGAGCAGATCCACCCGGCCACCTATCTGGGCCGGGGCAAACTGGAGGAACTCCGGGAACGGCTGACTTTCCATGATGCCACCGGCGTGGTCTGCGACGACGAACTAACCCCGGCCCAGATGAAAAACATGGAGCAGGTGCTCCAGACCAAGGTCATGGACCGGACCCTGGTGATTCTGGATATCTTTGCTAAACGGGCCACCACCCGGGAGGGAAAGATCCAGGTGGAGCTGGCCCAGCTGCGGTACCGGGCGGCCCGGCTGGTGGGCCTGCGGGACTCCCTGTCCCGGCTGGGCGGCGGCATTGGCACCCGGGGTCCCGGCGAAACCCGGCTGGAAACGGACCGGCGGCTGATCCACCAGCGGATCGCCTGGCTTAAAGGGGAACTGGAGGAGGTGAAACGCCACCGGGAGGTGACAAGACGGCAGCGGAGCCGGAACCGGATGCCGGTGGCAGCCATTGTGGGCTATACCAACGCGGGAAAATCTACCCTGCTGAACGCCCTCACCGGCGCGGGTATTCTGGCGGAGGACAAGCTGTTTGCCACTCTGGATCCTACCACCCGAAGTCTGGTGCTGCCCACCGGGGAGGAGATCCTGCTTACGGACACCGTAGGATTCATCCGCAAGCTGCCCCACCATCTCATTGAGGCCTTTAAGAGTACCTTGGAGGAGGCACGGTACGCAGACATCATTCTCCACGTGGTGGACGCCAGCAGTCCTCAAATGGACGTGCAGATGTACGTGGTGTACGACACCCTCCGGGAACTGGGCATTCAGGATAAGACGGTGGTGACCCTGTTTAACAAGCTGGACCGGTGTCCGGAGCCGCCCCGGCTGTATGATTCCCGGGCAGACGATGTGCTGGGGCTTGCCGCCAAGACCGGGGAAGGGCTGGATGCGTTAAAGATCACCCTGGCCAATATCCTCCGGGAGCGGAAGGTGTTTGTGCAGCGGGTGTTTTCCTATGCGGAGGCGGGCAAGATCCAGAAGATCCGCCGGTACGGCCAGCTGATGACGGAGGAGTACCAGGAGGACGGCATCCATGTGACAGGATACGTGCCGGCGGAGGTCTATCACACCCTCTGAGTCCGGACATACGAAGGCGGACTCCTGGCGGAAGGGAGGCGGAGCGTGAGCGGAAACGGAACATGGAAACGGGCAGAAATGGCGCCGGGCCTGATCCTGGCAGGGCGGTATCAGATCCTGGCCCGCCAGGGAGAAGGGGGCAATGGCCGGGTGTATCTGGCAAGAGACCAGCGGCTTTCGGCCTTCGCCGCGGTGAAGGTGGCGGAAAAAGCCCGGCCCCCGGCGGTGGAGGCTCTGGAACGGGAGCGGGATCTGCTAAAGCGGCTGCGCCATCCGGGGATCCCCCGGGTTCTGGACTACCTGGAGGAACCGGATACCTTCTGTTTGGTTATGGATCTGGCGGAGGGACGACAGCCGCACCGGATCCCCCAAAAGGAGCGGCCGGAAGGATTCCTGGAATCCTGCTTTTTGGGACTGTGCGGAATTCTTGCGTATCTGGAAGCGCAGGATCCGCCGCTGATCCACGGGGATATCAAACCGGACCATCTGTTTTGGAACCGGCAGGGACGGCTGATGCTGGTGGACTTTGGCAGCGCCTTCCCTCTGGGGCAGCCTTATCACGGCCAGGGGACGCCGGGATTTGCGGCTCCGGAGCAGTACCCGGAGGAACCGGGGGAGCCAGGGATCGCCTCGGACATCTATGGATTGGGGGCAACCCTCCGGTCTCTGTTGGAAGATCAAAAAATTTCTCTTTTCTGGACTTATATCATTTGGAAATGTATGCGCCGGGACCCGGCAAAACGCTGGAAAGGCGCGGTTTCCCTCCAGGAGTTCTTCTGGAAAACTCATGCGTTTCATAAAAAGAAGCTATAATAGAGGATGTCAGATCACCATATATACTGCTTTCTTGCATTGACAACCACCATATCTTGTGTTATAGTGTAGAGGCATAAGAAATGGAGGACAATGGCATGTTTCAAGTGGTAAAGCGGGACGGGGAGATTGCGGAGTTTCATTTGAAGAAGATTTCCGCGGCAATTCAGAAGGCCTTTGAGGCCACAGGCAAGCAGTACAGCGAGGAGATTTTGGAACTGCTGGCCCTGCGGGTGACGGCAGATTTTCAGGACAAAATCCAGGACGGCCGGATCACGGTGGAACAGATCCAGGACAGTGTGGAGCATGTGTTGGAGCAAACCGGTTACACGGAGGTGGCCAAGGCCTATATTCTGTACCGGAAGCAGCGGGAGAAGATACGCAACATGAGATCCACCATTCTGGATTACAAGGATGTGGTCAACAGCTATGTGAAGGTGGAGGACTGGCGGGTGAAGGAGAACTCCACGGTCACCTACTCGGTGGGGGGCCTGATCCTGAGCAACTCCGGGGCCATCACCGCCAATTACTGGCTTTCGGAAATCTATGACGAGGAGATCGCAAACGCCCACCGGAATGCGGATATTCATCTTCACGACCTGTCCATGCTCACCGGCTACTGCGCCGGCTGGTCCCTGAAGCAGCTGATCCAGGAGGGGCTGGGGGGCATCACCGGTAAGATTACATCCTCCCCGGCCAAGCACCTTTCGGTGCTGTGCAACCAGATGGTTAACTTCCTGGGAATCATGCAGAACGAATGGGCCGGGGCCCAGGCCTTCTCCTCCTTTGACACTTACCTGGCCCCTTTCGTGAAGGTGGACAACCTCTCCTATGAGGAGGTAAAAAAGTGCATTGAGTCCTTTGTGTACGGGGTCAACACCCCGTCCCGGTGGGGGACCCAGGCGCCTTTTTCCAACATCACCCTGGACTGGACCGTGCCGGGTGACCTGGCAGAGATGAACGTGATTGTGGGCGGCCGGGAGTTGGATTTCAAATACAAGGACTGCAAGAGAGAGATGGACATGGTCAACAAGGCGTTCCTAGAGATCATGATCGAGGGGGATGCCAACGGCCGGGGCTTCCAGTACCCCATCCCCACCTACTCCATCACCAAGGACTTTGACTGGAGCGACACGGAGAACAACCGGCTGCTGTTTGAGATGACGGCCAAGTACGGCACGCCCTATTTCTCCAACTATATCAACAGCGATATGGAGCCCAGCGATGTGCGGAGCATGTGCTGCCGCCTGCGTCTGGATCTCCGGGAGCTGCGCCGCAAGTCCGGAGGTTTCTTCGGCTCCGGAGAGAGCACCGGCTCCATTGGTGTAGTGACCATCAACATGCCCCGGATCGCCTACCTGTCCAAGACACCGGAGGAATTCTACCGGCGGCTGGACAAGATCATGGACATCTCCGCCCGGTCCCTAAAGATCAAGCGGGACGTGATCACCCGGCTGCTGGACGAAGGACTCTATCCCTACACCAAGGCTTACCTGGGCAGCTTTGAGAACCACTTCTCCACCCTGGGCCTGGTGGGTATGAATGAGGTGGGCTTAAACGCTCCCTGGCTGGGAGAGTCCATGGCCGGCCCCAAGACCCAGGAGTTCGCCAAGGAAGTGCTGAACCATATGCGGGAGCGGCTGGTGATCTACCAGGAGCAGTACGGAGACCTGTACAACCTGGAAGCCACCCCGGCGGAGTCCACCGCCTACCGGCTGGCCAAGCACGACCGGGAGCGATGGCCGGACATCAAGACCGCCGGCGCGCCGGGGGACGACCCCTACTACACCAACAGCTCCCACCTGCCGGTGGACTACACGGCGGATATCTTTGACGCCCTGGACATTCAGGACGAACTTCAGACCCTGTACACCTCCGGCACCGTGTTCCACGCTTTTCTGGGCGAAAAGCTGCCGGATTGGCAGGCGGCCTCCAAGCTGGTCCGGACCATTGCGGAAAATTACAAACTGCCTTACTATACCCTGTCCCCCACCTACTCGGTGTGCAAGGAGCACGGGTATCTGAGCGGCGAGCACTTTACCTGCCCCAAGTGCGGCAAGGCGGCGGAGGTCTACAGCCGCATTACCGGCTATTACCGGCCGGTGCAGAACTGGAACGTGGGCAAGACCCAGGAGTATAAGAATCGGAAGACCTACGTGGTGAACCAGTTCCACCGGAAGGGTCGGATGGGCGCCGCCGGCAACTATGTGACCGTGGGAGCCACTCCCCTGCAGGCAGCCCGGGTTCAGAATCCGGAAGCCCGGAAGTTTCTGTTTACCACCAAAACCTGCCCCAACTGCCGGATTGCCAAGGAGTTTTTGAAGGGGGAGGAGTACACCGTCATCGATGCGGAGGAGCATCAGGACCTGGTGGAAAAGTACGGCGTGCGCCAGGCGCCCACCTTTGTGGTGGACGACGGGTCCAACCCCAGGATCTATGTCAACGCCTCCAACATCCGCAAGTATGTGGAGAGCATCCGCCAGGGGTAAGGGAACAGAAGCCGGAATCAGATAAGAGGCCTTTGGGGACGCCATGAAAGCCTGACTCCCATAGGGATCTCTTTATGCGTGGATTTTGTTGGCTTGTGTGGATGCCGTTTGGCGTCCTGCCGCCCTAACAGCAGAAGAAGAGCCGGCCATAGCTGCCGCAGCACATGTTCAGGGCGCAGATGCTGCAGCAGAGGGTGTTCAGATCCATGCCGCCCCGGCCATACCGCTGGCCCTGCTGCTGATACCACCGGCCTCCGGACTGGAGCTGCTGTACCAGAGCCTGGTATTCCTGGTTGTCCGGCTCCATATTGACGGCCTGCTTGGCGTAGGAGAGGGCGTTGACATTGTTGCCCATTCCTGCATGACAGACGGCGCAGAAATAGTACCAGCGGGCGGGCCGGTCGCTCATGCTATCCAGCACGTTCAGGGCCTCTTCATAACGCCGGGCATTGATATAGTTGGCGGCGGCCTGAAGCCGCTGGCCGGTCTCTCCGGTATACTTCTCCTGCCGGTACTGCCGCTGCTGCTGTCCTTGGCCGCCCCAGAAAGCGCCGCCAAAAGGCCCCCAGAACCCGCCGAAGGGGTCCTCGTCCTCTCCGGCATAGCCCTGGCCGTAGCTGCTGTAGCCGCCCTGGCCTTGACTGTTCTGGTTTCCGTAGGAAGCGCCGCCGGTGCTGCCGCCCCGGTAGCCCTGCTCCCGCTGCTGCATGATCTGTTCGTAGGCCTGCTGCACTTCCTTGAATTTTTCTTCCGCCTCCGCTTTGCGAGGGTTATTGATATTGGCATCCGGATGATATTTCCGGCTCAGTTTTCGATACGCTTTTTTGATCTCCTCTTCGCTGGCCGTCTGGGGAACCCCCAGCACCTGATACGGGTCAGACATGGTTGTGTCTCTCCTTGATTTTTTCGTACTTGCTCCACACCCCGGAGTACAATACATTTCGTAGTATAGCAGTATTTTGCAAAATGGGCAACTGTTCAAAGGCCAGAGAACATTCGCCCATCATCATATTAAGGATTTCCTCCACAGTTCCAGAAAAATCCGGTTCCCGAGACAGGGGGAGCCATGGATTGTACAGTCCCTTCTTCCGGTCCTCTTCCAGGTCCTCGTAGGCGTCCATGAGATAGATGAATTTTCCCAGATAAAAGCCCATGCGACGGAGCCGGGAAGCCCACAGATCTTCTTTCCAGACAAAGATCTCCCCCAGCATTTCCCCGGTGAGGCCTGCCACAAAGTCCAGATCTCCGGAGGACTTGCGCTCGCACTCCCGGAGAGACCGAAGGTACCGGCGGACCGCCTCCCGCTGTCTGGGATAAGCCGCGGCGATCTTTCGCACCGCCGGACGCAGGGAAACCGCCAGAAGGCGGCTTTGGATTTTTCTTTCATCCTGCCAGTCGTCCATCAGATTGTAGTAGGAGAGCAGCAGGTTCATATCCGCCGCGTAGCCCAGACACTGGTTTTCCATGGTGGGATGTTTGGCGGTAGGGTGAAGCAGGCAGACCCGGCAGGTCTTGCGGGTCCTGGGTTCATACAGGCCGGTGAGCAGAATGGCCAAAAAAGTCATGTCATAGGAGAGGGTCAGCTGCGCCCGTTTCCCCAGACGTTCTTTTAAAGCGCGACAGAGACCGCAGTAGTAGGCGCGGTATGTGTCAAAATCTTTCACCAAAAGCTCCGGCTTGTTGACAACCACGTATCCGAACATATCCGGAGTCTCCTTTCTCAGGTCCTCTTAATAAATTCCCGGTGGCATTTGGGGCAGGTGATGGAGATCCGCCCCTTCCCTCTGGGAACCCGCACTTTCTGGTGGCAGGAAGGGCAGCGGTAGATCCGGAAGTTTTTGTCCCGGGCTCCGGAGCGGGAAGTCCGGAAAATTCCAAGAACCCTGTCCCGCAGATCCAGATACCGCTGGTTTTCCATGGCCCGTTTGGAGTGATTGCGCGACAGGACCCGGAAGTAGTTCCAGATCAGCAGGATCAGTGTCAGACAGTACCAGAGACTTCCCCGTAAGATCATATAGAGAATCAACGTCACCACGCCGCAGCCCATGATAAAGCGAGAGAACTGGTCGGCGCCGTAGCGTCCCATCATAAACTGGCGAAACCGTTCCTTCATAATGTGTCTAACCTCCCAATTCTTGGCCCGGGGCCCTCTGTTTGTCTTTTTTCCTTCTTAATTATTATAAAGGGTAAATATGATAAAAGTATAAAGAAACTCGGAAAAATTTGAGGGATTTTTCTAAAAAATCTGCTGGCGGAAAACGGATAGGGGAACGCGCTTTTTGACTGCGCCAAGAGGACGGCCCAGACAGATTCCTGTCTAGTATAGGCGAATTTGGGAGGGAATGCAAGAAAAAATTGGAGACGGGAAAGGGGAAACAACCGAAACAACCGAAACGGGAAACGAGAAAAAAAGCCGGATAAATTTTCTGGGAAAGAGAAGAATTTATTTGACCTGGCCATCAAAATAAGCTATGCTGAAAGAGTATGAAAAAAAGATAAAAAAAACATGAAGGAGAAATAAAGTGCAGGAAGCATTTTGCCGGACGGAACGTCTGTTGGGGGAGGACGCCATGGGGCGGCTGGCCAGGGCCCGGGTGGCGGTGTTTGGAATCGGGGGCGTCGGCGGCTATGCGGCGGAGGCCTTGGCCCGCAGCGGCGTAGGGGCCCTGGATCTGATCGATCGGGATGTGGTCACCGAGAGCAATCTGAACCGCCAGATCATTGCGCTGCACAGTACCCTGGGCCGCAGCAAGGCAGAGGTAATGCGGGAGCGGATTCTGGATATCAATCCGGCGGCGCAGGTCCGGGCCTGGGAGTTTTTCTATCTGCCGGAGACGGCGGACCGGCTGGATTTGCGGGAGTATGACTATCTGGTGGACGCAGTGGATACGGTGACGGCCAAGCTGGAGTTGGCGGTCCGGGCCCGGGAAGCCGGGGTTCCGCTGATCAGCTGTATGGGAGCCGGGAACAAGCTGGATCCCACCCACTTTCAGGTGGCGGAGATTGGGGAGACCAGCGGCTGTCCCCTGGCCCGGGTCATGCGCCGGGAACTGCGGAAGCGGGGGATCACTCGGCTGAAAGTGGTGTATTCGCCGGAGCCGCCCCTGAGATGCCAGAATGCCCCGAAAGACGGGGAACGGCCGGCGCCGGGCAGCGTGGCCTTTGTCCCTTCCGTGGCGGGGCTGATTGCCGCAGGCGCGGTGATCCGGGATCTGACGGCAGTGTGAGGGAGAGGGATTTCAAAAGGAATGGGAGCAGAAAAAATGGCAAGAAATGTAATGATTTTGGGAGACAGCACCTGTGATCTGAGTCCGCAGATGCAGCGGCAATATGGCGTGAAGGTCATGCCGCTTCCGGTGAATGTGGGGGATGATCCCCGGCGGGATATGGAGAACGTGTTTCCGGAGGAGATCTTCTCCTATTACCAGAGAACCGGGAAACTTTGTACCACCTCCGCGCCCAATCCCAGCGATTACCATGAATTTTGGGGGCCGCTGGTTCGGGAAAACCCGGAGACGGACTTGATCCATTTTCATATCAGTTCTGAGATGACCAGCACCTACCAGGCGGCCTGCACCGCAGCCCGGGAGTACGGCAGCGTGTCTCCCATTGACACCCGCAGCGTGTCCATTGGCGTGGCACTGCTGGTGCTGGAAGCCTGCCGCCTCCGGGATCAGGGGGCGGGGGCCCGTGAGATTGTGGAGGCCGTGGAGGAGATGAAGCAGCGGGTCCACGTGAGTTTTGTGGTGGAGACCATTGAGTATCTGTGGAAGGGCGGGCGCTGTAGCAACCTGGCCGGTTACGGCGCCACACTGTTAAAGCTGCGTCCCGGTATTGATATGAAGGCGGGAAAGCTGGTGGCGGGAAAGAAATTCCGGGGCGGCAATCTCTCTGCGTACCGCCGTCTGGTGCAGCAGGCGCTGGCTGAGCGGGAAGATGTGGATCTGCGGAGGATCCTAGTGGCCAACACAAGCTTCGCGCCAGAGGTGAACCGGCAGATTGAAACCATGGTCCGGGAATGCCAGCCGCAGGTTCAGGAAGTAACCACCCTGCAGCCTGGCTGCTCCATCTGCGTTCACTGCGGTCCGGGCACTGTGGGCGTGGCGTATATGACAAAACAAGCGGAGGAATAGGAAGGAGCAGATTCATGATTCAGGTCCGGGAAGTGGGAAAACGGAAAGAGAGGAAGATTTTTGCCAGACTCCATGAGGAGATGTACCGGGACGTGCCCCAGGCCATTCCAGAGCTGCTCTCCGACGAATGGGACAATTTCAACCCGAGAAAGAATCCGGCCTATGAATTTTGTCAGGTGAAGCAATGGCTGGCTTGGCGGGATGGAAAACCGGTGGGGCGGGTGGCCGGGATCGTCAACCGGGCGGCCAATGAAAAATGGGGTACCAGCCGTCTTCGGTTTACCCGGCTGGACTTTGTGGATGACCCGGCGGTCTCCCGGGCGCTTCTGGAAACCGTGGAGGACTGGGGGCGCTCCCAGGGCCTCACAGAGATCCACGGCCCCATTGGCTTTTGCGATATGGATCAGGAGGGCATGCTGGTGGAAGGATTTGAGGAGGAGGGGATGCTGATCACCATCCACAACGCCCCCTATTATCCGGCCCACATGGAAGCCCTGGGCTACCGGAAGGATGCGGACTGGCTGGAATTTCAGATCCGGGTGCCGGAGGAAAAGATGGAGAAAATGCAGCGGCTCCAGGACCGGGTGCTGCAGCGGTGCCGCCTGCGACTCCTGGAGCCCCGGAACAAGCGGGAACTGCGGCCCTATGTGCGGAAAGCCTTTGACCTGCTGGATCTGACCTATCAAAACCTGTACGGCACGGTGCCTTTGACCGCTGGCTTGGTGCGAAAATACTATCAACAGTTTATGCTGTTGATCCGTCCCTCCTACGTGAAGCTGATTCTGGACGAGACGGGAGAACTGGTGGGACTGGGCCTGGCAGTTCCTTCCGTGAGCCGGGCGGTGAAGAAGAGCCGGGGCTGTCTGCTTCCCTGGGGATGGCTGCGGCTGTTTCGCGCCCTTTACGGGAGGAATCCGGTGTTGGATCTGTATCTGGTGGGGGTGATCCCGGAATATCAGAAGAAGGGGCTCACTGCGGTGCTGCTCCACTCTATGACGGAGGAGGCGCGCCGCCGGGGCGTCCGGCTGGCGGAGACCGGTCCGGAGCTTGAGACCAACACGCAGGTTCAAAGCCTGTGGAAATATTATGATGCCAGACAGCACCGGCGCCGGCGCTGCTGGGTGAAAGAACTGTAAAGAGGGGACGGCTTCGGGAAAATCGCCGGGCTTCGGCTTGACGGAATCCGGGCCAGCGTATATAATGACGTTTATACATGCAAAAAGACGTTTTCTCCAAGAAAACGCCCCAATACAAAGAGGATGCCGGCACTCGCGTGCCGGCGCGTTATGAAAAAAGTTTTGCTGGTTGCCAAATTTACTTTCCACACTCTTATATTAGAAAGAAAATATGAAATTTTTTTACGTTAAATATGAATAAACTGTAAACATTGGAAGAGAGGACTTACTTATGGAAGAAAACACGGTCTCCAAAAACTTTATTGAACAGATGATCGAAAAAGATCTGAAGGATGGTGTCTACCATCATGTGCAGACCCGTTTTCCTCCGGAGCCCAACGGCTACCTGCATATTGGCCATGCCAAGTCCATTTTGCTCAATTATGGACTGGCCAAAGAGTACGGCGGTAAATTTAACCTGCGGTTTGACGACACCAACCCCACCAAGGAAAAGTTAGAGTTTGTGGAAGCGATCCAGGAGGATGTCCGGTGGCTGGGGGCAGACTGGGAGGACCGGCTGTTCTTTGCCTCCAGCTATTTTGAGCAGATGTACCAGCTGGCGGTGAAGTTGATCCAAAAGGGCAAGGCCTATGTCTGCGATCTGACACCGGAGGAGATCCGGGAGTACCGGGGAACTCTCACGGAGCCGGGCAAGAACAGTCCCTGCCGGGACCGGTCTGTGGAAGAAAACCTGCGGTTGTTTGAGGCCATGCGGGCGGGCCAGTACGCAGACGGTGAGAAAGTCCTCCGGGCCAAGATCGACATGGCTTCCCCCAACATCAATATGCGGGATCCGATCCTGTACCGGGTGGCCCATATGACCCACCACAACACCGGGGATGCCTGGTGTATCTACCCCATGTACGATTTTGCCCATCCCATTGAGGATGCCCTGGAGCATATCACCCACTCTATCTGTACCCTGGAGTTTGAGGACCACCGCCCTCTGTACGACTGGGTGGTGCGGGAGTGTGAGTTCCCGGAGCCGCCCCGGCAGATTGAGTTTGCCAAGCTGTACCTGCGCAACACCGTCACCGGCAAACGGTATATCAAGCGGCTGGTGGAGGACGGCGTGGTGGACGGCTGGGACGACCCACGGCTGGTGAGCATCAGCGGCCTGCGCCGCCGGGGATACACCCCGGAGTCCATCCAGATGTTTGTGGACCTGTGCGGCATTTCCAAGAGCCAAGCGGTGGCGAATGTGGCCATGCTGGAATACTGTATCCGGGAGGACCTGAAACTGAAGCAGCCCCGGATGATGGCGGTGTTAAATCCGGTGAAAGTGGTCATTGATAACTATCCGGAAAGGCAGATCGAATACATGGAGGTGCCCAACAATCTGGAGAACGAGGCCCTGGGGACCCGGCAGGTTCCCTTTGCCCGGGAACTTTATATTGAGCGGGAGGATTTTATGGAGAATCCGCCCAAGAAGTATTTTCGCCTGTTTCCCGGCAATGAGGTGCGGTTGATGAACGCCTACTTCGTTACCTGCCAGAGCGTGGAAAAGGACGCGGATGGCCAGGTGACGGTGATCCACTGCACCTATGACCCGGAGACCCGCAGCGGCAGCGGCTTTACCGGCCGGAAGGTCAAAGGTACCATCCACTGGGTGGCGGCGCCCACCGCCAAGAAGGTGACGGCCCGCCTGTATGAGAACCTGGTGGATGAGGAGAAGGGCATGTTTGCAGAGGACGGCAGTCTGAATTTGAACCCTCATTCCCTGACGGTCCGGGACTGCTGCTATGTGGAACCGGCGCTGGGGGAGGCCGCCGCTGGAGACCGGTTCCAGTTTGTCCGCAACGGTTACTTCTGTGCAGATACCAAGGACTCCCGGCCCGGGGAGCCGGTGTTCAACAGGACCGTCTCTTTGAAGAGCTCTTTTAAGATTGAGAAGAAAGCATAATGGAACTTTGGATTCCCTTTACAGATAAATCTACTCCGGTCTACGAGCAAATTTATCGTTTTATCAAGGGCGAGATCCAGCAGGGCCGGATTGCCGCCCGCGCCCGTCTGCCCTCCACCCGAAAGCTCTCTGAGAGCCTGGGGGTCAGCCGCAGTACGGTCCAGCTGGCCTATGATCAGTTGGTGGCGGAGGGCTATCTGGAGCCGGAGCCCTGCCGGGGGTATTTTGCCGCCCAGATCGATGTGCTCCTGAACCTGGGGAAGCGGCAGGAGGCGGGGCCGGGAATGGGAGAACCGGCGGAGGGCCGGATACCGGGGAACCGGAAGGCACCGGGTCAAGGCCGGGCCGAAGAGGCAGGAGGAAAACCGGGGGAAGGGAAAGCCGCCGGGGCTTCTCCCGGAGAAGAACCCTCCCGGTACTGGGTGGATTTCTCCCCCCGGGGCATAGACCTGGACCATTTCCCTTTTAACACCTGGCGGAAGCTGTCCCGGGAGACCCTGACCATGGCCAACAAGAACCTGTTTACCAGCGGGGACCCCAGGGGAGAGCGGGGACTTCGGGAGGCCATCTGCCGGTATCTCCAGTCTGCCCGGGGGGTGGCGTGCCGGCCGGAGCAGATTTTGGTGGGGGCCGGCAGCGAGTATCTGCTGATGCTGCTGAACCAGCTGCTGGGCCGTTCCCCCATTGCCATGGAGGACCCCACCTACAAGCAGGCCTACCGGGTGTTCCAGCGCCTGGGGCATCCGGTGGCGCCGGTGCCCATGGACAAAAACGGCATGAAGGTGGAGGCGCTTCAGGCCTCCGGCGCCCGGATCGCCTATATCATGCCCTCCCACCAGTATCCAACCGGAATCGTGATGCCGGTGCGGCGGCGGCAGGAACTCTTGGCCTGGGCGGCGAAGGAGGAAGGGCGCTACATCATAGAAGACGACTACGACAGTGAGTTTCGCTACCGGGGGCGTCCTATTCCGGCTCTGAGGGGGTCGGACCAAAACGGCAAGGTGATCTATCTGGGAACCTTTTCCAAGTCGGTGGCGCCGGCCATCCGGGTCAGCTATCTGGTGCTGCCGGAGAAGCTGGAGTCCCGGTATCAGGAAACCTGCTGGTTTTACGCCTCCACTGTATCCCGGGTGGACCAGGAGATCCTCCGGCGTTTTCTGGAGGAAGGCTATTTTGAACGGCATCTGAACCGGATGCGGGGGCTGTACCGGAACAAGCACGACCTGCTGCTGGCGGAACTGGAACGGCTCCGGGACCGGTTCCGGGTCCAGGGGGACACGGCAGGACTCCATGTGCTGCTGGAGTCCCGGTCAGGTTGGTCGGAAGAAGAACTGATGAAAAAGGCGGCGGCGGCGGGTATCCGGGTCTACGGCTTTTCTGAATATTTTCTGGCCCCGGACCGGCGGGAGAGCGCCACGGTGATCCTGGGGTACGCCAATCTGACGCCAGAGCGGATCCAGAAGGGAATTCGGATGCTGGATGAGATATGGAGAAAGGGATAAGGGAATGGCAGTATTACACAATGTGAGAAGACTGGTGGTGAAGGTGGGGACTTCCTCCTTGACCTATGAGACCGGAAAACTCAATCTGCGCAGAATGCGCAAGCTGGTCACGGTGCTCTCAGACATTGTCAACTCCGGAATCCAGGTGGCGCTGGTCACCTCCGGGGCCATCGGTGTGGGCGTGGGGAAGCTGGGGCTTTCCGAACGGCCGGCAGACACCCCGGGGCGCCAGGCTGCTGCTGCGGTGGGCCAGTGCGAGTTGATGTTTATCTATGACAAAATGTTTGCCGAATACAGCCATACAGTGGGACAGATTTTGATCACCAAAAGCGACGTGGAAAACGGGGAGCGGCGGACCAATCTGATCGCCACCTTTGAAAACCTGTTTCGCTTTGGGGCCCTGCCGGTGATCAACGAGAACGACTCCATTGCCACGGAGGAGATTGTCTATGGGGATAACGACAGCCTCTCCGCCATTGTGGCAAAACTGATTCAGGCGGATGCCCTGCTGATTCTCACGGACACAGACGGCCTCTACAATGATAATCCCACGGAGAACCCGGATGCCAACCTGATCGGGGTGGTGGAGGAGATCACGGAGGATCTGTACCGGATTGCCGGCGGCCACGGTTCCCGGTTCAGCACCGGCGGCATGGTCACCAAGCTGGACGCGGCGAAAATTGCCACGGATGCAGGGATTGACACGGTGATTATGAACGGAAGCAATCCGGAGGATCTGTACAAGCTGTTGGATGGACGGCAAATTGGCACCCTTTTTGTGGGAAAAAATAGAAGAAGGAGCGGCGCCCTATGATTCTGGAACAGATAGGACAGCAGGCCCGGGAGGCCTCCCGTTTTTTGGCCTTGGCCGGGGATGCAGAAAAAAGAGAGATGTTGGAGAAACTGGCCCGGGAGCTGGAGGCGGATCCGGCTCCGGTTTTGGAAGCCAATGAGAAGGATTTGACCGCCGGCGTAGAAGCGGGCATGAGTCCGGCGCTCCAGGACCGGCTGCGGCTGACGCCGGAGCGGATTGCCGGTATGGTGGAGGGAATCCGCTCCATTGCGGGGCTGCCGGACCCGGTGGGACAGCTGCTGGAGGAGATCCGCAGGCCCAACAGCCTTGTAATCCGCAAGGTCAGCGTTCCGCTGGGGGTCATAGGCGTGATCTACGAGGCCCGGCCCAATGTGACCACAGACGCGGCGGCGCTGTGTTTCCGGTCCGGCAATGCGGTGATTCTCCGGGGTGGCCGGGAGGCGTATCACACCAACGCGGCGCTGGTGGAGCGGATGC
>CAZDOQ010000024.1:0-18915 GCA_964507035.1 uncultured Lachnospiraceae bacterium | reverse complement strand
TGAACAACGGCAAGATTGTGACCACGGAAGCCAGAGCCAAGGAAGTCCGCAAGATCGCGGAGGGACTCATTGCCCTGGCCGTGAAGGAAAAAGATAATTTTGAGACCGTCACCGTGACCGCCAAGGTCCCTCAGAAGGATAAGGACGGCAAGCGTGTCAAAGAAGTGGTGAACGGCAAGAAGGTGACCGTATTTGAAAACCAGGAGAAGACCATCACCAAGGACCTGCCCAGCCGGCTTCACGCCCGCCGCCAGATGCTGAAGGTGCTGTATCCGGTCACCGAGCGTCCTCAGCAGCTGGCAGGCCGCAAGAAAGCCACCAAGGAAGTGGACCTTCCGGCCAAACTGTTTGATGAGATCGCTCCCAAATATGTGAACCGTCAGGGCGGTTACACCCGGATCATCAAGATCGGACCCCGCCGGGGCGACGCGGCCATGGAGGTTGTGCTGGAACTGGTGTAAGACTGGTTGCCGGACCCATCTCATACAATTTCACACAAATGAATTTCAAGGAGGAAATTCTGCCAAAAGCAGGACTTCCTCCTTGCTTTTTGTTGGCGGGACTGGACCAGGCCCGCCGCCAGTGCCGGCCCGGTTAAATGATGATCCCCAGCTTTTTGATCCGGTACTGGAGGCTTTGACGGCGGATCCTCAGGGCCTCGGCAGTGCGGGAGATGTTGTAGCCGTGATGCTCCAGCACCTGGCGGATCACCTTCTCCTCATACCGGTCCATAATGGTCTGTAGGTCCGAGTGGAGCAGATCCTGGTCCGGCACTTCCGGGGAAAGGGATTCCCGGGAGGCGGAGGCAGCGGGGGCGGTTGTGGATTGGAACTTGCGCAGGTAAGCAGGCAGATGGCTGAGTTCAATGACATCCCCCTCCACCACGTTCAGGGCGTAATCCAGCACATGGTACAGTTCCCGCACATTGCCGGGCCAGCTGTACTGGGCGAACAGGGTATAGACCTCCGGGGACAGGGAGGGGGTTCTCTTGGCATAGTGGTGGCTCTTTTTGGCCACATAGAACTGGACCAGCTCTCGGATATCTCCAATGTGGTCCCGCAGCGCCGGCAGTTCAATCATCACCGTGGAGATCCGGTAAAACAGATCCTTCCGGAACAGGTTCTCCGAGATCAGCCGGAAGGGATCCTCGTTGCAGGAGGCAATGATCCGCACGTCTGTGGAGTACTCCTTCTGGCCGCCCACCCGCCGGAAGGTCCCTTCCTGGATGACCCGGAGGATCTTGGACTGCATACTGAGGCTCATGGAGTTCAGTTCATCCAAGAACAGGGTGCCGCCGTTGGCCTCCTCGAAAAAACCGGCCTTGTCTGTGCTGCCGGTGAAAGAACCCTTCTGGGTGCCAAAGAGAAGGCTTTCAATGAGGGTGTCCGGGAAGGCGGCGCAGTTGACGGCCACAAAGTTTTTCTGGCTCCGGAGGCTGGCTTTGTGGATACTCTGGGCAAAGATCTCTTTGCCGGTGCCGGTCTCCCCCACCAACAGAATGTTGCAGTCCTGGTGGGCGATCTTTTTGGCCAGGTTGACGGCGGCCATCAGCTTGGAGCCGTGTCCAATGATGTCGTCAAAGGTGTAGCCGGCGGCTTTCTGCCGGGAGTTGTGGCCGGTGTGTTCCATGATCCTTTTCCGCACATTTTCCAGGTGCTTCAGCTGGACGTTGACATTCCGGATATCCTGCTCCAATACCACGCTGCCCACAATCTGACCGCCCCGTTTGATGGGATAGCCGGTGTTGGTGGTCAGCACGTTGACGCCGGTGCTGGAGGCGTAGTCGTCAATCCGGTTGATCACCGGAACCCCGGTTTTTAGGGTGGTGAGCACCGTGCTGAATTCCTCATCCACCTCAAACAGGTCCAGCAGATGCTTCCCGTCTATCTCCGTGTAGTTTGGGATCTGCCAGAGCTTCCGGCCTTCCTCGTTGATGTAGGTCAGCCGGGCGGCCTGGTCATAGATGGAGATGGCATAGGGGATCCGGTCCAGGGCGTGTTCATACAGATACCGGCGCTGGTTCATCCCCTTGAGGAAAAAGTAAATCCGGTTTTCGGTTTTCAGCTTATAATAAGAAAATTTCTCGTCTTTCCATTCCAAGCTTCCGGAGTCTTTCTGGAACTTGAATTCAAAGGCGTCCCCCAGGGTTTGCCCCAGATACTGTTCCCATGCGGGGCCGTAGATTTGCTTCATATGATCATGAAACCAACGAATTTCCAGAAACGTATACTGGCGGTCCAGCACAAAGATGGCGTCAAAGAGTTCCATGGCATCTCCTCCTCTGGGATTCAGTATAGCAGATGGGAGAGGAAAGTCAAGAAAAGTGCCAAAAATTTTGGCGTGATGCAAAATGAATCGGCATATGCTTATAAAAAAATATAAATTAATTGAAAAAAAATCGAAAACTGCCGGAAAGTAAGTTGGCATGGAAATTGCTGAATATAAATAAGTCAGATTCTTTTGAAAAAAGTGACAGCCGCCCTTTTCAAGGATGACCGGAAGAAACACACTCGGGTGTAACGGAATCCTGTGGGAAATACGACGGATGAAGGAAAGGAGAATGATGGCAGACAAAATGAGCACCGTGATGTTACAGGATACCAACCAGTTTACACGGAAGGATTTCATCTCCGTGGTCCAGGGTCATGCCAGGCTGGAGTTCAGCGACGGATTTTGTCAGAGCTTGGTGGCCAGCCGGAACGTGATTGAGGCGGCTTTCGCCGAGGGCCAAAAGATTTATGGAGTGACCACCGGTTTTGGGGAGAACGTCCGCTACTCCATTTCGGCGGATGACGCAGAGACCTTGCAGCGGAACATCGTCCGCTCCCATGCCTGCGCCGTGGGCGAACCTCTGACCGAGACGGAGGCCCGGGCCGTTTTGATGATGATGATCTTGAATACCGGCAATGGTCATGCGGGCATCCGTCTGGAGACCCTGGATCTGATCCGGGAGATGCTGAATCACAATATCATCCCCTTTGCCCCCAGCTGCGGCTCTGTGGGATATTTGGGCGTGGAGGCCCATGCGGCCCTGACTTTCATGGGAGAGGGCTATGTGATGGTGGACGGCAAGAAGACCGAGACCCGTCCGGTGCTTGCAGCCAACGGCCTGCAGCCGGTGGTGTTCCAGTGCAAGGAAGGGCTTTCCCTTCTCAACGGCTCCATGACCGTCACCGCCTTTGCGCTGCTGGCCCTTCATGAGATGACCGTGGCGGTGAAGAATGCGGAAGTGGCGGGCACCCTGGCTTTTGAGGCGTTAAAGGGTACTGTGAAGGCTCTGGATCCCCGGATCCTGGCGGCCAAGAAGCATCCGGAGCAGCAGGGCTCGGCTCGGAATATGCTGAAGCTTTTGGAGGGCAGCGAGATCTGCGCCAAATACATAGACGACAAGGTACAGGATCCGTATCTGCTTCGGGCCATGGCCCAGATCAACGGCTCTGTAAAGCGGCTGGTTAAGGAAGCGGACCGGACCATTGTGGATGAGATGCACTCTGCCAGCGACAATCCGGAGATCTTCCAGGGCGAGGAGGGCAGTGACGTTCTCATGTGCGGCAACTTTGACGGCTCCTATGTGGGGTCCCACTGCGATATGCTCTGCGTGGCCGCTTCCATTCAGGCGGGCCTGGTGGAGCGGTGCATCGACCGGATGGTCAACCGGAACTTAAGCGGCGGCCTGCCGCCTTTCCTGGTGGCAAATCCTGGGTTAAACAATGGCTATATGATCCCTCAGTACACCGCCGCAGGTCTGGTGGGAGAGATCAAGGCTTTGTCTCATCCTTCCACTATCGACAGTGTTTCCACCTGCGCCAACCAGGAGGACCCGGTGTCCATGGGATATTTTGCCGCCAAGAAGGCCTGCCAGGTGGCGGATAAGCTGAAATGGCTGGTGGCCATTGAGTACATGGTGGCTCTGCAGGCGGTGGATTTTCTGAAACCGTTGAAGCAGGCGCCGGCTACCGCCAAACTCCATGATTATTTGCGGCAGCAGATCCCGTTCCTGGAGGAGGATCGGTATCTGTATCCGGATATCCAGTACATTTACGATAGAGTTTCCGACGAGTCTCTGCTGGAAGTGGTCCGGCAGGCGTTGGGCGAGTTGGAATTCTGATAGCTTTGTTTCCGTAGTTTTGGGAGAGTGCGGCGGCGAAAAATGCCAGGGAAAGGAGGAGTGAGTCGGCGGCAGCCCCATGTGCTCTCCGCAAAGTAAAGAAAGGAGAACAGAATAGACTATGTTAAACTTGTTTGATAATCTAGTCGTCCTAGTTGCCTTTATTGTGATTGGAGCGGTGGCCATCCACTTTTCCAAGAGTTCCAAGGACATGGATGACTACTACCGAGCCGGCCGGGCGCTGCCCTGGTCCCTGGTAGTGGGTACTCTGATGGCCTCCTTCTACGGCGGCAACGGCGTTATTGGCACGGTGGGTTACTCCACCACCATGGGCCTGGCTGGTTTCTTTATCTGGTCCATTGGCTGCCACCTGTCCCGTTTCCCCCTGGCTCTGGCCATTGCTCCCCGTGTGTCGGTACGGGCCAGAGGAACCATGCCGGAGCTGCTGCGGCGGCATTACGGCAAGTTTACGGCTGTACTGGGCGCCGTTGTGCTGGTGGTTTCCTGTATGTCCATCGCAGAGGTGGGCGCCACCGGATACGCTGGCGAGGCGGCCTGGGGCCTGCCCGCCGTGGCGGTCTCCGCTGTGGTGGTGGCGGTATCCATCGGCATCACCTGCCTGGGCGGCCTCATGGGCGTGGCTGTGACGGACATGATTTTCTTCGTGCTGATGCTCACCGGCGTCTGCTGCGCTTTTCCGGTGATGTACAACAACGTGGGCGGCATGGCCGGCATGAAGGAAGCCATCGGCGCGGCGGCGCCGGAGCTGTTCACCGCCACCGGCGGTCTGGAGCCCCTGCGGGCTGTGGTGCTGATCCTGTTGTGCATCAACCTGTATAAGGACCCGGCTTTCTATCAGCGGTTTGCAGCTGCCAATAGCCCCAAGACCGGCAAGCGGGCTATGATGACCTGCTTCACCATCTTCATGTCCTTCGACCTGGTCTGCATGATCTCCGGTATGATTATCCGTACCGTGGACTTTGACCTGACCATTCAGCCGGAGATGCACTACGTGCAGCTGGTGTTGCAGAGCTTGCCAACGGGTATCCGAGGGTTCTACATAGTGGGTATTCTGGGAGCCATTATCTCAACCATTGACACCTATTACCTGGTGGGAGGCGAGATTATTGCCAACGATATCATATTTATGATACGGGGTGATAAAGCCTTGCCGGATAAACTGAGTATCTGGATCACCCGGCTGTCCTGCGTGGCGTTTGGTATCATCGGTCTGGCCACCGCCTTCCAGTTCGACTTCATCTATGATATTGCGATCTTGATCGGAAGCATGAGTATGTCGGTGTTGTTTGTGCCGCTGATGTTTGCCATCCTCTACGAGGGCAAGAAGACCAACATGGCCGGAATCCTGTCCTGCGTGGTGGGTGCGGTGCTGTGGCTGTGGTTCAGCTTCAACACGGTGACCATGGAAGGTCTTGGCGACGTGGATCCGCTGTTGATCGCTCTGCCTGCGTCCTTCGTGGCGTTCCTCATTGGAAACTGCTTCGGCAAGGACCTGACCGCCGAGCGTCGGGCATTCATTGCCAATGCCGTTGAGAAGGGGCAGGACCCGCTGGCCCTGGCCCCTACGGACTTCGAGAAAGCTATGATCAAGCAAGAGCAGTATGAGGCCACCCAGCCCAAGTCCACTTTCAAGGTGGAATGGTTTGGTGTGGACGGCGCGCTGTGTCTGCTGTACATTGTTATGGCCTGCATTTATGGATACGGCGCGCTAAACGGCATAGACTGGATTGTGGGTTACTTGGCTCCTGGCTTTGCCTCTGCGGTAGCCATCGGCATCTTCCTGAAGTACTGCACGGAGATCTTCTCCTTTGCCACCGGCAAGAAGAGCCTCCGCGGCGACAAGGAAGGACGGAAATGAGATTTGTATTTTGGAAACTGCAAAGGGTGCGGGAGGCGGCGAAGGCGGCCTCCCGCACTGGTATCATCCCCGGTTCCGGCGGAGCCGGGCCGGGAGATTATGGAGAAATAGATATACATGAAGATTGAATGTTTTCCTGTCACCATGCTGGAACAGGAGGCCCTGGAGCGGGCCCGGAAGGGAATTGCCGGTCTCTATGGAAGAAACAAGGAAATTCATCTGCGGCTGATGTGGCTGGAGAATCGCTATATGGAGTTTCAATTGACCTACCGAGACAACTTTATCCGGAAGCATCTCCGGAAGGATAAAGGTGTGGTAGACCGGCAGATGATCCGTGCACTGGTGGACGCCACCACCTGTTCCGGCTTTTATGTGCCGGACCCCATTAAGACGATGGTCCGCATTGTGGATGAGAATATGGTGCAGCCCTCCTACTACAGCGACGACCGGCTGATCCACTGTGGCCGGGAGGCAGTACGGCGGATGGTGCGGCGGCACGCGGGCCGGTTTGTGTCCGCGGAGTTGAAGATCATGCGCAAGGTGTACCGGCCATACTGGATCGCTATTTATGGTCAGATGATAGAAGGTGCCAAGGCCCGTTATCTGCCCATTGCCGCCGATGGCAATGAGGTACGCCGAACATTCTAATCCGGGACGGATAGTTTTTTGACGTTTCTTTGACAGTGCTTGATTAAAATAATAGAAGAAAGTATATAAAAAGTATTTTGGCGCGGAGAACCCGCCGGTCCGGTGCGGCGTGGCTCTGGAGTTGTGGGGCGGCATGAAGATTGAAGTGGGCGCGATTGTAAAACTGTAACAAAAATGGCAGGAGCAGAATTATGATTGAGTTAACCAGAGAAGAACAGGAGATGCTGGACGGCAAGCAGGGACGGCTGGTCCAGGTAGCGCTGGAAAATATTGTCCGCTACGGGGAAGTTCTGGGGGCGAAAAAGCTTTGCCGGGTCACCAAAGCCACCGTATTCTGCGGCAATCATCATTACCAGGCGATCTGTGATTCCCCGGACTTTCACGAGGTATTTACCAAGATGAATCTGGCCCGGAACGAACGGATTCCCTTTGATCACATTTGCCCGGACTGCTATGCCCAGTCCTGCGTTTCTCCCTGTGACCTGGAGGAGTACAAGATCTTCGGCCAGTCCAAGGAGTTCTTTGAGAGAAATCAGTATTTTTTGGAAGAGTCCCGGAAAGCGGGCGTGACCATTGCCGGCACCTGCTCCCCGTATCTCACCGGCTGGATTCCGGTGCGTGGGGAACACTTTGTGACTACCGAGTCCAGTATGACCACACTGGGTAATTCTATTTGGGGCGCTTGCTGCAACGCCGACGGCATTGAGGCGGCTTTCTGGTCCGCCATCTGCGGCCGGACCCCCTACTGGGGCTTCCACGTGCCGGGAGAGCGGTACGGCACCCATCTGTTCCACATTGAGGCAGACCTGACCGATGAGAAATCCTGGGATGTGCTGGGAGCGGTGTTGGGCAAAAAGCTGCCCCGGACTTTGAGCACGCCGGTGATTACCGGAAATTTTGAGGGCGTGGATTTTGTCAAACTGAAACAGTTTATGGTGTCCCTGTCCATCACCAGCAACTGCCGGATGTGCCATATTGTGGGCATCACTCCGGAGGCTCCCACAGTGAAAGCGGCTTTCATGGGCCATCCCATCCAGGGCGAGTACGTGGTGAAGGATGAGGATATCACCGCCGCCTACCATGAACTGTGCGACGCGGGAGAAGGCAAGATCACCATGGTCAGTCTTGGATGTCCCCATTATGATGTGAACCAGATCAAAAAGATCGCGGATTATATTCAGGGCAAAAAGGTGCATCCGGATGTGCTGTTTATGATCTGGACCGTTTATCCCATTAAGAAGATGGCAGAGGTTTCCGGCTATGCCAAGGTTATTGAGGAGGCTGGCGGTCATATCTTTACCTCTTCCTGCCCTACCACCATTGGGGCGGGATTTCTGGATCCCCGGAAAGGGCAGGTCTATGACAGCATGAAGCAGTCTGACAGCGTCCGCTCGGATATCCTGGAGGAGAACCGGATTTATTACACGGATCCGTACCACTGTGTGGACGCGGCTGTGGCCGGGGAGTGGAAGGAGGAACTCAAATGGAGACCATAAAAATTCAGGGCCGGGGCGTCATTGCCGGAGTCGTGGAAGGAGAGGCCATGGTGTGTCCTGGCAGCATTACCGGTTGGAACGGTTTGGAGCCGGCTACCGGTGTGATCACGGATTTTTCCAATCCCCACCGGGGGGAGTCTATGAAGGGGCGGATCTTGGTTCTGCCTGGCAGTAAAGGCTCCAACGGTTGGTCCTGCTATTTTGGCGCTGCCAGCGTGGCGGGGACCGCACCGGCTGGCTGGATGTTTTCCAAGATTGATTCCGCGGCGGGGGTGGCCAGTTCCGTTATGAACATTCCCGCTATTGTGGATTTCCCGGAGGATCAGGACCCTTGTAAGGTCATTCGGGATGGGGACCATGTCCGGATGGACGGCAGCACCGGCGTGGTGGAGATTACCCGGAACGGTAACTGAGAGGAAAGCGGTCTTCCGGCTGCGGCAGAGAAAAAGACGAGGAGGAATATCAATATGCTGATCCGCAACATTATCCAGAAGGAAATTGAGGCCATCCATGAGAAGACCCTGTACATCCTGGAACACATCGGCGTCAAGTTTGAGCAGCCGGAATTGCTGGAGTTCTACAAGAAAAAGGGAATCCGCATGGAAGGAAACCGGGTGTACTTTGACAAGGCCACGGTGGAGCAGGCCCTGAGCACGGCTCCGTCCAGCTTTACCATCAAGACTCCTTATGAGGAGCTGAAGATCGGCGAGGGAGGCCGGGCCATTTCCACCGCCTCCGGCGCCCGGAATATCCTGCAGATGGACGGAACCTTGAAAGCACCCACCCTGGAGGATTACAAGGCCATCCGGAAGCTGGATGCTACCAGCCCCATTGTGAACCTGTCCAGTTCTCCCCTGACTGTGGTGGAGGGCATTCCCCAGGATAAGGTGGATCTGGTGAAGACCGCCTACACCCTGGAGTATTCCAAGCACCCGGTGATCGCTTCCTGCGCCCACAAGGAAGACGCGGAGGAAACCATTGAGTTGGTCCGCCGGTTCTACGGCTACGGCGAGAAGGATGCCGGATACTTTGTCATCGGCGTGGGCAACGTAATCTCCCCGCTGCGCTATGACCGCCATGGCATTGAGGCGCTGCTGTCCTACACCACCCGGAACCTGCCGGTGGTGGTGGCCTGCTGCTCCACCCCTGGCATGACCAGCCCCATCACCGTGGGCGGCTCCATTGTCCAGAACAACGCGGAGGTGCTGGCCGGTGTGGTCATGACCCAGCTGGTGAACCCGGGCTGCCCGGTGGTGTACGGAAACGTGACCTTTGGCTCCAACCTGCGGGTGGCAACTCCCACTTCCTGGGGACCGGAGGTGGCCATCTTCACCCAGTATGCGGCGGCCATGGCCCGGTACTATAAGGTGCCTTGCCGGGTAGGCGGCAACCTGTCCGTGGCCAAGGCGGTGGATTGGCAGGACGGCGCTCAGTCTGCTCTGTCCATGATGACCACGCTGGACTGCGGCTGCGACTTTGTATTCCACGCCTGCGGCGAACTGGATTGCCTGAACATCTTCAGCATGGAGAAGTATGTGCTGGACGAGGATATCATCCATCAGCGCCTGGAGATGGAGAAGCGGGATTTTATCACCGACGAGGCGGTGGATATGGATTCCATCGAGGAAGTTGCCACCGCCCCCGGCGGCAACTTCCTGGCAGAGGACGACACGGTGGAGTTATATCAGACAGAATACTATCTGGCAGACCTGTTCAGCTGCGAGGCCTACGACAAGTGGCAGAGCCAGGGCGCGCCCAGCGTGCTGGAGCGGGCTCACAAACGGGTGGAGGAGCGTCTGGCCGGTTTCGTGGCTCCCGAGTACACGCCGGAGCAGATGGCAATCCTGAAGGAGGCCGAGCAGTTTTAAGCGTTGGCGGTTGTGCACAGGACCAGATTTCATGTAAGGGACAAATCATGGGGCAGGCCGTAGGCCTGCCCCATGGAGAAAGGAATGGGGAGAGATGGAATTGGTAAAAGTGGCGGCAGTTTTTGCAGTGGTCTTGATTTTGCTCAATCTGAAACTGCCGCTGTTTTTGGGTATGCTGGGAGGCGCAGCGCTCCTGGCCGTCCTGTTTGGCATCAGTGTTCCGGATTTTGGAAGGATTTTCGTCAATTCTCTGACCAGCTGGGAGACCTGGGAGGTGGTCATTGTCCTCTATGTGATCATGCTGCTGCAGCAGATGCTGGTGAAGCGGAAGCACCTGGAACTGGCCCAGGAATCCTTAAACGGCCTGGGACATGAGCGGCGTCTCAACGCGGCCCTGGCTGCCATTTTCATTGGCATGATGCCCTCGGCGGCGGCGGTGACCATCTGCGGCAAGATCATGGACGACATGGCCGGAGATTCTCTGACCCGGCCGGAGAAGGCCTTCTGCGCCAACTATTACCGGCATATCCCGGAGGGGATCCTGCCCACGTTTCCTTTGATCATCATTGCCTGCAGCCTAAGCGGCGTGCCGGTGGCGTCCTTCATTTTGGGAATGCTGCCCATGGTGTTTGTGCTGGGCGGCCTGGCCTTTGTTTTTTATTTGAGGAAGGTGCCGAAAACGGATCCCAATAAGCGGCAGGACAGCCAGCCAACCAAGAGCAAAAAGGAAAGTTTCAAGGGGGTTGTCCAGGGACTATGGACCATTTTTGTGGCCATCCTGGTGATCATCCTCTTTGACGTTCCCACCTGGCTTGCGGTGATCGGCGTGATTGTGGTCAACATTTTTGTGAGCCATTTTGATTTGCCGGAGATGGGGGAGATGGTGGTAGGAGTCTTCCAGTGGAAGATCATCCTGGGTACCATTATGGTGTTTGTGTTCAAGAACGTGCTGGTCTTCACCGGGATGGTGGATAAGCTGCCAGACTACTTTAACCGGCTTCCCATTCCCACATTTTTGACCCTGGCGCTGCTGTTCTTCTTTGGTTCCTTGGTGGCCAGCACCACGGCGGTGGGAACCACCTTTGTGCCGTTGGCTTTCACCATGCTGCCCGGCGGCATGCCGCTTTTGGTGCTGCTCATGGGTTTTTCCGCGGCGGCCAGCGAACTGTCCCCCACCCATGTGTGTCTGGCGGTGGTCTCAGAGTACTTTGACATCAGTTTAGGGGCGCTGCTGAAAAAGACATTGCCGGTGGTCCTGAGTTATTGTATAATTCTCACGGGATATTACCTGATATTGAGTCAGTTGTTTTAAGCTAAAAATCTGCGCTGCACCGGCGGTCCGGAATCTGGGCCGCCGATGTGACCGTATACGCAGACAGAAAGGCGGGAAAAGCTTGGAGATAAAACATGAATTCCATTGGGTCGGAAAAGAGATTTCCAATGACAACGCATATGGAAAAGTGACCGGTCAGGCGGAGTACTGCGGAGACATGGATTCGCCCCGGATGCTTCACATGAAGCTGAAGGGATCCACGGTGGCCAGCGGTATGATCCGGAGCATTGACACCTCCCGGGCGGAAAAAATGCCGGGGGTTAAGGCGGTGTACACCTATCTGAATACTCCGGATAAGCTGTGGGACCGGGGCCGGGTGGCGGCCTATGAGGAGGCGCCGGACCAGGAGCGGCTGTTTGATTTCCGCATCCGGTTTTACGGAGAGCGGGTGGCCGGCGTGGTGGCGGAGACGGAGGAACAGGCCCAGGCGGCCTGCGATGCCATCCAGGTGACGTATGATCCGCTGCCGGCGGTTCTTACCATGGAGCAGGCCATGGCGCCGGACGCGCCGCAGCTGCATCCGGCGGGCAACGTCTATGAGACCCCGGTGGTGGATACGGCGGACCCTTCTCTCTGTCAGGGAACTTATCATTTTGAGAACACCACCCATATCAGCCGCATGAACCAAATGCCCATGGAGACGCATGTGGCCCGGGCCTGCTATGACAAGGGACGGGGACGCTTGACTGTGTGGACTCCCTGCCAGATGGTGTTCGGCGTCCGCACCAACATCTGTTGGTTTCTGGATCTGCCCTACTCCAAGGTGCGGGTAATCAAGAGCCTGATGGGCGGCTCCTTCGGCTGCAAACAGGAGACCTTGGCGGAGCCGCTGGTGGCCTGGGCGGCCTGGGATCTGAAGGCGGACGTGAAGATCGTCTACACCCGGGAGGAGCAGGTGGTCAACACCATGCTGAAGCATAACCTGGACGGCCATATGGAGAGCTGGATCAACGAGGACGGCACCATTGCGGCCATGTCTGTGTCTCTGCTCATGGAAGCAGGAGCGTATCAGACCATTTCTCCCTCCTATGCCCGCACCATCGGCGGCAAGCTGGGGAAGGTGTACCGGGTGCCCTATATCCACTATGACGGCAAGACCGTCTGCACCAACACCACCGTCAACGGCAGCTTCCGCAGCTGGGGTTCCTGTGAGGCCCTGGGCATTTATGAAAACCACTTCAACATGGTGGCCCGCAAAATGGGCATGGATCCTGTGGACTTCCGGATGAAGAATGTCCACGAGGCCTACGAGGTGGAGCCTATGCACAAGGTTTCGGTGGCTCATACCCATTTCAAAGAATGCTTAAACATAGGCCGGAAAGAGTTTGACTGGGATGTCAAGAAGGCTTGGTGCCGGGACCAGAGCAAGTCCAACAAGCGCTACCGGTACGGGGTGGGCATGGCCCTGGCCTCCCACACCAGCTCCTTCTACCCGTATATGGCGGATATTGCCAGCTGCCTGGTCCGGCTTCAGGATGACGGCAGTCTGACGGTCAACATTGCCATCCACGACCATGGCTGCGGCACCGTAATGGCCATGAAGAAGATTGCCGCAGAGGTAATGGAGATCCCGCTGGATCACGTGGAGCTGCAGGAGGCGGACACGGAATACAATCTGTATGATTATGGTTGCTACGGCAGCCGGACCGTCTATGTGCTGGGCCAGTCGGTGATGAAGTGCTGCGAGGCCCTGAAGGAGCGGCTGGAAAAGCTGGCTTCCATGATGCTGGGGCGCAGCGCCCACATGTTCCGCTACCAGGCGGGGTACTTTTACCCAGAGGATGAGCCGGAGAACCGAAAGAGCCTGCGGGAGATTTCCAACTACGCGCTGTCTGTGCTGGGCGAGGACGTGTACGCCGCCTATACCTGGAACTCTACAGCCAACCCGGGGGTTTCTGCCTCGGACTGGGCTCAGGTGGAGGTGGATACTTTCACCGGCGCGGTGCGGGTCATGGACTTTTTGGCGGTGCATGATATTGGCCGGGCCATCAACCCGGATCTGTGCCGGGGCCAGGTGGGCAGCGGCATTCAGCAGGGCATGGGCATGGCTTTGTGTGAGGAGATTAAGATCAGTCCGGAGACGGGACAGGTGCTGAACCCCAACTTGAAGGACTATGAGGTGGCCAATGCGGTGGATCTGCCGGATTACCGGGTGATCTTCATTGAGGAGCCGGAGAAGGACGGTCCTTTTGGGGCTAAGTCCATCGGCGAGGTGGCAGTGGCGGCGGTGGCGCCGGCCCTGGTGGCGGCGGTCAACGACGCTCTGGGAACAGATCTGACCCATCTGCCTTTGACGCCCCCGGTGATTTTGGAGGCTCTGGCCAAGGAGGATGCGCATGAAAATTAAATTTGTTTTAAACGGAGAGCCTATGGAGAGGGAGGTGGAAGGCGGCCGCCGGCTTCTGGATTTTATTCGGGAGGATCTGCACCTGACCGGAACCAAGGAAGGCTGCGGGATCGGCGAGTGCGGCGCCTGCACTGTCATCTTAAACGGGAAAGCGGTGCATTCCTGCCTGACCGTGGCAGGACAGCTGGACGGTGGAGAGCTTTTGACCATTGAAGGGATGGAGAAAAACGGAGAGATGGACCAGATCCAGAAATCCTTTATCAAAAAAAGCGCCATCCAGTGCGGCTTTTGTACCTCCGGCATGGTGATGTCTGCCAAGGCCCTTCTCATGGAGAATCCCCATCCCACCCAGGCGGAGATCAAGCGGGCCATTGCAGGAAACATCTGCCGGTGCAGCGGCTACCAGGAGATCAAGGCAGCCATTCAGGACGCGGCGGAGGCCACATCTCAAGGTGAGGTGAGCGTATGAATATTGGTGAGAAAATCTATTGCCAGCCCCGGACAGAGGCGGAACTGGTGGAAGCGTTGGGACAGATGACCGAACACAGCTGCATTCTGGCTGGGGGAACGGATCTGCTCATTGAGATGCGGAACAAGCGGCCTCAGGTGGACCGGGTGCTCAGCCTGTGCGCCCTTCCCCAATGGGCGCAGATCCGGCAGGCGGGAGAGCAGCTGATCATTGGCGCCATGACCACCCATGCGGATATAGCCCGGCATCCTCTGGTCAAACAGTATGCCAGAGCCTTAGCCATGGCCTGCAACTCTGTGGGATCTCAGCAGGTGCGGAATAAAGGAACCATCGGCGGAAGCCTGGGCAACGCTTCCCCGGCGGGGGATATGATGCCCTGTCTGTTCCTGCTCCATGGACAGGTGGAACTTTTGGATGCCCAGGGAGTGAGCCGTCTGGCGCCGGCGGAGGAGTTCTTGGATGCCGGCGGAAGGTCTATTCTCACCCCGGGGCTGGTGATCCGGTCCATTTGGCTGCCCATCCGGCCGGAGCGGGACAGCTGCTTTGTAAAGCTGGGAAGCCGCCGGGAGGTGACCATTGCCCAGATCTCCCTGTGCTTCTCCTGGATCAAGAAGACGGACCGGCACGAGGATTTGGAGGCCATCATCGGCTCCGTGGACCGGCGTCCCCTGTGGGTGCCGGAGGCGGCGGAACTTTTGGCGCCGCTGCCGGTGCCGGATGAGGCCAAGGACGAACTGAGCCGGATTTTGTCGGAGAAAATTCAAAAGATCCGCCAGAACCGGACCCGGCCGCCGAAGCTTAAGATCACGGAGGCGGAGCGGCTGTACAAGGAGCGGGCCGTCCGGGGCGTGGTCTACGACACGGTGGACGTGATGGAGCCGGAATGCCCGGCGGAGGCGTAAAGCTTAGGTATTTGGAAACGCCATCGGAATGGCAAAGGGGATTTGTTGTGGGAGTTCTGCTGTAGTATGGACTCCCACCGGGTGTGGAGGGAGAAAAACATGGAATATGCAAGCTGCACCGCAGAAGAACTGCGGGAAGAGAAAAAATTGGCGGAACAGGAGTATGTCTGTTTTCAGAAAGCCGGTCTCTCTTTGGATCTGTCCCGGGGAAAGCCGGAACCCCGTCAGCTGGATCTGTCCACGCCGCTGCTCTCCATTTTGAAGGAGGGAGATTACTACAGCGAAGACGGATTGGACTGCCGGAACTACGGCGGCCTTGAAGGAATCCCGGAGGCGCGGCGGCTGTTTGGGGAGATTCTGGGAATGCCGGAGAACCTGGTGCTGCCAGGGGGAAATTCCAGTCTGGCGCTGATCCACGACGCTTTGTGCCGGGCTTTCCTCCATGGCCCTCTGCCGGGAGATACCCCCTGGAGCCAGCTGCCCAAAGTCAAGTTTGTCTGCCCGGTGCCCGGGTACGACTGGCATTTCCATACCTGTGAAAATTTCGGCATTGAGATGCTCTCGGTGGAGATCCGGGAGGACGGACCGGATATGGACCGGGTGGAGGAACTGGTGAAAGACCCGGCGGTGAAGGGCATGATCTGCGTTCCCATGTACGGCAATCCGTCCGGCGTCACCTACAGCGATGAGGTGGTACGGCGGCTGGCGGCCATGGAGACCGGGGCTTCGGATTTTCGGTTGATCTGGGACAATGCCTACTGTGTCCACCACCTGTATGACGAGGAAGAAAACCGGGATCATCTGGCCAACATCTACGAGGCCTGCAAGGCCTACGGACATGAGGACCGGGTGCTGATGTTCACGTCCACCTCCAAGATCACCTTTGCAGGCGGGGGGATCTGCGCCATGGCCTGCAGTCCGGCTAACCGGAAAGAAGCGCTGCGGATCATGAAATATCAGCTGGTCTGCTATAACAAGATGAACCAGCTGCGCCATGTCCGGTTCCTGCCGGATCAGGCGGCGGTGGAAGCCCATATGCGGAAACAGGCGGCTATTCTGCGGCCCAAGTTCCAGCGGGTGGATCAGGTGCTGCGCCAGGAGGTGGCTTCCCGGGGGCTGGGCCACTGGCATAATCCCCGGGGCGGCTACTTTGTCTGTTTCTACGCGCTGCCCGGCTGCGCCAAACGGATCGTGGAGCTGTGCCGGGAGGCGGGGGTGACGCTGACGGCCGCCGGGGCCGCCTACCCTTACGATCATGATCCTCAGGACAGCGCCATCCGCATTGCCCCGTCCTATGCGCCCATGGAGGAGCTGGAGCAGGTGCTGCAGGTCTTTACGGCGGCGATTCGTCTGGCTTCCCTGGAGAAGCTGTTAGGGTGACGGTTAGGAGGAGTGTGAACGCATGAGAAAAAAGGTGATTGCTTTGGTGTGGGTGGGAGTGTTTTCCGCCGCCACCTGCGGTTTGTTTGTCCGGTGGTCCGAAACTCCCAGCCTGGTTTTGGCGATGTACCGGAAAATCTTTGCGGCGCTGGCGCTGGGGATACCGGTATTCCTCCGCGGCGGCAGCCGGCGGGAACTGAAGGCGCTGACCCGCTCCCAATGGCTTTGGTGCATCTTAAGCGGGATCTTTTTGGGGATTCACTTTACCCTGTATTTTGAGGCGGTGCAATCTACCACCATGGCGGCGGCTCAGGTTTTGGCTGGCAGCGAGGTGATTTTTGTGGCCTTGGCCATGTCCCTTTTGGGCAAGGAGCGGTATTCCCGCCGGTGCGTGCTGGGAATTGTCCTGGCCATTGCCGGAAATTTTTTGGTGACCCTGGGAGATTCGGGGACAGCCTCTCGGATGTTGTACGGAGATATTTGCGCCATTGTTTGCGCCGTGTTTTTGGCCCTGTATTCTCTGATCGGAACGGAGCAGAGAAAGAATATCTCCAGCAACGTCTACAATTTTGTGGTTTACGGCAGCGCTGCGGTGTTTTTGACCATTGCCGTGGGCATATCTCCCTATTCCTACACCGGCTACCGGACCACCGACTACCTGTGCGCGCTGGCCATGATGGTGGTGGGCAGCATCATGGGTCATGGGATTTTTAACTGGTCCATCAAATACCTGAGTCCTACCTATGTGGCCATGCTGAAAATCTTTTCCCCGGTGATCACGGCGATCCTGGCCATGGCGGTGTTCGGCGAATATCTGCGCCCCGGCCAGGTGGCGGCAGGGCTTTTGGTGATGGGCGGGATTCTGGTGTATACCGCTGCCAAAGGCAGGGGAGAGCAGGAAATGCAAAAAGAAGAAAACAGAAATTGACAAAAGGGAATCCCTCCGTTTATACTTTCCTTGGAGAAAGTAAAGGAGGGATTTTCCTATGGAGAAATTTTTCAAGCTGAAAGAAAACGGCACCACGGCAGGCCGTGAAGTGGTGGCAGGACTCACCACCTTCTTTGCCATGGCCTACATCATTGCCGTCAATCCGACGCTGCTCAGCGAGTCCGGCATGGAGTGGGGGGCCGTGTTTTTGGCCACCATCCTGGCGTCCATGGTGGGGACTCTGGTCATGGGTTTGGTGGCCAATGTGCCCTACGCCCAGGCGCCGGGGATGGGCCTAAACGCTTTCTTTGTCTACACCGTCTGTTTCGGCCTGGGCTTTACCTGGCAGCAGGCCCTGTCCATGGTGTTTTTATGCGGTTTGCTGAATATTCTGATCACCGTGACTAAAATCCGCAAGGTCATCATCAAGACCATCCCCAAGAGCATTCAGAATGCCATTGGAGGCGGCATTGGCGTTTTTGTGGCGTACATCGGCATTTTGAACGTGGGGATCGTCTCTTTTGATTCCGGAGTGCCGGCCCTGGCTATCCTGGATGATCCGTCCCTTTGGCTGTTTCTGGTGGGCCTGGTGCTGACGATTGTGCTCCTGGTGCGTCAGGTCAAAGGCGCTATTTTGATCAGCATTGTGGTGACGGCGCTTTTGGGAATCCCTCTGGGGGTGACCACCGCTGCGGAGACGGTGAGCTTTACGGAGGCCTGCCGTCAGCTTCCTTCCACCTTCGGCGCTATCTTCACCAGTGCGGGGCTGCCGTCCCTGTTTTCAGAACCGGCCAAGATTCCCCTGGCGCTGATCACCATTTTCTCTTTCAGCATCTCGGATACCTTTGACACCATCGGCACCTTTATTGGAACGGGACGCCGGGCTGGGATCTTCAGCGAGGAGGATGAGCGGACCATGGAGACCAGCGCCGGCTTCAAGTCTAAGATGGACAAAGCCCTGTTTGCCGACGCCACGGCTACCTCCATCGGCGCTATTTTTGGAACCTCCAACACCACCACCTATGTGGAGAGCGCGGCGGGCATTGGAGCTGGCGGCCGTACCGGCCTCACCAGCGTGGTGGTGGCCCTGTGCTTTGCGGCCAGCGCCTTTTTGGCCACCTTTGTCAGCGCCATTCCCTTTGCGGCTACGGCTCCGGCCCTGGTGGTAGTTGGAATCATGATGGCATCCGCCTTTGGAGATGTTCATTGGAGCGACTTGGAGGAGGCGGTGCCGGCATTCTTTACCGGCATTTTCATGGCCCTGTGCTACAGCATTTCCTATGGTATTGCGGCTGGCTTCTTCTTCTACTGCGTGGTGAAGATCTGCAAGGGACAGGCCAAGGAGATCCACCCTATTCTCTGGATTGCCACGCTGCTGTTTATTCTGAACTTTGTAATGCTGGCGGTGATCTGAGGTGGGTCTGAGGTACGAGTGTAAAATACAAAAAACCCCTTGGCAAACCGCACAAAATCGTGTATAGTAATACCTGCAAGTAAATAGGAGAAACGAGCCCCTTATTCAGAGTGATGGAGACCCAAGGATCGATGATATCACGG
>CAZDOQ010000023.1:13901-19359 GCA_964507035.1 uncultured Lachnospiraceae bacterium | reverse complement strand
AACAGAATGCAGCAGATTTATCTGGTGGGGATAATTCTGCGGAAACTCAAGCAAGAGGATACTTGCCAGCTTTGAGGAAATGTGGTAGACTAAAGACTCTGAGTAAGACAGGTGATCGCGGCTGCCGTTTGGCAGGTGAGGAAAGTCCGGGCTTCACAGGGCAGGATGCCGGATAACGTCCGGTGGAGGCGACTCCAAGGCCAGTGCAACAGAAATGTACCGCCGGGGATTTCCCCGGTAAGGGTGGAAGGGCAGTGTAAGAGACTACCGCCCTCCCGGTAACGAGAGGGGCACATGTAAACCCCATCCGAAGCAAGACCAACAGGAAGCGTAAGGCGGCCCGTCTGCTTCCGGGTAGGTTGCTGGAGCCTGGCGGCGACGCCAGGCCTAGATAGATGATCACCCATGACAGAACCCGGCTTATCGTTTTGCTCAGAATCTAAAAATCCCGCGGAGGACGCGCCCGAAAGAGCGTTGGGTTCCGCGGGATTTTGGGTTCAGGCGGCAGTGTCTATGATTCGCTTTTTCAGCCAGCGGCCCCGGAAATAGTAGACTGCAAACAGGGAGGAGGTCAGGATCCAGCTGATGGGGTAGCAGATGGTCAAAACCGGCAGGGTGCGGTGCGGGGGCAGCACAATGATCAGCCAGAGCACCCGGAAAACACAGATACCGCCTAGGTTCATGAGCATGGGGAACAGGGCGTCCCCGGCTCCCCGGATGGCGGCGGAGAAGATCTCTACCCCAATGTAAAGCAGATAGTAGGGGGCCAGCAGGTGGATCAGTTGGTTGCCGCAGGAAAGCACCGCCGGATCGTCGTTGAACAGCCGCAGAATAAAGGGGCCGGCTGTCCAGAAAATCAGGCTGAGCAGAACCGCCGCCACCGCGTCCAAAGCCAGGCTGATCTTCACACACTTTTTGATCCTGTCGTATTTGCGAGCGCCGAAGTTCTGGCCCACAAAGGTGGTCACTGCAATGCCCAAAGCGCTGCTGATCATCCAAAAAACAGCATCAGCTTTTCCGTAGGCGGTCCAGCCTGCCACCATATCCGTTCCAAAGGAGTTGACACCGGCCTGAGCCAGCAGGTTGGCAATGGCAAAGGTGGAGGACTGGAGTCCGGCGGGCAGGCCGATCTGCAGGATTCTCTTGGTCATGCGGCCGGAGCACCGGAGATGCCGCAGCTGGAAGGCGGGCAACTCTTGGTTTCGGAGCAGCGGAATGACGATCAACACAGCGCTGAGAAGCTGGGAGAGGATGGTGGCCAGAGCCGCGCCAAACACGCCCATGTAAAAGAAGCGGACGAACAGCAAGTCCAATACAATGTTGGCCAGACAGCAGGCAATGAGGATATACATAGGGGAGCGGGAGTCTCCGAAGGCCCGGAGGATGCCGGTTCCCATATTATAAATAAAGGTAGGGATGGTTCCCCAAAAGTAGACCTGCATGTAGAGCAGAGCTCCGTCATAACAGTCTGCCGGGGTGTCCAGCGCCCGGAGAATGGGGCCGGAAAAGAGCAGGCCCACGGCTGTGAGTAGCAGCCCGCCTGCCAGAGAAATGACCAGAGATGTCTCAATGGCAGCCTTCATATCGTCTGCCCGGCGCGCTCCGTAAAATTGGGAGATGACAACGGTGGAACTGGAGGCAAGCCCTACCAAAAATCCGGTCAAGAACTGAATGGGCTGGCTGGTGGCTCCCACAGACGCCAGGGCTTCTTTTCCCACAAACTGGCCCACGATTACCGTGTCCACCGTGTTGTAAAGCTGCTGAAAAAAGGACCCCAAAAGAATGGGGAAAAAGAAAATCAAAAGCGGCCGTAAAATGGAACCTTCCGTGATGGAATTGACAGCGTTTGCCTCCTTTTTCATGACTCTCCTCCTCCTTGTCAGTTCAGTATATACAAAGCGTGTAAAAAAAGCAAATGGAATATAATAAAATTTTCCGCAGAAGGCAGAAACAGGCGGCGACATGGAGGAAATAAACGGATAGAACTTTGCCGGGGTGCTTTTCAAGACCAAAGACGAGGTTTCCACCCAGTGGGTGCTGAACCAGTACAGTGCGGATTACCGGGTTTTGGTGTCGGATAGGGGCCAGCCGGAGATGCCGCATCCGGTTCAAGCGCCAGGGTTGTTTGTAGACGCGTTCGGTGGTGAAGGCATGTCCCATTGGTACTGCCAAGATGGTGGACGGTATTCTTGAGATCGATCGGGCGGTCTGTAACAACTGCGGCCGCTGCACCTGACCGGAGGAGCCGCCTGCTGATTTCCGGGAAACAGATTTCCCTTACAGTTTGAACTGATTTTGCCAGCTTTACGGCCCCAGCGGAATGGAACCGGTTCCCGGTCTCCGCCGGGGCCTTGACTTTGCCCCTTTTTCCCGCGGGAAAAAGCAGAATCGTAAGATTGTTCTGCATTTATTAAGATTTGCGCCCTTGCATCTGCTGGGTTCCAATGGTAGAATAGGTACGATATACCGGTGGCTTATGAAAAAGCGCCGGACCGCAAAATGAACTAAAAGGGGGAAACTTGATGGATGATTATAGAGGAAGCCGGCTTCGGGAGAGCAGGCGGCGGGCCAGAAGGAGAAGAGCCATCCGCAACCGGATCATTGCAGCATTCGTTCTGGTGGTGGTGTTGGTAGCGGTAGTGGCGCTGGCAGTCCGCTTTTGGGGCAGTTCCGATTCCGCTGAGGGGGAAGAGACAGGCGGAGTTGAAAGCACGGAAGGCAGTGAAGAAGTCTCCGACGCTTCCACTGCCCTGGCAGAGGCGGAGCGGCTGGCGGCCTCCTACGATTATGACGGAGCCATTGCCCGGCTGCAGGAGGTGCAGGACTATGAATCCAACACAGACATCACCAACGCCATCGCCGGTTATGAGGAGACCAAGACCACGTTGGTGAAGGCGGATATCACCCAGATCCCTCATATTTTCTTCCATTCTCTCATTGTGGATACGGATCTGGCCTTCGGCTCAGAAAAGTCGGACGACTACAATCAGGTGATGACCACAGTGGATGAGTTCAACAAGATCATCCAGCAGATGTATGAGAATGATTACGTGCTGGTCAAGATCCACGACATGGCCTACGAGGAAAACGGGGAGATGGTCCAGGGCTCCATTATGCTGCCGGAAGGCAAGAAGCCCTTTGTGCTCTCCATAGATGATGTTTCCTACTATGAATATATGGAAGGCCACGGTTTTGCCACCAAGATCATCATTGGGGAGGACGGAATCCCCACCTGTGAGATGGCTATGCAGGACGGCTCTGTGCAGATCGGCGCCTTTGACGTGGTGCCACTGCTGGAGCAGTTTATAGCGGAACACCCGGATTTCTCCTACCAGGGCGCTCGGGGGATTGTCGCTCTCACCGGATACGACGGCATTTTGGGGTACCGGACGGCTCCCAAATACGGGGATCCCACCAGCGAGGACTACAAGGAGGAGTACGCCTCCATTGATGTGGATCAGGAGCGGGAGCAGGCTGCGGCGGTGGCTGCCCGGATGAAGGAACTGGGCTGGGAGTTTGCCTCCCACAGCTGGGGTCACCGGGATATGGGCGAGGCCACCTTGGAGAATATGAAGACGGATATGGAGAAATGGCTGGACCAGGTGGACCCGCTTTTGGGCGGCGATACGGATATTCTAATCTTCCCCAAGGGAACGGATATCGGCAGCTGGCGCAGTTATGACGACAATGAAAAATATGATTATCTGAAGAGCGTGGGCTTTGACTACTACTGCAACGTGGACAGCAACCAGCCGTGGGTGCAGTTCACATCCCAGTATCTGCGTCAGGCCCGGATCAATGTGGACGGATATGAGATGTACTACCATGCGGATAAGCTGAGTCAGTTCTTTGATGTGGACTCGGTGTTTGATTCCGCCCGGCCTACGCCGGTTCCGGAAATGTAACAAGAGCAGAAAAAGGGGGCTGTCGGGAAATAGATAGTTCCAAACAGGGGCAGGTGTGATTCGTAGGAGTCGCGCCTGCCCCGAAATTTATGTGCGCCGCCAGGCGCACGTTTCTAACGGGTGAAAGTCCCGAATCCGCCCGGTGGCGGGAAGGATATAGCCGAAGGCAAGGGTGTCTATCGTAAGGTGGAATCTGAAGGAAGCTAGATGTGGGAGACTAACCACGGGCAAACCTCGGGTCTGACGAACAGAAACCGTATATAAGGCTGTATATGAGGGTATGAATTTGTAAAAAATCCAAAAACCAATGGGCTTAGTTGGGAAATACATTCATGCGATTCATGCGTTTGTCGTGGCTTCCCCAGGGCTTTTGATTGACCGGCCCTAAAAACCATGTTATATTGGAAAAGGCCCCGTGGACTCTTGGAGAAAGGGAGGATGGTTTGGGGATGGAGATATTGTGGAAGCTTCTTTCCCTCCTGGTTCCGCTGGCGTTGGGATACGTTCTGAAGAAAAAACGCTTTTTTGGAGACCTGGATTATCAGGTGCTGGCCAAGATTACGTTAAATATCACGCTGCCGGCGGCGGTGATCTGCTCTTTTGGCTCCTTCACCCTGGAGTATTCTATGTTGGGGATTGTGCTGCTGGCGTTTTTGGCCAACTGGGTTCCGCTGCTCGTTTCTCTTTTGACCACCAGGCGGGACCGGAAGAGTCCGAAGTTCCGGGGCCTGAAAATGATCTGTGCCTCCAGCTTCAACATGGGCAATTTCCTGATTCCCTTTGTCCAGCAATTTCTGGGAGGAAGCGGACTGGCGCTGGCCTCCCTCTTTGACTCGGGCAATACGGTGATGGCCACCGGAGGCGTCTATATTTTCACAGCCGGCACGGTGAAGGTGCCGGGAGAAAAGAAGATGACCCTGGGGGAGGTCTTTCGGAAATTGCTGCGCTCGGTGACCATCCCCACCTATCTGATCCTGGTGGTGCTGGCACTGTTTGGCATCCGGCCGCCGGAGGCCCTGGTGACGGTGGCCGAGCCCACGGGAAATGCCAACGCTTTTGTCTCCATGTTTATGATCGGTTTGATGTTTGAGATCCGTTTTGAGAAGAACTATGTGGGGATAGCCCTGGGCATCTTGCTCCGGAAATATGCCTGCGCCCTGGTTCTGGCCCTTCTGTTTTACTGTTTTCTGCCCTTTGACCAGCTGACCCGGCAGGTGCTGGTCATGAGCGTCTTTGCGCCGGTGCCCAGTATTGCCAGCGTCTACGTGGAGCAGCTGGGAGGAGATGTGGGGCTGGCCAGCTTTACCACCTCCCTTTCCTTCCTGATCAGCTGTGGAATCATGGTGCTGCTGATGGTGATTCTGTAAGCGCCGGATGAACTTGTACTCTTTGGGAGGAAGGCAAGGCGGAATAATGGAGAAAAGAAAGAGAATCTGTTCGGCGTGTTTATGGACCGGCTGGTGGTCCAGGCCCAGAATGAGCAGATCGGCCGGATGCCGGCGGGAAGGTGAAGAATGAAACGGATTATCTGGAGTTTGCCTATACGGACCTGC
>CAZDOQ010000023.1:0-13801 GCA_964507035.1 uncultured Lachnospiraceae bacterium | reverse complement strand
GGCGGGAAGGTGAAGAATGAAACGGATTATCTGGAGTTTGCCTATACGGACCTGCGGTGGGTATGACGCCGTTTTTCTTCGGCCGCTGGCTGGCCCTGGCGGGGGTGTCGGCGCTTCCGGAGGAGCGGGAGGCCACGCTGGCAGTCATCGACTGCTTTCCCCAGGAAGTTTCCGTGCTCCGCATCAAGCACTGGGCCCAGGAGCTGATCCGGGAGATGGAAGGGCAGACGGAAAACCGACCTATGCTGGATCTGCTGCGCCAGGGGTTGGGAGCAGACGTGGTGGACGGTTTCCTGGAGGCGGTGGCGGCGGAGACAGAGGCCGGAGAGTGCGTTCTGCCTGTCTCTCTGTGAAAAACTCTGGAAATAAAGTGCGCTCCTGAATTTTCAAAGAAAATCCAGGAGATTATTTAATAAAATAAAGACGCGCCCAGGACTGAAAAAAAGAATCGCCACATGCATATGAAAACCAAATATGTGAGCGGAAGGAATATAAATAAATGCAAATGGAACCTGACGCCGCCGAAACGGAATGGAAGTGCTGAAAGCCTTTAAAAATCGAAAAATCAGGGGAGAAATGCTTTTATATGTGCTTTGCATAGGGGCTGGAAAAAAGTTTTTGCTGACAAATAGAAATGATTTTGCTATAATACAGAAAGCGGCATGGCTGAGACTGTGCAATCATAGAGAAAGGTATGGTGGACATGTACAAGATTTTACGGAAAGCGGAGCTGAATCCGACAGTGACCCTGATGGAGATTGACGCTCCTCACGTGGCCAAGAAGGCGGAGCCGGGACAATTCATCATTCTCCGGGTGGATGCGGACGGGGAGCGGATCCCCTTGACCATTGCTGACTACGACCGGGAAAAAGGGACCATCACAATTATTTTCCAGATCGTGGGCGCCACAACGGAAAAGCTGAACCATAAGGAAGTGGGAGAGTATGTGCAGGATTTTGTGGGTCCTCTGGGAACTCCTACCCATGTGGAAGGGCTGAAGAAAGTGGCTTTGGTCGGCGGCGGCGTTGGCTGCGCCATTGCATATCCGGTGGCAAAAAAATTGCACAGCCTGGGCTGTGAGGTCCACACGGTGGTGGGCTTTCGCAGCAAGGATATTGTGATTCTGGAGGACGAGTTCAAGGCGGTCAGCGACAAGATGGTCATGATGACCGACGACGGCACCTACGGCATCAAGGGAATGGTGACCGCAGGCCTGGAGGATCTGATCAAATCCGGCGAGGTGTACGACGAAGTGATCGCCATCGGTCCGGTGATCATGATGAAATTCGTATGTAAGCTGACCAAGCAGTACAATATCAAGACCGTGGTTTCCATGAACCCCATTATGATCGACGGAACAGGCATGTGCGGCGGCTGCCGTCTGACAGTAGGCGGAGAGACCAAGTTTGCCTGCGTGGATGGACCGGATTTTGACGGCCATCTGGTGGACTTTGACGAGGCCATGTCCCGGGGCGCTATGTACAAACCCTTTGAGCGCCATAAATATGAGGAGACCTGCAATCTGTTCAAGAAGGAGGTTCAGTGACCATGCCCAACATGTCCTTAGAAAAAAACAAGATGCCGGAGCAGGCTCCGGACGTGAGAAATAGAAATTTCCAGGAAGTGGCCCTGGGGTACACGGAAGAGCAGGCGGTGGACGAGGCCCAGCGCTGCCTCCACTGCAAGAAAATGCCCTGCGTCCAGGGCTGCCCGGTGAATATCAAGATCCCGGAGTTCATTGCCAAGGTGGCGGAGAAAGATTTTGAGGGCGCCTACCAGGTGATCAACCAGGACAGTTCCCTGCCCGCCGTATGCGGCCGTGTGTGTCCCCAGGAATCCCAGTGTGAGAAATACTGCGTCCGGGGCGTCAAGGGAGAGCCGGTGGGCATTGGCCGTCTGGAGCGGTTTGTGGCGGACTACCACAACGCTTACTGCACGGAGGCCCCGGTGAAGCCGGAGCCCAACGGCCACAAGGTGGCCATTGTAGGCGCTGGCCCTGCGGGACTCACCTGTGCCGGCGACCTGGCCAAGATGGGCTACGCGGTGACCATCTATGAGGCCCTGCACCTGGCCGGCGGCGTGCTGGTCTACGGCATTCCGGAATTCCGTCTGCCCAAGGTGATTGTGCAGAAGGAAGTGGATACCCTGAAAGCTCTGGGCGTTCAGGTGGAGACCAACATGGTGGTGGGCCGGGCCATCTCCATTGACGAGTTGATGGAGGACGAAGGCTTTGAGGCCGTGTTCATCGGCTCCGGCGCCGGTCTGCCCAGCTTTATGAACATCCCCGGAGAGAACCTGAAAGCGGTTTACTCTGCCAACGAGTTCCTGACCCGAGTGAACCTGATGAAGGCCTACCGGGAGGACAGCGATACCCCCATTGCCCACGCCAAGAAGGCGGCGGTCATCGGCGGCGGCAACGTGGCCATGGATGCGGCCCGCTCCGCCAAGCGTCTGGGGGCTGAGGAAGTTTACATTGTCTACCGCCGTTCGGACGCGGAACTGCCGGCCCGGCGGGAGGAGATTGAGCACGCCAAGGAGGAAGGGATCATCTTCAAGTTCCTGACGGCTCCTACGGAGATCCACGGAGATGAGAACGGTTTTGTCTCCGGCCTCACCTGTGTGGAGATGGAACTGGGTGAGCCGGATGCCTCCGGCAGAAGACGCCCGGTGAAAAAAGAAGGGTCCGAGTTCCAGATGGATGTGGACTGTGTGATCATGGCTCTGGGAACATCTCCCAACCCGCTGATCCGCAACACCACCAAGGGTCTGGAGACCAACCGCCACGGCTGCATTGTCACCAACGGGGACGACGGTCTCACCAGCCGGGAGGGCGTGTACGCCGGCGGCGATGCGGTGACCGGCGCGGCTACGGTGATTTTGGCCATGGGCGCCGGCAAGTCTGCGGCGGCGGCCATTGACCGGTACATCCAGTCCAAATAAGAGAAGGAAAAAGAGAGACAGCCTTCCGGCCAAATGCGGAGGGCTGTTTTTCTGACGCGGAAAGGAGCGGCGGCATGGTCATAGAAGCCCTGGAGTTGGATCTGCGGCAGATTGCAGAGTCCGGTCACTGTTTCCGGTGGCAGGAACTGACCCCGGGGTCTACGGGATCCCTTCGGGGAAGCGTCCCAGGTGGATGGACAGCCCATGGGCAGAAGTGTACCGGCAGTATTGTTTTGCCTATGAGCGGTTTTTGAAAAAGCGCGGGGCCGGAAAGTCTTCCGGTCTGTGACGGGATGCAGGGAAAGAGGCGGCAGACAGAAAAGGAGAAGAGATGAGCGAGGAAGAATTGCTGCAGAACCGGCTGCGGGAACTGGCGGAGCGGGCCTACAGCCAGAATATCTATACCTATACCGGCTTTTTGTCCCTGGCGGAGCAGAGCGTTTTGCAAGGGATGGAGCGGGAACTTTCTTTCATTCCCTGGCGTCTGTTTGGGGGACGGGAAAACTGTGAGCGACAGATGGCAGAGTTTGGCTCGGAGGAATGGTTTGGCTATCCGGGGGTTTTCCCCGTTGCGCTGCTGCAGGTTTCCCCGGTGATGGAAAAGTTTGCGGATACCCTGACCCACCGGGATTTTTTGGGCGCCATCCTGCACCTGGGCCTGGAGCGGAGCGTGGTGGGAGATATTCTGGTGGCGGGGAAAGAGGCGTATCTGTTCTGTACAGAGTCTATGGCGGATTTTCTCTGTAAGAATCTGGTCAAGGTGAAGCACACCCAGGTCCAGTGCCGCCGGGTGGAGGAGGTGCCGGAGGCGCTGCGCCCCCGGACGGAAGAGCGGGTGCTCACCGCCGCCTCGGAGCGGGCGGACGTGGTGGCCGCCGCCCTGTGGGGCAAATCTCGGAGCCAGATCCTGGAGATGTTCCGGCAGAAGAAAGTCTTTATCAATGGAAGGGAGACGGAAAACACCAGTTATCAGTTGAAGCCCGGGGACTGTCTGGTAGTCCGGGGCTTTGGAAAAGCCTACTACCGGGGCCTGGAGGGGGAAACCCGAAAAGGCCGCTGCCGGCTGCGGCTGGAGGTGCTGGTGTGAGAAACTCCGGATGTTTTTTATGCCTATTTTACAGAAAATGATTTTACATCTATATATACGAGAAAAAATCTCATATATATTTACAAAATCCGCAAATTGATATAATAGGAATATAAACATCGGAGTATGATGTTTAACGACATAAAGCTTAATCGACATGGAGCGCAACTAATTTTCACCTCGCATGATTCGAAAAAAACAAATTTAAGATTGGATAATGAATTATATCTAGAACTAATATTGCTGTAGGTGATACTGACTCCGCTATCGCTTGCTCCAATAACGATTTTACCAGCTGCACCGTGTGTAAGAAGAGGTGGCCTACGCTTCTAACAGCCGGAACCATGACACCATCTCCATTGAAAACTGTCATCCGGACGCCACAGGAAAGTTCACGGATGAGACCTATCAGTCCCTGGTGCGGCTCACCGTCTGGTTCTGTGACGCGTACCAGCTGGACCCGAAAAACGGTGGAGTCATCCGCCGCCATGACGTGACCGGCAAAGATTGCCCTAAGTATTTTGTAGACCACCCGGAGGCCCGGGAACAGTTTTTGGAGGATGTGGTGGCCCAATGCGAAACTTTCTCCTAGTGGTTGGGCCCCGTTTGCCGCTGTTTTTTATGTCTGTTTTCATTTTTCCGATTTCTATAAAAACAATTAATTTTCTATAAAAGTGTTGACAAAGAAAAAGCACAGTGGTATCTTATGTAAGAAAGGTGTTAGCACTCTATGTTGTTGAGTGCTAATAACAAAAAAGGGGTGAGCATGTGGAACTGGATGAAAGGAAACAGAAAATCCTGAATGCCATCATTCAGAATTATCAGGAGACGGGTGAGCCGGTGGGCTCCCGGACCATTTCCAAGTATACAGAACTTCAGCTGTCCCCAGCCACGATTCGGAACGAGATGGCAGACCTGGAGGAGATGGGGTTGATCATACAGCCTCACACCTCGGCAGGGCGGATCCCCACAGACAAGGGGTACCGGCTCTACGTGGATCAGCTGATGCAGGAGCAGCAGCTGCCTGCGGCGCCGGCCCAAGACTTCCTGCTGAAACGGATGGACCGGTTGGAGGAACTGCTGATGCAGATGGCAAAGCTGCTGGCGGCCAACACCAATTACGCCACCATGATCACAGGTCCCCGGTACCGGAAGAACAAAGTGAAATTTATCCAGCTCTCCATGATGGACAGCGGGAAACTGCTGGCGGTCATTGTGCTGGAGGGCAACCTGGTGAAAAACCGTATTCTGTCTCTGGATTTTGACCTGGAACAGGCGGAACTGCTGAACCTGAACCTTCTGTTGAACAGCAGCCTCAATGGTCTGACCATAGAGGAAATCAACCTGAGCGTCATTGCAAAACTGAAGGAGGACGCCGGTTGCCACGGTGAAGTGGTCAATCAGGTGCTGGACGCGGTGGCGGAGGCCATCGGCCGGGAGGAAGAGGTTCCGGTGTACACCAGCGGCGCTCCCAATATTTTCAAATATCCGGAGCTGACCGGGGGAGACAAAGCCAGTGAACTGATCAGCACCCTGGAGGAAAAGAAAAACCTTCGGACTATTATGGCCGGGGGGCCGGAAAATGGAGGCGGCAAGCAGGATATTCAGGTGTACATTGGAGATGAGGTTCCGGTGGAATCCATGAAGGACTGCAGCGTGGTAACGGCAACATACGAATTGGGCGAGGGCGTTCAGGGAAAAATCGGTATTATCGGCCCCAAACGCATGGATTACCAGAAGGTGGTGGACACCTTGAAGAACACCATGTCCCAATTGGACAATATTTTTAAAAAAGAATAGGAGGGATTAGTGGTGGCCAAGAAAGAAAAGAGAAAACCGGACAGCGAGCTGAAACAGGAGCAGGCCGGAGAGGAGGAGAAGGCTGAGGCCGGAACCTCCGCGGATACTTCCCAGACAGAAGCCGCTGCGGAAAAGCAGACAGAACAAGATGGCGAGAAACAGCCGGATTCCCCGGCGGAGGATTCCGAACAGGAAACCGCGGAGATGGAGAACGATCTGGAAAAGAAGCTGGCGGAGATCACCGACCGACTCCAGAGAACCATGGCTGAGTTTGATAATTTCCGGAAACGGACGGAGAAAGAGAAAGCGGCCCGTTATGAGATCGGCGCCCGCAGCGTCATTGAAAAGATCCTTCCGGTGCTGGACAATTTTGAGCGGGGCCTGGGGGGGCTCACAGAGGAACAGAAGAACGCATTCTCCGAAGGGATGGATAAGGTGTACCGCCAGTTGGTCACCACCCTTGAGGAAATGGATGTAAAACCCATTGAAGCCCTGGGCCAGGAGTTCAATCCGGACCTGCACAATGCAGTGATGCACGTGGAGGATGAGTCTGTGGGAGAGAACATCATTGTGGAAGAGTTCCAAAAAGGGTATACCTACAAAGGCGGCGTGGTGCGCTATAGCATGGTGAAAGTTGCCAACTAAGCCGGACGCCGGCATGAAAAGACAGCCAGAGGGCAAACGCCCATTGACCATAGAAGAAAAGATTTCGTATATAGGAGGAAAAGACCATGAGTAAGATAATCGGTATCGATCTGGGAACGACCAATTCCTGCGTAGCAGTTATGGAAGGCGGAAAGCCTGTTGTGATCACCAATACAGAAGGCGTGCGGACCACCCCTAGCGTGGTGGCATTCACCAAGAACGGAGAGCGTCTGGTAGGCGAACCGGCCAAGCGGCAGGCTGTGACCAACGCGGACCGTACCATCTCCTCCATCAAGAGACAGATGGGCACCAACTATAAAGTGACGGTGGACGGCAAGCAGTACACGCCTCAGGAAATTTCCGCTATGATCCTGCAGAAGCTGAAAGCGGATGCGGAGAGCTACCTGGGCGAGAAGGTGTCGGAGGCTGTGATCACGGTTCCCGCCTACTTCAACGACGCTCAGCGGCAGGCCACCAAGGACGCCGGTAAGATCGCCGGCCTGGATGTAAAGCGTATCATCAACGAACCCACGGCTGCGGCTTTGGCCTACGGCCTGGACAATGAGAAAGAGCAGAAGATCATGGTGTACGACCTGGGCGGCGGCACCTTCGATGTGTCCATCATTGAGATCGGGGACGGGGTCATTGAAGTGCTGGCCACCTCCGGTGACAACCACCTGGGCGGCGATGACTTTGATGCCCGGATCACCCAGTATATGCTGGATGAATTCAAGCGCACCGAGGGCGTGGACCTGTCCAACGACAAGATGGCCATGCAGCGGCTGAAAGAGGCGGCGGAAAAGGCCAAGAAGGAACTGTCCAGCGCCACCACCACCAACATCAACCTGCCGTTCATTACGGCCACCAGCGAGGGGCCGAAGCACTTTGACATGAATCTGACCCGGGCCAAGTTTGACGAGTTGACCCATGAGTTGGTGGAGCGGACGGTGATTCCGGTGCAGAACGCCCTGAAAGATGCGGGCATCACTGCGGCAGACTTGCAGAAGGTGCTGCTGGTGGGCGGTTCCACCCGTATCCCGGCGGTCCAGGAGAAGGTGAAACAGCTGACCGGCCATGAGCCCAGCAAGAACCTGAACCCGGACGAGTGCGTAGCCATCGGCGCTTCCATTCAGGGCGGCAAGCTGGCTGGCGATGCCGGTGCAGGCGATATCCTGCTGCTGGATGTGACGCCTCTGTCCCTGTCTATTGAGACCATGGGCGGCGTGGCTACCCGCCTGATTGAACGGAACACCACCATCCCCACCAAGCACAGCCAGATCTTCTCCACCGCTGCGGATAATCAGACCGCGGTGGACATCAACGTGCTTCAGGGCGAGCGGCAGTTTGCCAAGGACAACAAGAGTCTGGGCCAGTTCCGTCTGGATGGGATTCCGCCTGCCAGAAGAGGTGTGCCGCAGATTGAGGTAACCTTTGATATTGATGCCAACGGTATTGTGAACGTGTCTGCCAAGGACTTGGGTACCGGCAAAGAGCAGCACATTACCATCACCGCCAGTTCCAACATGTCCGAGTCTGAGATCGACAAGGCTGTGAAGGAAGCGGCAGAGTTTGAGGCCCAGGATAAGAAGCGGAAAGAGGGCGTGGATGCCCGGAACGACGCAGACGCCATTGTCTTCCAGACCGAGAAGGCCATGGAGGAAGTGGGCGACAAGCTGGATGCAGGCCTGAAGTCTCAGGTGGAGACAGACCTGAACGCCCTGAAGGCTTCGGTGGCGGCCACCGCCAATGTGGACGATCTCACCGACGCTCAGATCCAGGAACTGAAGGACGGCAAGGAGAAGCTGATGAAGAGCGCCCAGGCGCTGTTTGCCAAAGTTTATGAGCAGGCAGGAGCCCAGAACGCAGGCGGACAGGCTGGCCCTGATGCTGGGGCAGGGGCTGGCAACACCTCCGGCGGCTCGGATGACGACGTGGTGGATGCGGACTACAAGGAAGTATAAAGAACGTTAAAGGGGCGGGGGATCCTGCTTGGCAGGGTTCCCCGCTTTACAAATCTTTTATCATGCTTTATCATGCTGTGTACAGGCGGCCTTTGAGGCCGCCTATACGGGTGTCTGCCCGGCAGTAAAGTGAGACAGAAAGGGTAAGAACCATGGCGGAGACGAAGAGAGATTATTACGAAGTGCTGGGAGTCGGCCGGGATGCGGACGAGAGCGCTTTGAAGAAAGCTTATCGCGCTCTGGCGAAAAAGTACCATCCGGACATCAATCCCGGCGATAAGGAGACTGAGGCCAAATTTAAGGAGGCTTCGGAAGCCTATGCCGTGCTCAGCGATCCGGAAAAGCGGCGTCAGTATGACCAGTTTGGCCATGCGGCGTTTGAAAACGGGGGAGCCGGGGGCGCCGGAGGCTGGGACTTCTCCGGCGGAGACATGGGCGATATTTTCGGCGATATTTTTGGCGATCTGTTCGGCGGCTTTGGGGGCAGAACCCGCTCCCGCCGTTCCAACGCTCCCATGAAGGGGGCCAATCTGCGGACCAGCGTCCGCATTACCTTTGAGGAAGCAGTCTTCGGCACAGAAAAGGAGCTGGAGATGAACCTGAAGGACGAGTGTACCCACTGCCATGGCACCGGGGCCAAGGAAGGGACAACGCCCCAGACCTGTTCCAAGTGTAACGGGACCGGCCAGGTGGTATATACCCAGCAGTCCATGTTTGGCATGGTGCGGAACGTCCAGACCTGTCCGGACTGCGGCGGCAAAGGGACCATCATCAAAGACAAGTGTCCTCACTGCTACGGCACCGGCTATATTCAGAACCGGAAGAAGATTCAGGTAACCATCCCGGCGGGCATTGATTCGGGCCAGAGCGTGCGCATCCGCGGCAAAGGCGAGCCGGGGACCAACGGCGGGGAGCGGGGCGACCTGCTGGTGGAAGTGGTGGTTTCCCAGCATCCCACCTTCAAGCGCCAGGATACCAACATCTTTTCCACTGTGCCCATCTCCTTTGTCCAAGCGGCCCTGGGGGATACCATCCGGATCAAGACCGTGGACGGAGAGGTGGAGTACCAGGTGAAGCCGGGCACCCAGACCGATACCCGGATCCGGCTGAAGGGCAAAGGCGTGCCCTATCTGCGGAGCCGGAATATGCGGGGCGACCACTATGTGACCCTGGTGGTAGAGGTGCCGGAGCGGCTGAATGAGGAGCAAAAGGAAGCCCTGCGTGCCTTTGACGACGCCGTGAAGGGGAAGAAACCCCATGAGAAAAAGAAAAAAGGGCTCTTTAAGTGATGAAATGGAAAAAGTTCACCATTGAGACCACCACGGCGGCGGTGGATTTTATCAGTCAGGAACTGTCGGATCTGGGGATTGAGGGGATTGAGATTGAGGACAACGTCCCTTTAAGCGACCAGGACACCAAGGGGATGTTCATTGATATTCTGCCGGAGTTGCCCCCGGATGACGGCTCTGCCCAGGTGAGCTTTTACCTGCCGGCGGATCAGGAAACCGCAGATACCGCTTTCAACGGTGGAGATGCCCCCCACATGGGCTGCCGTCTGACGGATCATGGGGCGGTGCTGGCAAAGGTCCGGGAGGCCCTGGAGGAAGTGAAGGGGTTTGCGGACGCCGGCAGCTGCGCCATCACAGAGGCGGAGACCCAGGACGCAGACTGGCTGAACAACTGGAAAACATTTTTCCATCCCTTTACCGTGGGCCGTTTTCTGATCAGACCCACCTGGGAGGAGATTCCCCCGGGGGAGGAAGAAAAAATCTGCCTGACCATAGATCCGGGAACCGCCTTTGGCACCGGCACCCACGAGACTACCCAGCTGTGTATTACCCAGCTGGAGCAGTACCTGCGCCCGGGGGCTCGGGTGTTGGATGTGGGCACCGGCAGTGGCATTTTGGCCATTGCGGCCTTAAAGCTGGGGGCCCGGGAGGCTCTGGGCACGGAGTTGGATGAGTACGCAGTGGAGGCGGCCCGGGAGAACGGAGCGAAAAACGGCGTTGACAGCCAATTTTCCCTGGTCACCGGCAACATTTTGGAGGATTCGGCGGTGCAGGAACTGGCCGGGGAAGAAACCTTTGACCTGGCGGTCTCCAACATTCTGGCTCCGGTGATTGTGCTGCTTGCGGGCGAGATCGGACGCCATCTGAAACCCGGCGGCATCTGGATCAGTTCCGGGATCATTCAGGAAAAGGAAGAGGAAGTCCGGGAGGGCTTCCGACTGCATCCGGAGTGGCAGGTGCTGGAGGTGACCCGCCAGGGGGAATGGGTTTCCTTCACAGCCAGAAAAATCTGAGGAAAAATCGGAAGTCCCAATCCATTTAGAAGGGGAGCATACGGCATGATCCAAAAAGCAGGCGTTTGGATAATGGCCCTGATCCTGACTTTGGGCCTGGCTGGCTGCGCGGCGCCGGGGACCGGCAATCCGGAAGGAACCGCCGGCCCGGTATGAGCGGGAGGAGCGGATTGTGGATGAGGGAGACGGCGCCCAGGAAGGAGCCGCGGAGACGGAGAGCGGAACGGTAGAGGCCAGCACCGGCGCGGCAGAGTGACGGCGGTGAAAATAGGAACGGCAACAAGCCGGCGGGCAGGCGCAGACAGAGCGTCTGCCCGCTTTTGGCGCGATACTGCGGCCAGGAAAGGAGCGTCCATGTATCATTTTTTTATCCCGGAGGGGCCTTCCGGGGATCGGGAGTTTACCGTGGAAGGGCCGGATGTGAACCATATCCGCAACGTGCTGCGGATGAAGCCAGGGGAGAAAGTGGCGGTCAGCGATGGACAGGACCGGGATTGGTATTGTATAATAACAGAAATCGCCCGGGATCTGGTCCGGCTGCAGGTGGAGGCGGAGGCGGAGAGTGCGGAACTTCCGGCCCGGCTCACTTTGTACCAGGGACTGCCCAAAGGCGACAAGATGGAGTGGATCATCCAGAAAGCCGTGGAATTGGGGGCTCACCGGATTGTGCCGGTGGCCATGAAGCGATCCGTGGTGAAGCTGGACGTCAAGCGGCTGGAGGGAAAGCGGCAGCGGTGGAATGCCATCAGCGAAAGTGCCGCCAAGCAGTCCGGCCGGAGCAGAGTCCCGGAGGTCTCCACCGTGTATTCCCTGGAGGAAGCAGTCCGGGAGGCGGCGGAGCTGGACCTGGCGCTGCTGCCCTATGAAAATGCCCGGGGCATGGCTGCCACAGAGAGCGCATTGCAGGCTCTTCAGTCCGGCATGGACGTGGGCATTTTCATAGGACCGGAAGGGGGATTTGACCGGTCCGAGGTGGAACGGCTGCAGCAGGCCGGGGCCAGGACTATCTCCCTGGGCCGGCGGATCCTGCGGACGGAGACGGCGGGTATGGCGGCGCTTACCCTGTGTATGGCAGCGCTGGAGATAGAGGCAGAGAACAGGCGCTCCGGCGAAGAGGACGGTCAGGCGCAGGAAGAGGAGGCGTGAGACAATGGAAATTTATCTGGATAATTCCGCCACCACCCGGACCTTTCCGCAGGTCCGGGAGACGGTGCTTCAGACCATGGCGGAGGATTATGGAAACCCCTCCTCCCTGCACAAAAAAGGGGTGGAGGCCGAGCAGTATGTCCGCCGGGCCAAGGAGCAGATTGCCCGGAGCCTGAAGGTGTCGGAGAAGGAAATCTTTTTCACCTCCGGGGGAACCGAGTCCAACAACCTGGCCATTCTGGGAACCGCCTGGGCCCATCGCCGGAGCGGCCAGCACCTGATCACCTCGGCGGTGGAACATCCCTCGGTGTTGGAGACCATGAAGGCCCTGGAGGAGCAGGGCTTTTCCGTGACGTATCTGCCGGTGGACGCCCAGGGGCGGGTGTCGCCGGAGGCGCTTCAGGCGGCCATGACGCCGGAAACCATTCTGGTGTCTGTGATGGCGGTGAACAATGAGATCGGCACCCGGGAGCCGGTGGAAGAACTGGGGCCGCTGATCAAGGAGAGGAATCCCCAGTGCCTGTTCCATGTGGATGCGGTGCAGGGCTTTGGTAAGTACCGGCTGCGCCCCAAAACCGCCAAGATCGACCTGCTCTCCGTCAGCGCCCACAAGATTCACGGCCCCAAGGGTATCGGCTTTCTGTACGTGCGGGACGGGGTCAAACTGCACCCCACCCTGTTCGGGGGCGGGCAGCAGAACGGGCTCCGGTCCGGCACCGAGAATGTGCCGGGGATTGCGGGCCTGGGCGTGGCAGTGGAGGAGATCTACCGGGACCATGAGGCCCGGATGGCCCGGCTGTACGCTTTGAAGGCCCGGTTGGTGCAAGGGCTTTTGCAGCTGCCGGAAGTGCAGGTCAACGGCCCCCAGGGCCGGGAGGGCACCCCTCACATTGTCAGCGCCAGCTTTGCCGGGGTCCGCAGCGAGGTGCTGCTCCACGCCCTGGAAGAAAAGGGGATCTACGTGTCCGCCGGTTCCGCCTGTTCCTCCCACCACCCGGGCGTCAGTTCCACCCTGGCGGCCATTGGACTTTCGCCCAAGTGGCGGGACGGGACCCTGCGCTTCAGCATGAGTATGGACACCACAGAGGAAGAGATTGATATGGTGCTGCAGGTCCTGGCAGAACTGCTGCCGTTCCTGCGCCGCTTTACCCGCCGGTAGAAGCGCCGTACCGGCATAACGGGATGCCGTGGGAACCACGGCAGGCAGAGGAAAGGGGACAACCATGAGGTTTCAGGCTTTTTTGATCAAATACGCGGAGATCGGCATCAAGGGAAAAAACCGCTATATGTTTGAGGACACCTTGGTCAGCCGGATCGCCCACGTCCTCCGGTCCGTGGAGGGGCAGTTTGAGGTGTACAAGTCCCAGGGCCGGATCTATGTGAAAGCCCAAGGGGGTTATGACTTTGAGGAGGCGGTGGACGCCATGCAGCACGTGTTCGGCATTGCCGGCATCTGTCCGCTGCTCCAGTTTGAGGACCAGGGCTTTGAGGACCTGTGCAAAAGGACCGTGTCCTACATGGACGAGACCTACCCGGACAAGCATCTGACCTTCAAGGTGCTGGCCCGCCGGGCCAACAAGCGCTACCCCTTGGACTCCAACCAGATCAACGAGCGGGTGGGGGAAGCGGTGCTGGAGGCATTTCCGGAGACGCGGGTGGATGTGCACCACCCGGATGTGTATTTGAACATAGAGGTCCGGGAGCAGATCAACGTCTACTCCCAGGTGATCCCCGGGGCCGGGGGGATGCCGCTGGGCACCAACGGCCGGGGGATGCTGCTGTTATCCGGCGGTATCGACAGCCCTGTGGCCGGGTACATGGTTTCCCGCCGGGGGGTTTGGATTGATGCAGTGTACTTCCACGCGCCGCCCTACACCAGCGAGCGGGCCAAGCAGAAGGTGGTGGACCTGGCCCGGATCA
>CAZDOQ010000022.1:14515-19727 GCA_964507035.1 uncultured Lachnospiraceae bacterium | reverse complement strand
CGCCGTTCTTTTGAAAGAGGCAAGGGCTCTACTGGGAGAGGAAACCCTTGCCAATGATCTCGCTGGAGTTGGTGACAAAGATGAAAGCGTGGGGATCCACTTTTTTGACGTACAGGATCAGCATACGGGTCTCCCGTTTTTTAACCGCTGCGTAAATCACCGTCCGGTGGCTGCCGGTGTAGGAACCGGTGCCGTTGACCAGGGTAGAGCCGTGGTGCAGGGTGTTGTTGATATAGTCCACGATCAGATCCGGCTGGCTGCAGACAATGGTGAAATACTTGTTCATGTTCATGCTGGCGATCATGCTGTCTATAATCAGGGATTTGACCACCAGACCCACCAGGGAGAACAGTCCGGTCTCCACTCCAAACACAAAGAAGGAGGAGGCGGCCAACAACAAGTCCGTGACCAGCAGCGCCATGCCGATATTCAGGCTGGTGTGTTTCTTTAAGATCATGGCCACAATATCGGTGCCGCCGGTGGATGTGTCCAGCCGGAACAAAATGGCAGACCCGGCGGCGGGAACCGCAATGGCGTAGGCCAGTTCCAAAATCGGCTGCTGGGTCAGGGGACCGGACATGGGGAAGGCCCACTCAAAGCCTGAGAGCATCAGCGTGAAGATCAACGTGGCATAGATGGTTTTGATGCCACAGTCCTTCCCTAAAGCCGCCCAGCCCACCGCCAGCAGCAGGAGATTTAAGATCATGCTGACGGTGGAGGCGGAGAGAGGAGTCAACTGTGCCACCACGGTGGCAAAACCTGTGACTCCTCCAAATGCAAAGTTGTTGGGAAACTTAAAGAGATAGACCCCCAAGGCCACCAGAAACGCGCCTCCGGTGATCCAAGCGTATTCTTTTCCAGTTTGTTTCATCGTATGGATACCCTCCATCTACGGCTTTTGTGAGCGAAACAGTTCCTGCTTTTTTGCCAGGGGATATTATAGCACACCCTCCTTGGTTTTCCTAGGGAGAATCCCTTTCTCTAATGCGGTATTTTTCCCCATTTTCTTAACATAGGAAAGAATTCGACCATTTTGGACATGATGGGTCACCATTTTCCGTGCCTGGGAGGAGCCCCCAATCCAGTAAGGCCAGTTCCGGCTGATCCGGGAACGCCATTTGAACCCGGAAGAGAATCAGAGAACTTCTTAAAGAAAAAACAGGCGCTGAATGAGCGGGATCTGCGTCTCTACATGGATTTCTATGAGCCGGTGATCCGGTTTCGGAAGAGCGGGCTGATGCAGTGCGGAGAAGGGGACAGCATGTGCAACTGTGACTCCCGGCGCTGCTGCCGTTGAGAAAATTCATCATGTATTCAAAAATGCCGATGAGGAAGGACATCTGCTCTATCTGAAGGAGCACAAGGAGGAAAATCAGAAGGAAAAGGTCTTTTAACCATCCGAAACGGGCAGAAGCAAAACCGCGCTGGCGGTTGAATCCCTCTATCTTTTGTGTTATACTGGCTAAGGACGGAAGAAAGTCCCTGTGGGCTGCATACGGCCAGTCCCGGGAAAGGTGGACAAACGATGGAGAAATGGGTGTTGACGGCAAAGCGGGCTGATTGGAAACGGTTGGCCCTGCGGTTTCAGGTGGACCCGCTGTTGATTCGCCTGATGGTCAACCGGGGCGTGGATACGGCGGAGAAGATCCAGCAGTATCTCCACGGGACCTGGGAGGAATTGCCTCCTCCCGATACAATGAAAGATATGGAAAAAGGGGCAGCAGCCATCCTGCGGACCGTGGAAAGCGGGAGAACAGTGGTTGTTGCCTCTGATTTTGATGTGGATGGAATTTTCTCCGGACAGATTCTGCTGGAGGGACTCCGGCGGCTGGGTGCTTCGGTGACCGTGAAAACCCCGGACCGGATCCGGGAGGGGTATGGTCTCAACCGGCGAATTGTGGAGGAAGCGTATGAGGAGGGGGCGGGGCTGCTGCTTACCTGCGACAATGGCATTGCCGCCCGGGAGGCGGCGGAGCTTGCGGCAGAGCGGGGCATTCCGTTGGTGGTGACGGACCACCACGAGGTTCCGTTTCAGGAAACGCCGGAGGGAAGGCGCTATCTGCTTCCCAAGGCGGAAGCGGTCATTGATCCCAAGCAGGAGGACTGTGCCTATCCCTTTTCCAAATTGTGCGGCGCTGGCGTGGCTTTTAAGCTGATCCAATACCTGTACCAAAAGAAGGGCGTTCCCCAATGGGAATTGGAGGGGCTTTTGAAATATGTGGCTATTGCCACGGTGGCGGACGTGATGGATCTGGAAGGGGAGAACCGGGTGCTGGTGAAAGAGGGATTGAAACGGCTCCGGAAAACAGCCAAACCAGGGCTGCAGGCACTGATGGAGGTCAACCAGCTGGCGCCGGAGCGCCTCACCGCCTATCACATCGGCTTTGTACTGGGCCCCTGCTTCAACGCAGCCGGCCGTCTGGAAAATGTGCGGCCTGCCTTTGATCTGCTGGCTGCTTCCTCTCTGGAGGAGGCCCGGCCCCTGGCCCGGCATCTGAAGGAACTGAACGATTCCCGGAAAAGCATGACTGAGGAAGGGGCCAAGCAGGCGGTGGCACTCATTGAAAAACAGGGATGGCAGCAGGACCAGGTGATGGTGGTTCCCCTGGAAGGCTGCCATGAAAGCCTGGTGGGAATCATTGCCGGACGGCTCAAGGAGAATTACCACCGGCCGGTGATTGTGCTGACCCGGACGGAGGACGGGTATAAGGGCTCCGGCCGTTCCATAGAAGCCTACCATATGTTTGAAAAACTCCAGGCCTGCCGGGAACTGATGAGCCGGTTCGGCGGCCACGCCATGGCGGCGGGTTTGACGGTGCCGGTAGAGAATCTGCCCCTTCTCCGGGAGCGGCTGAACCGGGAATCCGGCCTGACAGAGGAGGATCTGATCCCCCTGGTCCGGATTGATGCGGCCATGCCGCTGGAGTACATCTCCGAGGAGTTGATCCAACAGCTGGATCTGCTGGAACCCTTTGGCCAGGCCAATGCCAAGCCCCTGTTTGCGGAAAAATACTTTTGGGTCCGCCGGCTTTCGGTGGCGGGAAAAAACCGTCAGGTGATCCGCCTGTACGTGCAGAACCGGACGGGAGCCCTGATGAACGCCGTCTATTTCGGAGACGCGGAGGAGTTTACCCGCCAGGTCCAGGAGCATTTTGGAAAGGATGCCTGGAATCAGGCGCTTCAAGGAAGGCAGAATCCCATTTGCCTGATGTTAGCCTACTATCCGTCGGTCAATGAATATATGGGACGGAGAAGTCTCCAGATTGTAGTGGAACATTACCGGTGTCGGTAGAGACAGGAAGCACCTTGCGGGTGCAACTGTATGGCGTGAGAGACACGCCGGTATATAAGGAAAGGAGAGAAAATGAAGAAATTAGAGGAATATGTCATCAGCATTTTGGATTTTCCCAAAAAGGGAATCATTTTCCGGGATGTCACGGGGATCTTACAGGATCCGGACGGCTTTGCCCTGGCGGTGGACAGCCTGAAGCAGATGCTGGAGGGTGTGGAGTTTGACGTGGTGGTGGGTGCAGAGGCCCGGGGCTTTCTGTTTGCCGCGCCGGTGGCCTATGAACTGCACAAGGCCATGGTGCCCATCCGGAAAGCGGGAAAACTTCCCCGGGAGACGGTCTCGGAGGGCTATGCCCTGGAGTATGGGGAGGCCACGGTGGAGATGCACCAGGATTCCATCCGCCCGGGACAGCGGGTGGTGATCTTAGATGATCTGATGGCCACCGGCGGCACTGCAGAGGCCATGATCCATCTGGTGGAGAAACTGGGAGGTCAGGTGGTGAAGCTCTGTTTCCTGATAGAACTGGAGGGGCTAAAAGGCCGGGAGCGGCTGGCAGCCTATCCGGTGGAGAGCGCCATCCACTATGAGGGGGCTTGATGATCACCAGTACATCCAATCCGGTGATCCGGCAGGTGGCCGCCCTGCAGGCAAAGGCCAAAGCGAGGCAGGAGAGCGGTCTGTTTGTGGTGGAGGGACCGAAATTAATAAAGGAATTGCCGGTCTCACAGAGAATTCGGGTGTTTGCAGCCGAATCTTACTTAAAAAATCGAGAAAATAAAAATTTTGCCGCCCAGGTGGGGGCGGAGCCCATACCAGATATAGTGTTCCGGCGCATGTCGGATACGAAGACGCCCCAGGGTATTTTGGCAGTGGCAGCACAGCGGACATACCAGCTGGAGGATCTGCTGAGGGGAGGCCCGGTGCTGATTTTGGAGAACCTGCAGGACCCGGGAAACCTGGGTACCATTCTGCGGACCGGAGAGGCGGCCGGAGCAGGCGGCATTCTGGCCGATCCCACCACCGTGGATCTGTATAATCCCAAGGTGGTGCGCTCCACCATGGGGGCGGTCTTTCGGGTGCCCTACCGGGTGGCGCCGGATCTGGGAGAGGCCATAAAAACCTTGCAACAGCGCGGTTTTCGGGTATTTGCTGCTCATCTGGCCGGTGAGAGAGCGTATGACCAGGAGGACTACCGGCAGCCCTCAGCCTTTCTCATAGGAAATGAGGGGAACGGCTTGACGGAGCCGGTGGCGGCTCTGGCAGACACCTACATCCGGATCCCCATGGAGGGACGGGTGGAGTCCCTCAACGCCGGGGTGGCGGCATCCATTCTTTTATATGAAGCCTACCGTCAGAGACGGGTGGGGAAAAAATAGGAGGAGGACACAGGCAAGTGTCCTTCTCTTTCCATTTCGGGTGGGGGAAGAGACCACAAAATATAGTGTTTTCGGCTGGAAAGTGGGAGGGGGGTTGACTTTTTTCTCCAATGATGCTATATTTTCTGTGTAACAATTATGTAATAAACTTCGTATCTTGGTAATATAATTCATAAAAAAGAAAAATCAGGAGATTCTTATGAAGAGGAAAAAAAGTGACGTGATCGTGTATCTCGTCATCGCCGCTGTATTTTGCCTTCAGCTGACTTGTACGGCGGTAAGAACAGATCAAGTCAGTCAGGTGGAAGCTGCCGAAATTTCCACCAAACAGATCGAGAGTACGGAGGAAGAGACGGAGGAGGAGCCTGGAGCGGAAGACCTCCCGATGGTGGATATCATCGGGCAGGTGGCCCGGATGGTAGCGGCAGCCCAGGAGGCAGCCCAGGAAGCGGCCAGCGGGACGGAGGCCAGTCCGGAAAATCTGGTACAGTACGCCGCCAATATTGATGTGGAGGCGCTGGAGGCAAAAGCAGCGGAGGCTGCC
>CAZDOQ010000022.1:0-14415 GCA_964507035.1 uncultured Lachnospiraceae bacterium | reverse complement strand
GCAGTTCCAGTAGTTCCAGCAGTTCTGGTTCCAGCAGTTCCGGCTCTGGCAGTTCCAGTACCAGCAGTTCCAGTTCCCATTCAGGCTGGAGAAGCCTAGGAACCTTCCGGATCACAGCCTACTGTGTCTGCTCTCAGTGCAACGGCGGCTCTGGCCTGACGGCGTCCGGCACGGTGCCAGAGGCAGGTTACACCATTGCGGTGGACCCTTCGGTGATCTCCATAGGCAGCGAGGTGCAGATCGAAGGACAGAGTGGAACCTTCTGTGCCCTGGACACCGGCGTTTCCGGCAACTCCATTGACCTGTTCATGTCTTCCCACTCGGAAGCGCTGGCATGGGGCGTCCGGTACCGGGAAGTGTGGGTACAGGAGTAAGGACAGGATCCAAACAGGACCGGTACAAAAAGAATATGGCAAGGTCAAAAAGAGGCAGCGGTCCACAGAATGGATCACTGTCTCTCTTGCAGTCATTGGGTCACCGCTGGCTGCCCCGGGCATTATAATATTGAACATGCGGCTCCAAGGGGCGCTGGTAGAGTTCAAACAGTTCGCTGACCGTCACCAGCTGGTATTCCTGCTCCAGCAGCTTGGGGACCATGGTCTCCACCGCCTCTGCGGTGGACGAGTGGGTATCGTGGAGCAGGACAATGGAGCCTGGCTTGACATTCTGCATGATATTGTCCACTACCGCGTCAGGGGTCTGCCCTCCCTTCCAGTCTTCCGGGTCCACATCCCACTGGATCAGGGGCAGATCAACCTTCTCCACCACGTTTTCCTTGGCGTTGCCGTAGGGCGGGCGCATCAGCGTGACCTTCTGGCCGGTGGCCTCCTCAATGACCTGGCAGCCCTTGCTCACTTCTTCCTCAATAACCTGGTCGTCCGATTTATTCAGATTTTTGTGACTGTATGTATGGGTGCCGATCTCGCAGCCCATTCCCACCGCCCGCTGGAGGGCCGCTTTCCCCGTATCCGGAAACCATTCCGCAAGGGCCTGGCCCACCACAAAAAAGGTTGCCTTGGCGTCGTTGGCCTCCAGGGTGTCCAAAATCTTGTTGGTGGCCTTGGAGTCGCCGGTGTCCGGCCCGTCGTCAAAGGTCAGAGCAATGGCTTTGATTTCCGGGGAACCGGAGCCGCCGGGTCGGGCGGTCTCTCCGCTGGTCTCCCCGGCAGTCTCCCCGGCAGTCTCCCCGGCGGAGGGCGTGACCTGGGAAAGAGGCGGCGTGGCCGCCACATCCATATCGTGCTTGCAGCAGCCGGATAAGCCCAGGGAAACGGCGAGCAGAGGTAACAGCATGAAAAACAGGCGATTTCTTTTGGCGATCATGAATCTTTCCTCGTTTTGTTTTGTGCCGCCTCATTATAGCAGACCCGAATGAAAAAACCAACAGAGAAAAATTTAAAAATTGTTTAATTATTTTGTGGGGTTTTTCGTGTTGTATTCTTGACAAAAATCGGTTAGAATGTTTAAGAACGTAGCTGGCAAGGAAACGCCGGCTGGCATGGGAGACGCGCCAAATAGAGGAAAGGGGGACGCGGAATGGAAGCATCTGTGGTGTGGCTGATCCTGTTTGTATTGCTGCTGGGAATTGAGATCCTGACCCTGGGGCTTACCACCATTTGGTTTGCGGGGGGCGCTCTGGCGGCTTTCCTGGCGGCCATGCTGGGAGCCAATGTGCTGATCCAGGTGGTGGTGTTTGGCCTGGTGTCGCTGGTGCTGCTGGCGTTTACCCGGCCTTTGGCAGTCAAATACCTGAATCACAAGACCACCAAGACCAATGTGGACAGCATTGTGGGGCGGTACGGGGAAGTGGTGGAGGAGATCAACAACCTGCAGGCCCAGGGACAGGTGAAGGTTGACGGCATGCCCTGGACGGCCCGGGCGGAACAGGAAGATTTGATCATCCCTGTGGGAACCGTGGTGACGGTGGTCCAGGTCAGCGGCGTGAAACTAATCGTCAGAGTAGCGAAGGAGGAGAAAACATGTTAGTGGCGGCGAGTATCGGACAGCATATTGGAATTGCCCTGATTATTATCTTGGTCCTGATTCTGTTGGCTGTGGCGGCGTCCTGTATCAAGATTGTGCCCCAGGCCACGGCCATGATCGTGGAACGGCTGGGCGCGTATGTGGGAACCTGGTCTGTGGGACTGCATTTCAAGCTTCCCTTCATTGAGCGGATTGCCCGGCGGGTCAACCTGAAAGAGCAGGTCATTGACTTTAAACCGCAGCCGGTGATCACCAAGGATAATGTGACCATGCAGATTGACACGGTGGTGTTCTTCCAGATCACAGATCCGAAGCTCTACGCCTACGGGGTGGAGAACCCGCTGATGGCCATTGAAAATCTGACGGCCACCACCCTCCGGAATATCATCGGCGAACTGGAACTGGACCAGACCCTGACTTCCCGGGAACTGATCAACACCAAGATGCGTTCCCTGCTGGATGAGGCCACCGATCCCTGGGGGATCAAGGTGAACCGGGTGGAACTGAAGAACATCATTCCGCCCCGGGAGATCCAGGATTCCATGGAGCGGCAGATGAAGGCGGAGCGGGAGCGCCGGGAGAAGATCCTCCAGGCAGAGGGCGAGAAGCGCTCCACCGTGCTGGTGGCGGAAGGAAAGAAGCAGTCGGCCATTCTGGATGCGGAGGCGGAAAAGGCGGCCGCCATCCTGCGGGCCGAGGCCAAGAAGGAGGCCATGATCCGGGAAGCCGAGGGCCAGGCGGAGGCAATCCTGAAGGTGCAGCAGGCCAACGCGGACGGAATCCGTGCCATCAAGGAGGCGGGAGCCGACGCGTCGGTGATCCAGCTGAAGAGCCTGGAAGCCTTTGCCAAAGCGGCGGACGGTCAGGCTACCAAGATCATCATTCCCTCTGAGATCCAGGGACTGGCGGGGACTCTGAAGGCATTGGCGGAGACGGTCCAGGAATAGACGGGGAGAGATACAGGAGAGAAAAAGGGCTGGCAGAGTCAGGGGAACCGGAAGCGGCGCCTTGTCTCCGCCAGCTTTTCCTGCGGTGAAACACGGGGAAGTCAGTGCAACGCGGGGAAGAGACCGTTTGACACGGGGAGGAACGTGCATGAAAAAGTGGATACGGGAGTTTTTTCCCTATCTGATCCTGTTGCTGGCGGTGCTCCTGGTCCGGATCTTTATTCTGATCAACGCCACCATTCCAACAGAATCCATGGAAAATACTATTATGAGCGGCACGCGGGTCATGGGGCTCAAGTGCAGCTATTGGTTTTCCGGCCCGGAGCAGGGGGACGTGATTGTGTTTTACGCCCCGGACGAGCCGGAGACTTTGTATGTGAAGCGGGTCATTGGCATGCCGGGCGATACGGTGGAGATCGTGGACGGGGTGACCTATGTCAACGGCACGGCTCTTCAGGAGGACTACCTGCCGGAGTCCATGGAGGGGAACTTTGGTCCCTATCAGGTGCCGGAGGGGCATTATTTTGTGATGGGAGACAACCGGAACCATTCATGGGACGCCCGGTACTGGACCAATACATATGTCAGTGAGGACGCTATCCTGGGAAAAGTATATTTTTCCTACTGGCCAAGACTGAATTGGATAAATTAGTGCTGGCTTTTTTGTAGAAACCGTGCTATAATGTTAAATCGACTAAGCTGGGGGCTGCTCCGGTGGTTCTTCGGCGCGCGGAAGCAAAATGGCGGAAAAAAATAACCGCTCAATCAAGGAGGAAACACAAAAAATGAGTGTTAAGGTAGAAAACCTGGAGAAAAATCTGGCTAAGCTGACCGTGGAGGTACCGGTGGAAAAGCTGGAGGAATCCATTGAAAAAATTTACCGGAAAGCAAAAAATCAGATTACTCTGCCGGGATTTCGGAAAGGCAAAGCACCCCGGAAGATGATTGAGAAATACTACGGAACGGACGTGTTCCTGGAGGACGCGGTGAATGATCTGGTGCCGGAAGCCTACGAGGAGGCCTGCCAGGAGAGCGGTCTGGAGATTGTCTCCCAGCCGGAGATCGTCTATGAGCAGGCGGAGTCCGGAAAACCGGTGATTTTTGCGGCCACCGTGGCGGTGCGTCCGGAAGTGACCCTGGGCGAGTACAAGGGCCTGGAGGTGGAGTCCAAGCCGGTGGAAGTGACCGAGGAGGAAATTGAGGCGGAACTGAAGATAGAGCAGGAGAAGAATGCCACCATGAAGACCGTGGACGACCGGCCGGTGCAGGACGGCGATATCCTGGAGCTGGCTTTTGAGGGCTTTGTGGACGGGACTCCCTTTGAGGGCGGCAAGAGCGACAGCTATCTGCTGACCATCGGTTCCAACACCTTTATCCCCGGTTTTGAGGTGCAGCTGATCGGCGCCGAGATTGGCAAGGAGAAGGATGTGAACGTCACCTTCCCGGAGGAATACCATGCCAAGGAGTTGGCGGGAAAAGAGGCGGTGTTCAAATGCACGGTGCACTCCATCAAGGTCAAGGAGTTTCCGGCCCTGGACGACGAGTTTGCCAGCGAGGTGTCTGATTTTGAGACCCTGGAGGAGTACAAGGCGGATATCCGGAAGAAACTGACGGAGAATAAGGAGAAAGAAGCCAAGATCGCCAAAGAGGATGCTCTGGTGGATAAAATCATTGAGAACTCCCAGATGGAGATTCCGGATCTGATGGTGACCAGCCAGGCCCGGAATATGGTGAACGAGTTCGGCCAGCGTCTCCAGGCCCAGGGACTGAACCTGCAGCAGTATATGCAGTACACCGGCCAGAATGAGGAGAAGATGGTGGAGCAGATGCGGGATCAGGCCTTAAAGCGCATCCAGACCCGTCTGGTCATGGAGGCCATTGTGAAGGCGGAAAACCTGGAGGCCACCGAGGAGGACATGGAGAAGGAGATCCAGAACCTGGCAGACGGCTACGGTATGGACGTGGACCAGGTGAAATCCCACATGGACGATGAGCAGAGGGAGCAGATGAAGATGAACATTGCGGTGCAGAAAGCCATCGACCTGGTGTACGCGGCGGCCAAATAAGAAGCCGGCAGCTTAAAAATTTCCGCGGCATAGCCGCGGACCCGAAGGAGTGAAAAGAATGAGTTTAGTCCCTTATGTCATTGAGTCTACCAGCCGCGGGGAGCGGTCCTATGATATCTACTCCCGGCTGTTAAAGGAGAGGATCATCTTTCTGGGCGAGGAGGTCCATGATGTGACCGCCAGCTTGGTGGTGGCGCAGCTGTTGTTCCTGGAGTCTGAGGATCCGGGAAAGGACATCTCCCTCTACATCAACAGCCCCGGCGGTTCGGTGAGCGCGGGCTTTGCCATCTATGACACCATGCAGTATATCAAGTGTGATGTCTCCACCATCTGCATTGGCATGGCCGCCAGCATGGGAGCGTTTTTGCTGGCAGGGGGCAAGAAGGGCAAGCGCTTTGCCCTGCCCAACGCGGAGATCATGATCCACCAGCCCTCCGGCGGCGCCAGAGGCCAGGCCACGGAGATCGAGATTGTGGCGGAGCAGATCTTAAAAACCAGAACAAAATTGAATCAGATCCTGGCGGAAAACACGGGGAAGCCCATAGAGATCATTGCCCGGGATACCGAGCGGGACAATTATATGACGGCCCAGGAAGCCATGGTGTATGGAATCATTGACCAGGTGGTCGCCAATCGGTAAGGAGTAAAAATGTCAAAAGGAATGGATACCTTGTACTGCTCATTTTGCGGAAAATCCCAGTCCCAGGTTCAGAAGCTGATCGCGGGAAACCGGAAAGACGTGTATATCTGCGACGAGTGTGTGGAACTCTGCTCGGAACTCCTGGAGGAGGAGTTGGAGGGAGAGGAGGGTGCCGCTGCGTTCCGGGGGATCAAACTGAAGAAGCCCAAGGATATCAAGGCGTTTCTGGACCAGTATGTCATAGGGCAGGAGGAGGCCAAAAAGGTTCTCTCGGTGGCGGTGTACAACCACTATAAAAGAATCTCCACAGAGGACTCCTCGGACGTGGACCTGCAGAAGAGCAACGTTTTGATGCTGGGGCCCACCGGCTCCGGCAAGACCTTTCTGGCCCAGACCATTGCCCGGCTGCTCAACGTCCCCTTTGCCATTGCGGACGCCACGGCCCTCACGGAGGCCGGCTATGTGGGCGAGGATGTGGAGAATATCCTGCTGAAGCTGATTCAGGCGGCGGACTATGACATCCACAAGGCGGAATACGGCATTGTCTATATCGACGAGATCGACAAGATCACCAAAAAGTCTGAGAATGTGTCCATCACCCGGGATGTGTCCGGGGAAGGGGTACAGCAGGCGTTGCTGAAGATCCTGGAGGGAACGGTGGCCAGCGTGCCGCCCCAGGGCGGCCGGAAGCATCCCCACCAGGAGATGTTTCAGATCGACACCACCAACATCCTCTTCATCTGCGGCGGAGCCTTTGACGGGCTGGAGAAGATTATTGACAACCGTCTGGGGGCCAACTCCATCGGCTTTAATGCGGATATCAAGGTGAAGCAGGAGGAAAACCTGGGCGAGCTGCTGAAGCAGGTGATGCCCCAGGACCTGGTGAAATACGGTTTGATCCCGGAATTTGTGGGCCGGGTGCCGGTGTTGGTTTCCCTGGAGCCTCTGGACGAGGAGGCGCTGGTGAAGATCCTCACGGAGCCCCAAAACGCCATCATCAAGCAGTATCAGAAATTGTTTGAGATGGACCATGTGGAGCTCTCCTTCACCGACGAGGCGGTGCGGGAAATTGCCCGGCTGTCCGCGGAGCGGAAGACCGGCGCCAGAGGACTTCGCTCCATTTTGGAAAAGTCCATCACCAATCTGATGTACGAGCTGCCTTCCCAGGAGGAGGTGGGCAGATGCCTGGTCACCGCGGACGTGATCCGGGGGACCGGGGAGCCGGAACTGACCATCCGGGACGTGGAAGTGCCCCGGGAGAAGCGCCGGATTGGCCGGAAGGATACCAACGAAATCGCATAGAATACGTGGGGCTGCTGCAAAACGGGAAACCGGGGAGTCCACCGCCACCGGCGGAGGGGGCTTGTAGCAGCCCTTTTTCATAGCCGGAAGACCGGCAGACCGGATACAAAGGAGGGACGCAAGAGAATGAAAATGCCTGTGATCGCCCTGCGGGGGATGGTGGTGCTCCCCAAGATGCTGATGCACTTTGATGTCAGCCGGAGGAAATCCATTGCCGCCGTGGAGCGGGCCATGGTCCAGGATGAGAGGCTGTTTTTGGCCGGGCAGAAGGACGACGCCGCCATGGACCCGGGGGAGGAGGACTTGCACCATATCGGCACCATTGTCACTGTGAAGCAGCTGCTGAAGCTGCCCAATCAGGTGATCCGGGTGTTGGTGGAGGGAACGGAGCGGGGAGAACTGGTGGAACTGACCCGGAAGTCCCCTTTCCTGGAGGGAGATGTGGAGGAAGCGCCCTACAGCCAGGACATTTTAAATCCCCTGGAGGAGGAGGGAATGCTCCGGGCTTTGAAGGAAAATATCGGCCACTATGCCAAGCTGACTCCGTCCTTTGGGGAGCCGGGGGAGAAGCAGATGATGGCCATCCAGTCTCTTCCGGAACTGATGGATCAGATGATGATCCGGATGCCCCTGTCCAACCAGCAGCGCCAGGAGTTGTTGGATCTGGATTCCACCTATGAGCGGTATCAGCGGATGGCCCGGGTCCTGGACAATGAGATCAACGTGATCCTGTATAAGCAGGATATCCAGGAAAAGGTCCGGTCCCGGATCGACCGGAACCAGAAAGAGTATCTGATCCGGGAGCAGATCCGGGTGCTGCAGGCAGAACTGGGGGAGGACGAGACCAGCGACGCGGACCATTTTGAAAACCAGGTGAAGCGGCTGAAGGCCAGCGCCCAGGTGAAGGAGAAGATCCGCAAGGAGATCCGCCGGTTTCGGATGATGCCTTCGGGAAGCCAGGAAGGGACCGTCAGCCGGACTTACATAGAGACGCTTCTGGAGCTGCCCTGGCAGAAGGTCCAGAAGGAGAATAAGGACATCCGGAGAGCGGAGAAGATCCTCAATGAGGACCATTATGGCCTGGAGAAGATCAAGGAGCGGATTCTGGAATATCTGGCGGTGCGGTCCTTCAGCGGCAAGGGGGATGGATCTATCCTCTGTCTGGTGGGGCCGCCGGGCACCGGCAAGACCTCCATTGCCCGGTCTGTGGCCCGGGCCCTGGACAAGCCCTATGTGCGGGTGAGCCTGGGCGGCGTCCGGGATGAGGCGGAGATCCGGGGACACCGGCGCACCTACATTGGCGCCATGCCGGGCCGGATCGTGGCAGGGCTGCGCCAAGCCGGTGTGGCCAACCCGCTGATGCTCCTGGACGAGGTGGACAAGGTGAGCAGCGATTACAAGGGGGACACCTCCTCGGCCCTGCTGGAGGTGCTGGACTCGGAGCAGAACAGCAAATTCCACGACCACTATGTGGAGATCCCGGTGGACCTGTCCCAGGTGCTTTTTATTGCCACCGCCAACACCCTGGAGACGATGCCTCAGCCTCTCCGGGACCGGATGGACATCATTGAGGTGTCCAGCTATACGGAGAATGAGAAGTTCCATATCGGCAAAGATTATCTCATTGGCAAGCAGCTGCAGAGAAACGGACTGACGCCGGAGCAATTCTCTCTGACGGACAAGGCTCTGCGGCGGATCATCCACAACTATACCCGGGAGTCGGGAGTCCGGAGCCTGGAGCGGTGGATCGGCAACCTGTGCCGGAAGGCGGCCCGGGAGCTGCTGGAGGGAAAGAAAACCGGCAAGACCCGGGTGCGGATCACCGAGAGCAGCCTGGAAAAATACCTGGGCAAGGAGCGGATCAGCTTTGACGCAGCCAACGAGGAGGACCAGGTGGGAATCGTCCGGGGACTGGCCTGGACCAGCGTGGGCGGCGATACCCTCCAGGTGGAGGTGAACCAGATGCCCGGGGACGGCAAGCTGCAGCTCACCGGTCAGATGGGGGACGTGATGAAGGAGTCCGCCCAGGCCGGAATCAGCTATATCCGTTCTGTGGGAGACACCTACGGGATTCCCCAGGACTTTTTTGAGAAACATGACATTCACATCCATATCCCCGAGGGGGCAGTGCCCAAGGACGGTCCCTCCGCCGGGATCACCATGGCCGCGGCTGTGCTCTCTGCGGTTACCGGGAAGCTGGTGAAGGCGGATCTGGCCATGACCGGGGAGATCACCCTCCGGGGCCGGGTGCTGCCGGTGGGAGGCCTGAAGGAGAAACTCCTGGCCGCCAAGATGGCCGGGATCCGTCAGGTATTGGTACCGGCCAAAAACCGGCCGGATATCCAGGAACTCTCCAGTGAGATCACACGGGGCATGGAGATTGTGTTTGTCTCCTCCATGGAGGAAGTGCTGGAGAGGGCCATGGTATGATCATCAAACATGTCAACCTGGAGACGGTCTGCGGGGTCACCAGCCCTCTGCCGGATAACACGCTGCCGGAGTACGCCTTTGCCGGCAAGTCCAATGTGGGCAAGTCTTCCCTGATCAACGCGCTGATGAACCGGAAGTCCTATGCCAGGACCTCTGCCCAGCCGGGGAAGACCCAGACCATCAACTTTTACAATATCAACGGAGCGCTGTACCTGGTGGACCTGCCAGGCTACGGCTATGCCAAGGTCTCCGCATCGGAGAAGGAAAAATGGGGCAAGATGATTGAGCGGTACCTGCACCGGTCCCGGATGCTCCGGCAAGTGTTTCTGCTGGTGGATATCCGCCACGAACCGGGTGCCAACGACCGGCAGATGTACCAGTGGATCTGTGAAAACGGCTGGCAGCCGGTGGTCATTGCCACCAAGCTGGACAAGATCAAGCGGAGCCAGGTGGAAAAGCAGCTGCGCCTGATCCGGCAGGGGCTGGGAGCCGGTCCGGAGGCGACGGTGATCCCCTTCTCCGCCGAGACCAAACAGGGGCGGGAAGAGATCTACGCCCAGATGGAAGAGAAAAACAATGCCCTGTGACAGCGGGTGTAACGGGATGGCGTGAAAGACGCGCCGGACAGAGGAAAGGAGTAGAGAAATGGATTGTATCAGTATCCGGGATCTGCACCGGAATCCGGAACAATATGCGGGAAAGCAGGTGACGGTCTGCGGCTGGGTCCGGAACCTGCGGGATTCCAAGAACTTTGGCTTTCTTGTGGTAAACGACGGGACCTTTTTTGAGCCGCTGCAGATCGTCTACCATGACACCATGGAAAATTTCAGCGAGATTTCCCGGCTCAATGTGGGAGCGGCCCTTATTGCCAAGGGAGAACTGGTGCTGACGCCCCAGGCCAAACAGCCCTTTGAACTCCAGGCGGAGGAAATCCAGGTGGAGGGGTTTTCCACTCCGGATTATCCGCTGCAGCCCAAGCGCCACTCCATGGAGTTTCTGCGGACCATCTCCCACCTGCGTCCCCGGACCAACACCTTCCAGGCCGTGTTCCGGGTCCGCTCCCTGGCGGCCTACGCCATCCATCAGTATTTCCAGGAGCGGAACTTTGTCTATGTCCACACGCCTCTGATCACCGGCAGCGACTGCGAGGGAGCCGGGGAAATGTTCCAGGTGACCACCCTGGACCTGGCCCAGGTGTCCAAACTGCCGGACGGCTCGGTGGACTACAGCCAGGACTTTTTCAACAAGCAGACCAGCCTGACGGTCAGCGGGCAGCTGAACGGAGAGACCTTTGCCATGGCTTTCCGGAACATCTACACCTTTGGACCCACCTTCCGGGCGGAGAACTCCAACACTACCCGCCATGCGGCGGAGTTTTGGATGATCGAGCCGGAGATGGCCTTTGCAGACCTGCAGGATGACATGGCGGTGGCCGAGGGGATGCTGAAGTATGTGATTCGCTACGTGATGGAACATGCCCCGGAGGAGATGCGGTTCTTCAACCAGTTTGTGGACAAGGGACTGCTGGAGCGTCTGAACCATGTGGTGACCTCGGAGTTTGCCCATGTGACCTACACCGAGGCGGTGGAACTGCTGGAGAAGCAGAATCAGCAGTTTGACTATAAGGTTTCCTGGGGCTGCGACCTGCAGACGGAGCATGAGCGGTATCTGACTGAGAAGATCTTCAAACGGCCGGTGTTCGTCACCGACTATCCCAAGGAGATCAAGGCCTTCTATATGAAGCAGAACCCGGACGGCAAGACGGTGGCAGCCATGGACTGCCTGGTCCCCGGTATTGGAGAGATCATTGGCGGCAGCCAGAGAGAGGACGGCTATGAGAAGCTCCAGACCCGGATGCGGGAACTGGGTCTTAAGGAGGAGGACTACCAGTTCTACCTGGATCTGCGGAAGTACGGCAGCGCCCGGCACGCGGGCTTTGGCCTGGGCTTTGAGCGGCTGATCATGTACATCACCGGCATGGGCAACATCCGGGATGTGATCCCGTTCCCCCGGACCGTGAACAACTGCGACTTGTAATAAAAGGATATTTGTAAGTCAGCCGGAAAAACCGCCTCTCAGCCAGGAAGGGGAGAGGCGGTTTTTTTGATGACAAATTCCGCAAACTTACGGGCCGCCAGGGGCATGGTTTCCCAGTTCTGCCAAGCCAAGGCCATGGTCCGGGGCATTTTTTCCTCCACCGGGCGGATATCCAGACCGGCCTCAAAGCCTTGGACCACCAGCCGGTACAGGGCGGAGACGCCCAGGCCTTGCCGGACCATGGAGAGGATGGTGTAATCGTCATACACCTGATATTCCAGCCGGGGCGTCAGCCCTTCCCGCTTGAAAGCGTGGAGAGTGACGCTGTATTCCCCCTCGTCCATGAGAATGAAGGGCTCCTGAGCCAGCAGGCGCAGGGGAACACTGGCCCGGGCCGCCAGAGGGTGCCCTTGGGGCAGAACCGCCATCATTTCGTCCTGATACAGAACCTTCATGGGAAGGCCTGGAACGGCCGGTGGATTCACAAAGCCAAAATCCACGCTCCCATCCCGAATCCATTTTCCAATCTCCGTGTAATCCCCCTGCTTCAGCATAAAATGCACCTCCGGGTACCGCTCCTTGAACCGCTTCATCAGAGGCGGAAGGATATTCCGGCTGACGCTGGTGAAGGTGCCAATGCGGATGACGCTGTTTTCCAGTCCCTGCATTTCCCGCTGCTTTTGGGCCAGGGATTCCTCTGCGCTGTAGATGGACTGGAAAAAAGGCAGGAACTGCTCCCCGTCCGGCGTCAGGACCAGACCGTCTCTTTTCCGGTCTATGAGGGTGGCGCCCATCTCCTGTTCCAGGGCTTTCACTATCTGACTCACGGCGCTCTGGGAGTAGCCGGTCTGTTCCGCCGCTTTGGTGAAGCTCTTTAGTTCCACCACCCGGCAAAAAATTTCATAGCGGGATGTCATGGGATCACCTCATTAGAAAATCTTATTTTACTATTATAAACATTTGTTTTACTGATGTAAAGACCTTTGCTATAATGGGAGCAGAAAAAGAAAGAAGGAACGCAAGTCATGGAACAGAATCAATCCGTTTTCGTGAAACCTGCTTATTCTGCCCGGTCCCAGTCCGTGAACGCCAAAGCGTTTGGGGAGGGGACCCGGGATGGACTTCCCATTGGCATGGGCTATTTTGCGGTGGCCCTCTCCATTGGCATTGCGGCCCGGAATGCCGGGCTCACGCCCCTCCAGGGCCTTCTGGCCAGTCTTTTGACCAATGCCTCCGCCGGAGAGTACGCGGGCTTTACGATGATCTCCGCCGGGGCCGCTTATTTGGAGATGGCGCTGGTGATTTTGGTGGCCAACGCCCGGTATCTGCTCATGAGCTGCGCCCTGAGCCAGCGGCTGCGGCCGGGCACCGGATGGGGACACCGGCTTTTGTTGGGCTTTGACGTGACGGACGAGCTCTTTGCCATCGCCATTGCCCGCCCCGGCTATCTGAACCCTTATTATACCTACGGGGCCATGGTGGTGTCCATGCCGTGTTGGGCCATTGGAACCGCTCTGGGGGTCATGATCGGCAACCTTCTGCCGGACCGGGCGGTGAGCGCCTTCAGCGTGGCCCTCTACGGCATGTTCCTGGCGGTGATCATTCCCCCGTCCCGGAAGAGCAAGGTGGTGGCGGGGCTGGTGGCCTTGAGTTTTTCCTTCAGCTATGCTGCCTCCGTGCTGCCGGGGCTGGCATCCCTGTCCAGCGGTACCCGGACCATTATTCTGACGGTGTCCATCTCCGCCATGGCCGCGCTGCTGTTTCCGGTCAAAAAACGAGAGGAGGAAGAGAGTTATGGGTAACGTATATGTGTATATCGCCATTATGGCGGGGGTCAGCTACGCCATCCGGGCTCTGCCTCTGACCTTGATCCAGAAACCGGTGAACAGCCGGTTCCTTCAATCCTTTTTATACTATGTGCCCTGTGTGACCTTGGCGGTGATGACCTTCCCGGCGATCTTAGACGCCACCCAAAGCCCTGTGGCTGGCTTCCTGGCCCTGGTGGTGGGTGTGGGAGCCGCCTGGATGGGGGCTGGCCTGTTTCCGGTGGCCCTGTCCTGCTGCGCCGCCGTTTTCCTGTCTGAATTGTTTTTGTGTCAGGCTATAAAAATTTAACGAAATATTCCAAATCTTCTTATTGCTTTCTTGAGAAACGAAAACTATAATGAATAGTGCGACCTTGTACGCTTTTGCCGGAAACGGCGTTACAGAAGTGGAAGCGGAAGGAGATTTTGAATGGAACCCAAACGCAATCATCCGCAGAACGATAATGGAAAGCGGAATCAGAATTTTATGACCATGGCGGTGATGGGAATGGTCCTGTTATTCATTGCGACCATGATGACCCGTTCCTTCACCGGCGGCCTGGCGGAGGAGATCAGCTATCCGGAGTTTGTGGATATGCTGCAGAACCGCACCGTGGAGGAAGTGGTGGTGGATGAGTATTATAATGAAGTCACCATCACGGTCCAGTCGGAGGACGGCCGGGGCACGGAGACCTACTATGCCGCCCTGGTGTCCAATCAGGAGTTGCAGCAGCTTCTGGAGGAAAACGGAATCGAAAATTACCGGGGGACCATCCTCCAGAGAACCTCTATATTTACGGAACTTTTGATCTATATGATCCCGGTGATCCTGATGCTGGTGGTCTTTAACGTTCTGATGCGCAAAGGCGGCGGCGGTGGCATCATGGGCGTGGGCAAGAGCAACGCCAAGGTCTATATGCAGAAAGAGACCGGCGTCACCTTCCAGGACGTGGCCGGGCAGGACGAGGCGGAGGAGTCTCTGGTGGAGATTGTGGACTTTCTCCACAATCCGGGCAAATATACGGCCATCGGCGCCAAGCTGCCAAAAGGCGCGCTGCTGGTGGGACCGCCAGGAACCGGCAAGACGCTGTTGGCCAAGGCAGTGGCAGGGGAGGCCCGTGTGCCCTTCTTCTCCCTGGCCGGTTCGGACTTTGTGGAAATGTTTGTGGGCGTGGGCGCCTCCCGTGTCCGGGACCTGTTCAAGC
>CAZDOQ010000021.1:0-19957 GCA_964507035.1 uncultured Lachnospiraceae bacterium | reverse complement strand
GGGCCTGCCAGATCATCCAGGAACTGGAGGGGCGGCGCCGGGGCATCTACGGCGGAGCCATCGGCTACCTGGATTTCACCGGCAACCTGGACACCTGCATCTCCATCCGGCTGGCCTATAAGAAGAACGGAAAGGTCTGCGTCCAGTCCGGCGCCGGAATTGTGGCGGACAGCGTGCCGGAGAAGGAGTACCAGGAATGCTGCAACAAGGCCAAGGCGGTGGTTCAGGCTTTAGAGACGGCGGAAGGAGGACGGTTATGATTCTGCTCATAGACAATTACGACAGCTTTGTATACAACCTGTACCAGCTCATAGGCAGTCTGAAGCCGGATCTCACGGTAGTCCGGAATGATGCGGTGACCATCCCGGAGATTTTGGACATGGCCCCGGAGGCCCTGATCTTCTCTCCGGGTCCCGGACGGCCGGAGCAGGCGGGCATCTGCCTGGAGGCGGTGCGGCAGCTGGCCGGAAAACTCCCCATTCTGGGCGTCTGCCTGGGACATCAGACCATCTGCCAGGCTCTGGGAGCCACCGTCACCTACGCGGAGACGCTGATGCACGGCAAGGTGTCCCAGGTATATCCGGAGCCGGACAGCCTGCTGTTTCAGGGCATCTCCTCCCCCTTTGCCGCCGGACGCTACCATTCCCTGGCAGTGCAGGAGGCCACTCTTCCGCCCTCCCTGCGGCCGGTGGCCCGGGCGGAGGACGGGGAACTGATGGCGGTGGAGAGCCGAGAGCAGCAGCTCTTTGGCCTCCAGTTCCACCCGGAGTCGGTGCTGACCCCGGAGGGAGCGGCCATTCTCCGGAACTTTTTGAAGCAGCTTGCGTGAGATACGCGCCAACATGAAGGAAGCACCCTTCGGGTGCAGCGGAATGCCGTGAGCAGCACGGCCCATTCGAGGAAAGAAGGATTTTATTATGATTAAAGAAGCCATTTTAAAGTTAGCGGAAAAGAAGGACCTGTCCTATGAAGAAGCGGAGCAGGTGATGAATGAGATTATGGAGGGTCAGGCCAGCCAGGTTCAGATGGCGGCTTACCTGACGGCCTTGTCCATGAAGGGGGAGACCATTGATGAGATCACCGCCTCCGCCGCCGGGATGCGGGCCCACTGCATCCGCCTCCTCCACGATATGGATGTGCTGGAGATTGTGGGGACCGGCGGGGATGGAGCCAACTCCTTTAACATCTCCACCACCGCCTCCCTGGTCATTGCCGCAGGCGGGGTGCCGGTGGCCAAACACGGAAACCGGGCCGCCTCCTCCCGGTGCGGCGCTGCGGACGTGCTGGAGGCCCTGGGAGTGAACATTGCTATCACGCCGGAGCACAGCGCCGCCCTGCTTAAGGAGATCGGCATTTGCTTCCTGTTCGCCCAGAACTATCACATTGCCATGAAGTATGTGGCCCCCATTCGCCGGGAGTTGGGCATCCGCACCGTGTTCAACATTCTGGGTCCCCTCTCCAACCCCGCCGGAGCCAACATGGAACTGATGGGGGTCTTTGAAGAGGCGCTGGTGGAGCCCCTGGCCCAGGTTATGGCCAAACTGGGGGTAAGCCGGGGCATGGTGGTCTACGGCATGGACAGTCTGGATGAGATTTCCATGAGCGCGCCCACCAAGATCTGCGAGATCCGGGACGGCTGGTTCCAGTCCTACACCGTGATTCCGGAGCAGTTCGGCTACGCCACTTGCTCCAAGGAAGAACTGATGGGAGGCACTCCGGAGGAGAATGCCCGGATCACCCTGGGAATTTTAAGCGGGGAGGACCGGGGGCCCAAGCGCTGCGCCGTGTGTCTCAATGCCGGAGCCGCCTTGTACATTGCCGGGAAAGCCGCCGCCTTGGAATCGGGGGTCCGGATGGCGGAGCAGCTGCTGGATTCCGGTGCCGCCAAGGAAAAGCTGGCGGAATTCATCCGGGAGAGCAACCGGGGATAGAGGCAACCGAGGGTAAAGACAACGTTTCCGGTGTGAGAATGCCGTGGCTCCACGGCAGGCGGAAGAAAGGATACGAATATGAATATTTTGGAACAGATTGCAGAGCGGACCCGGATCCGGATAGCGGAGGAAAAAAAGCGTCTGCCTCTCTCCCATCTGCGGCGGGAGGCGGAGGCCTTGGCGGCCACAGAACCTGCTCCTTCCTCCCTGGAAGAAGCCTTCCGGAAGCCGGGGTTCCACTTTCTCTGCGAAGTGAAGAGAGCCTCCCCCTCCAAGGGGGTGATTGCGGAGAATTTCCCTTATCTCTCCATTGCCCGCGCCTACCAGGAAGCCGGGGCGGATGGCGTCTCCTGCCTCACCGAGCCCTTCTGGTTCCAGGGCCAGGACCGCTATCTCCAGGAGATTGCCCGGGAGGTGACCGTCCCGGTGCTCCGGAAGGACTTTACGGTGGAGGAATATATGATCTATCAGGCCCGGGTTCTGGGGGCCTCTGCGGTGCTCTTGATCTGCGCGATCTTGGATGACGGCCAGCTTCTGGCCTACCGGCAGCTGGCCCGGGAGCTGGGCCTGGACGCTCTGGTGGAGGTCCATGATGAAAAGGAGGCAGACCGGGCTCTCCGTTCCGGCGCCACCCTCATGGGCGTCAACAACCGGGACCTGCGGACCTTCCAGGTGGATCTAGAAAATACCTTCCGGGTCCGGCAGTGCATCCCGCCGGAGATCCCCCTGCTCTCGGAGAGCGGCATCCGGACGCCGGAGGAGATTCGGAGGCTCCGGGAGGCGGGGGTAAACGGCGTGCTGATCGGGGAAACCCTGATGCGGGCGGCGGACAAGGGGGCCCTGCTGGCCCGGCTCCGGGGCGGAGAAAACGCCGACGGGGCTGAACCCTCAGAGGATGGGGAAGCAAAGCAACCGGGAGGAGCCCCATGACCAAGATCAAGATCTGCGGCCTCACCCGCCCGGAGGATGTGGCGGCGGTAAATGAGTCCCGGCCTGATTTCTGCGGCTTTGTGCTCCAAGTCCCGGGGAGCCGCCGGAACCTGACCCTCTCTCAGGCGGAGGAACTGAGCCACCTGCTGGATGCGGCCATTGTGCCGGTGGGGGTGTTTGTGAACGCTCCCCTGGAAATCATCCTGGAGGCGGCGGACCGGAGGATCATCCGGGCGGTACAACTCCACGGACAGGAGACGGAAACCTTTGTCCGGCAGCTGCGGAAGCTGGTCTCCGTTCCCCTGTTCCAAGCCTTCTCCATCCGGGAGGCGGCGGACGTGGAGCAGGCCCAGAAAAGCCCGGCGGACCTGCTGGTGTTAGATCACGGAGTCGGAGGCACCGGAAGGGCCTTCGATTGGTCTTTGGCTACAGGCCGCCTGCACCGGCCCTTCTTTCTGGCCGGTGGTCTGGGGCCGGACAATGTGTCGGAGGCATTGGCCAGGGTGCGTCCCTGGGCGGTGGATATGAGCAGCGGCGTGGAGACGGATGGGAAGAAAGATCCCCGGAAAATAGCGGCGGCAGTGGCCGCAGTAAGGAGTTTTGATAGATGAGCAAAGGACGATTTGGCATACACGGCGGCCAATATATGCCGGAAATTTTGATGAATGCGGTGATCGAGTTGGAGGAAGCCTACAACCGGTACAAGGACGACCCAGATTTCAAGAGGGAGTTAAACCAGCTGTTCCAGGACTATGCGGGACGGCCCTCCCGGCTGTATTATGCAAAGCGGATGACCGAAGATTTGGGAGGGGCTAGGATCTACCTGAAGCGGGAAGACTTGAACCACACCGGCGCCCACAAGATCAACAACGTGCTGGGGCAGGTGCTTTTGGCCCAGCGCATGGGCAAGACCCGGGTCATTGCAGAGACCGGCGCCGGACAGCACGGGGTGGCCACCGCCACCGCCGCCGCCCTCATGGGCATGGAGTGCGAAGTGTTCATGGGCGAGGAGGACACGAAGCGCCAGGCCTTAAACGTATACCGGATGCGGCTGTTGGGGGCCACGGTGCGGCCGGTGCGCACCGGTACCGGCACCCTGAAGGACGCGGTGTCCGAGACCATGCGGGAGTGGACCAACCGGATTGAGGACACCCACTATGTGCTGGGCTCCTGCATGGGGCCTCACCCTTTCCCTACCATTGTCCGGGACTTCCAGTCGGTGATCTCCCAGGAGATCAAGGACCAGCTGATGGAGAAGGAGGGAAAACTCCCGGACGCTGTGCTGGCCTGCGTGGGAGGCGGCTCCAACGCCATCGGCGCTTTCTATCACTTTATCCCCCATCCGGAAGTGCGGCTCATTGGCTGTGAGGCGGCGGGGCGGGGCGTGGACACTCCGGACACCGCCGCCACCATCGCCACCGGGCGGCTGGGGATCTTCCACGGCATGAAGTCCTATTTCTGCCAGGACTCCTACGGCCAGATTGCCCCGGTGTACTCCATCTCCGCCGGTCTGGATTATCCGGGAATCGGTCCGGAGCATGCTTATCTCCACGACACCGGCCGGGTCCAGTATGTGGCCATTACCGACGATGAGGCAGTGGAGGCCTTTGAGTACCTGGCCCGGACGGAGGGGATCATTCCGGCCATTGAGAGCGCCCACGCAGTGGCCTACGCCCGGAAGTTGGCGCCCACCATGACAAAAGACCAGATGTTGGTCATCAATCTTTCCGGCCGCGGCGACAAGGACTGCGCCGCCATTGCCCGGTACAGAGGGGAGGATATCCATGAGTAAGATCAAACAGGCTTTTGAAAACGGCAAGGCTTTCATTCCCTTTATCACCTGCGGGGATCCCTCCTTAAGGGTGACGGAGGAACTGGTTCTGGCCCTGGAGGAGGCGGGGGCGGATCTGATTGAACTGGGCATTCCCTTCTCGGACCCCACCGCCGAAGGGCCGGTGATCCAGGCGGCCAACGGCCGGACCCTGGCAGAAGGCGTCACCACCGACCAGATCTTCCGGATGGTGGAGCGGGTCCGCCGCCGGTCCCAGATTCCCATGGTGTTTATGACCTACGCCAACGTGATCTTCTCCTACGGCACCGGACGGTTTGCCGCCGCGGCAGCGGATCTGGGAATGGACGGGCTGATCCTGCCGGATGTCCCCTATGAGGAGAAGGCGGAGTTTGAGGCGCTCTTCCGGAGCCAGGGGTTAGATCTGATCTCCATGATCGCCCCCACATCCCATGAACGGATCCAGCAGATTGCCCGGGAGGCCCACGGCTTCCTCTACTGTGTTTCCTCCCTGGGCGTCACCGGCGTCCGCTCCCAGATCACCACCGACGTGGGGGAGATGATCCGGCTGGCCAAGGAGGTCTCTTCCATCCCCTGCGCCGTGGGCTTCGGCATTTCCACTCCGGATCAGGCCCGGCAGATGGCGGAAAAAGCCGACGGGGTCGTTGTGGGAAGCGCCATTGTCCGGCTCTGCGGCCAGTACGGGACGGACTGCGTGAAGCCGGTGGCGGACTATGTGCGGCAGATGAAAGACGCCATCCGCTAGGAATCCTCCGCTCTCTAGGGATTGCTCCGGCGGCCCGAAAAAAAGCTGGCCCCGCCTCAGCGGTTGGCCAGCTCTTCTAAAATATCGTCCCAGGTCACCTGCTTTTCCACCATCAGCACCATGGCGTGGTACAGGAAATCGGAAATTTCATATTTGATCTCCTCGGGGTTGGGATTTTTGGCGGCGATGACAATCTCCGTGGCCTCCTCCCCGATTTTTTTGCAGATCTTATCCACTCCCTTGTCAAAGAGGTAGTTGGTGTAGGACCCTTCCTTGGGATGCCGCTTCCGGTCCTGGATGATCCCGTAGACCTGCTCCAAAACCTGCCTCTGATTGGTCTCCGGGTACGGTTCCTCCAGAATGGGCCGGTGGAAGCAGCTGACGTTTCCGGTATGACAGGCCGGGCCGATCTGGGCTACCCGGGCCAGAATGGTATCCCCGTCGCAGTCCAGGGTCAGGGACTTCACATACTGGTAATGGCCGGAGGTGGCCCCCTTCTCCCACAGTTCCTGACGGCTGCGGCTCCAGTAGGTCATATGGCCGGTGGCCAGGGTCTTCTCAAAGGCCTTCTGATTCATATAGGCCACCATCAGCACCTGATCCGTCTGGTAATCCTGGACCACCACCGGCACCAGGCCGCCGGGCCCCAGCTTGAAATCCTGCCAGGAAAAGGCTACCGCCGGCTCCGGCAGCTGGTCCAGGTGGGTCATCACCCGGTCCGGCCCAAACCGGTCTGCTGCCTCCTTCTGGAGTTCTGCCTGCTCTGGCTGCAGAAGCACCCGTTTGGCCCCTGCGTACAGAAACTTTTTCACATCCTCCAGCTTCCGGATGTTGCCCTGCACCACAAAGGGAACGGGAATCTCCCGGGTCAGATGGATCAGCCGCTCTATATTGGCCTCATGGTCCGCCTCGTTCACCGAGTCGTCCACCGCCACCATCACCTGGGCGTCCCGGTGTTCTGCCGGGCGCACCACCTGGGACAAATAGATGGTGTGGATGTTCATCTCTTCTCACCTCTTTCAAAGCGGTATAAAGCCTCCCGCAGATCAATCATGTTTTCATAGAGGGATTTGCCCAGGATGGCCCCGGGAATCCCCGCCGCTTTCAGTTCCTCCAGGTCTTCCAGGGAGGAAATGCCCCCGGAGGCAATGACCGTCAGGCCGGTGCTCTCCGCCAGCTTCCGGGTCTGCTCCACGTTCGGTCCCTTAAGCATGCCGTCCCGGGCGATATCCGTGTAGATGACGGTCCGGACCCCCATCTCTTCCATCTGGCGGCACAGGTCCACCGCCGTCCGGCTGCTGACCGTCTCCCAGCCCCGGGTGGCCACCAGGCCGTCCTTGGCGTCCACGCCCACGGCCACATGGTCCGGGCCAAACCGCTCCACGGCCCGGCGGACAAATTCCGGCTCCTCCACCGCCTTGGTGCCGATAATCACCCGGAAGATTCCCAGTTTCAAAAGCATCTCTATGCTTTCCAGGCTCCGGATGCCGCCGCCCAGCTGCACCGGAACGGGAACCCGCCGGGTCACTTCCCGGATAGCCTTCCCGTTGATCAGCTGCCCCTGCTGGGCTCCGTCCAGGTCCACCAAGTGCAGAAACGTGGCTCCCTCTGCCACCCAGCGCTCCGCCATCTGGGCCGGAGAATCAGAGTAAACCTTCACATCCTGAAACCGCCCCTGACGCAGGCGCACACAAGTTCCCTTTTTGATGTCAATGGCCGGATACAGCTGCATATCATAAACTTCCTTTCGTGGAGAGTACGTCCTGGAGCCGGGGATCCAGGTTGGTGGCCTCGTCCAGAGCCCGGGCAAAGGACTTGAACATGGCCTCTATAATATGGTGGGTGTTGGAGCCGTGGATCTCCCGGATGTGCAGGTTCATTTGGGCCGCATAGGAGATGGCGTAGAAGAATTCCCGGACCATCTCCGTCTCCAGGGCGCCCACCCGCTCCGCCGGAAGTTCCGCCTCATACACCAAGTACGGCCGGCCGCACAGATCCAGGGCTGTCAGCACCAACGTCTCATCCATGGGCAGAATCATGGAGCCGTACCGCCGGATCCCTTTCTTATCTCCCACTGCCCGGGCAATGGCGGTGCCCAGCACAATGCCCACATCCTCCACCGTGTGGTGGGTGTCCACCTGCAGATCACCCTGGACCTGGACCGTCAGGTCAAAGAAGCCGTGGCGGGCAAAACTCTCCAGCATATGGTCCAGAAAGCCGATGCCCGTGTCCGACTGGCAGCGGCCGGAGCCGTCCAGGTTGAGGGTCAGCTGGATTTTGGTTTCTTTGGTATTTCGGGTCACTTTCGCTTGGCGCATGGTTTCACTCCTCCCCTTCAAACCGCACATGGATGGAATTGGCATGGGCGGTCAGCTGCTCCGCCCGGGCAAAGGTCTGAATGTCCTGGGAAATTTCCCGGAGAGCCTCCCGGGAGTAGGAAATCAGACTGGATTTCTTCACAAAGTCGTCCACCCCCAAGGGAGAGAAAAACTTGGCGGTGCCGCCTGTGGGCAGCACGTGGTTGGGCCCGGCAAAGTAGTCGCCCAGGGGTTCGGAACTATATTCTCCCAGGAAAATGGCCCCTGCGTTCTGGACCCGGGTCATCACCTGGTAAGGGTCTTTGGTCATGATCTCCAGGTGCTCTGAGGCGATGGCGTTCACTGCCTCCAGGGCCTGGTCCATATCCTTTGCCAGGAGGATGTAGCCAAAGTTTTCCAGGGATTTCTCTATGATCTCCCGGCGACTTAATGTCTCCAAAAATCTGTCCACCTCCCGGGACACCTGTTCCGCCAGCTTCTCCGAGGTGGTGACTAAAATGGATGAGGCCAACTCGTCATGCTCCGCCTGGGACAGCAGGTCCGCCGCCACATACCGGGGGTTGGCCGTCTCGTCCGCCAGCACCAGAATCTCGCTGGGACCGGCAATGGAATCCAGCCCCACATAGCCGAACACCGCCCGCTTGGCCAGGGCCACGTAGATGTTGCCGGGGCCGGTGATCTTGTAGACCTTGGGGATGGACTGGGTACCGTAGGCCAGGGCGCCAATGGCCTGGGCTCCTCCTACTTTGTAGATCTCGGTAGCTCCGCCCTCTCGGGCCGCCGCCAGCACCTGGGGATTTACCTTCCCATCCTTCCCCGGCGGCGTCACCAAAATCAGCCGCTTCACCCCCGCCACCCGGGCCGGGATCAGGTTCATCAGCACTGAGGAAGGATAGGCCGCCTTGCCCCCAGGCACGTAGAGCCCCACGCTCTCCAGGGGCGTAATCCGCTGCCCCAGCATCACCCCGTCCTCCCGGGTGGTGATCCAGCTGTTTCGCACCTGGCACTGATGGTAGGAGCGGATATTCTCTGCTGCCCGCCGGAGCACCCGCAGAAATTCCGGGGCCACCTGACTGCAGGCTTCCTCCATCTCCTCTTGGGTTACCCGGATGGTCTCCGGCGTCAGCCGCACATGGTCAAATTTTTCCGTGTAGGCAAACAGGGCTTCGTCCCCTTTCTCCCGCACGTCCGCCAGGATCTGGTTCACCGTCTCCATATAAGAGCCGTACTGAAAGGTACCGCGCTTCAGCAGATTGGTCAGAATCTCTTTTTGCGTTCCTTCCGTCAATGTTAGCGTTTTCATCCGATCACCTCCTTCAAAGCATGGATCATCTGCGAAATCCGTTGGTTTTCCATCTTCATGCTCACCTGGTTCACCACCACCTTGGCGGACAGATCGCAGATCTTCTCCAGCACCTGCAGTCCGTTCTCCCGGAGGGTGGCGCCGGTCTCCACAATATCCACAATCACCTCGGAGAGGCCCACAATGGGCGCCAGTTCTACGGAACCGTTCAGCTTGATGATCTCCACAGTCTGGTGCTTCCGGTTGTAGAAGTAATCCTTGGCGATGACCGGGTACTTGGTGGCCACCCGGATCAGCTGATGGTGCTGCAGCAGTTCCTCCGCCTCCGCCGGGCCGGCCACGCACATCCGGCACTTGCCGATTCCCAGATCCAGCACCTCGTAGAGATTCCGCCGTTCTTCCAAAATGGTATCCCGGCCCACAATGCCGATGTCCGCCGCCCCGTATTCCACATAGGTGGGAACATCCGAGGCCTTGGCCAGAAAGAACTTCAGCTTCAGTTCCTCGTTGGTGAAGATCAGACGGCGTGTCCCATCTTCTTCCATTTCCGGGCAGGTGATGCCCGCCTTCTTTAAGAGTTCCATGGCCTGTTTGACCAGCCGGCCCTTGGCCAGCGCAAAAGTAATGTATTTCATTCCCGATCCTCCTGCTGCTCTCCGGGAAGTTCCAGGTAGGAAACCCCCTCCTGCCTGGTCTGGATCACGGCCATATCCTCCGCCCCTTCCTCCAGGTGCAAGATCACGCCGATCCGGTGCTCCGCCGCATAGCGCCGGTGCTCTGCCAGGGACATGTTCTGCTCCACCAGGAGGACGTTCTCCCCTCTGGCCCGGTACTGGACAGAGAGGGCGACCGCCTGGTTCCGCCGGGACGAGTGGTAGAGGATCATGGTATCATCCCAGGGCAGAGGCTCCTCCAGCTTCTGTCGCATTTTGGCTGCCATCAGGGTGTCCACGGAGATGCCGAAGCCAATGGCCGGGGCTTCTTTCCCGAACTGGGCCATCAGGTTGTCATACCGGCCTCCGGTGACCACGCAGTCTCCGGTGCCGTAGGTGTAGCCTTTGAAGATGATGCCAGTGTAATACTGATACTTCCCCAGCATTCCCAGATCAAAGGAGATATACCGGTCCACCCCGTACACCCGCAGCAACTCATACAGCTTTTCCAACCGGTCCACCGCCGTCAGGGAAAGAGGATTTTCCGTCAGTTCCCGGGCTCTGCCAAAGACTTCCTCCGCTTGGCCAAACAGCTGAGGCAGGGTCAGAAACGCGTCCGTCAGGCTGTTGGGGAGGCGCTGCGCCCCCAAAAGTTCCTCCACGCCGAAAAAGTTTTTGGACTCCACCAGCTGCCGGAGTTCTGCCGCCGTCTCCTTTGCCATGCCTGACTCCTGGAGCAGCCCCCCAAAGAAATCCGCCTGGCCCAGTTCCACCTGGAATTCAGTGAGACCGGCGCTTTTTAAGCAGTCCACCACCAGAGCAATGATCTCTGCATCCCCGTTTAAGGAGCCGTCCCCCACCAGTTCCCCCCCGGCCTGGGTGCTCTCCCGGAGCCGCCCCTGGTAGCCGGAGTGGTTGATAAAGGTATTGCCCAGGTAGCAGAAGCGCAGCGCCGCCTCCTCCCCGGCATAGTATTTGGCGGCGCAGCGGGCCACTGCCGGAGTGAAATCCGGCCGCAGCACCAAGGTCTCCCCGGTCCGGTCAATGAGTTTATACAAATCCCGGGAGGCCACGCTGCCCCGCTCCGCATTGAACATGTCAAAGAACTCAAAGGTGGGCGTCTGGATGGTCTGGTATCCATAGCGCGAAAAAGCGGCCTGGATCCGGCCGCACAGAGCCAATTTTCTAGCGCATTCATCATTGTAGTAATCCCGGACTCCCTCCGGGGTGTGCAAAAGCTGTATCATGGAAGCCTCTTTCTCCTGCCTCTTTTCGAGAGGTCTTGTCTTGTCACCATTCCGGCACTTTATCTTGCTATCTTGCTAAAATGATAGCATGGTAAATTATACAAAGAAAAAATGGCCTTGTCAATCCCTTGTCAACCTCTTTCCTGCAAATCTTTCTGCAAAGCCTCCAGAAAATGCACGGGAACGCCGTTTTTCCCCTGCACCCGGTAACTCTTGTCCACCTCCTGATAGGTGAAGCTCTTGCGTCCGCCGTCCTGGGCCCGCTGCCAGAACCGCCGGAGATCCGCCAGGGGCAGGTAATAGATCTCGTCCCGGTGGGTCAGGTGGAGCAGAATGAAAGCAATGCCTTTTTGGGCCTCAAACTCCTCCATGAACAGGATTTGATGAGGGTGGATGTTGGCCAGGGGGATGGTGTCCTCCTGACACTCCTTGGCGTCAAAGCACACGGAAATCCCCTGGACCACGCCAATATAGTCCACGGAACTCTTCTGGTCAAAGTAAGCCAGGGTGATGTGCCGGCTTTCCTTATCTATGGTGATGGGCTTGATGGGGGTGGGGATTTTCTGGATTAGCGCCAGATGTCCCGACCGGTATTTTTCCAGTGTCAGATTGATCAGCTCTTCCAGGGCAGAGCCCCGAAGGCCCCTGGTTCCCCAGGTTCCCATAGGTTCCTCCTCTCACGGCGGGGTGATTTCCAGTTTCTTTAAAATTCGCTTGAAATCAGCCGGAAGGGACGCCCGGAACTGCCGCCCTGCCAGCTGGGGCAGCGCCGGAAGCGGCTCCGGAAAGATCAGTTCCCAGGCGTGGAGCATTTGACGGCCTGCCGCCGGAAAGGAAGGCCCGCTTGCCTGCTGTCTGGTTTCTCCGTATTTCCGGTCTCCCAGAATGGGATGTCCCATGGATGCCAGATGGGCCCGGATCTGATGGGTTTTGCCGGTGAGAAGCCCCACCTGCAGCAGGGTGGCCCCGCCGCCCTCTGCCAGTGGCTTGCAGGAGGTTAAGATCCGCTCCCCGCCTGGCTGCGGCTGCGCCCAGACTTGAACCCGGTTTGTGGCCTCGTCCTTTTTCAGATACCCCTCCAGCAGGCGTTCGGTCAGGCCGGTTCCCGCCACCAGGGCTAGATAGTTCTTTTGCAGATTTCGGGACCGGAACAACTCTGAGAGGACCTGGAGCCCCGCCACCGTCTTTCCCGCCGCCACCAGACCGCTGGTATTCCGATCCAGCCGGTTGCAGACCCCGGGCCGGAATAAGGCAAGCTCCGCCTCCGTCATCTGGCCGCTTTCCACCAGATAGGCGGTCAAACGCTCGCAGAGGGACACGTCCCCCGTCTGGGCCTGCTGGGAGAGAAGTCCCGCAGGCTTATTGATCAAAAGCACCTGGCCGTCCTCGTACAAGATCTCCAGCGGCTGGCCAGCCACTCCTTTGCCTGCCACAGGAACTGTTCCGGAGGTCCCCCGGAATTTGTCCAGGGTCTCCCGGGACAGAAAAAGGCGGACGGTGTCCCCCTCCGCCAGTTTTTCCGTGCCGTCCGCCTTTCCGCCGTTGAGCGTGATATTCTTTTTCCGGAGCATCTTGTAGAGGAAGCCTTTGCCGGCTTCCCGCAGATACTTGCCCAAAAACTTGTCCAACCGCTGGCCGGCTTCCCGCCCGCTGATCCGGAACTCTTCCATTTCTCTCCCCTACATCGACCGGGAGATCACCGCCTCCCGGGCCAGCTTAATGCGCTGCTTTTCCGCTTCGTCCCCCGCCGGTTCCACCTGGTCGATTCTCTTTAAAAATTCATCCCAGTCCCCGTACACTTTAAAGCGCATGGGAATGCCCCGGCGTTTCAGGGTGTCGTTCACCGGGATCTCCGCCGCCTCCGGCCGGAACTGCGTGCCGCAGTAGGAGGACCAGCCCACCACGCCGTTTTTGTAAATCACCACAAACTCCACCGGCATCCGCTTTCCTTTTTCATCCACCAGCACCAGATCCGAGAGGAGCATGCCGGCATTCTCAAAGTGGCCCAGCATCTCATACTTGTCCCGGGGCGCTGTTTGAAATTTGGAAAAGGCCGCGTAGGCCACAAAGGCGTTGGCGGTGGGGATCACCGCCAGCATGGCCGGGATCAATAGCCAGTTTCTCTCTCCCAGCAGAATGTACCCCAGCACCATCAGGACCAGCACAATGGCCGCGCCGATGCCGGTTTTGATCAGCTGGCTTTTCTTATGGGCCTCAATATAGCCGTACCAGCCTCTGGTTTCTTCTTCCATCCTCATCCGTCTGTTTCCGCCTTATCCCAGATATTGGAGCACCGCTGTCTGCTCCGGCATGTCCGGCATCAGTTCCAGTGTGTTGGTCTCATAGCGCACCACATCCTTCCGATAGGCCAGAAAAGCGTCCAGAGTGCCGATGACCGGGTAGCCAAAGGTTTCCGACCGGTAGTGCATGGGGACCACCACCCGGGGCTTCAGTTCCTCCAGTATGGCCTCAATGCCGTCGGGCTCCATGGTGTAGTAACCGCCTACCGGGACCATGACCACATCCAGATGGCCCAGGGCCTTTTTCTGCTCCGGATTTAAGGGACAGCCGATATCCCCAAAATGGGCGATCCGCATCTCACCGTTGTCAAAGACATGGATCAGATTCATGCCTCTCTTGGCGCCGCCGGCATCGTCATGGGGACAGGCCACTTTGGTGATCTGGAAAGGATTTTCCTGGGTTGTCTCCCGGATGGTGATGGCGTCCGCAAAGTTGTGGTCCCCGTGGGTATGGCTGCAGAAGACCTGGTTGGCCTCATTCCGCAGCGGAGCGTACCCGGGCACATTGCCGTCCTCATAGGGGTCAAGCACCAGGGAATATCCGTCCTGCGCCAGTTTGAAACAAGAATGACCCAACCAGGTCAGCGTTACTGTTTTGCTCATTTTGCTACCTCCTGATTCTCCAGCATCTCGCTGTAATCCATAATGAAACCATCGGCTAACTGGCGTTTTTCCTCTTCCATCTCCGCCGACCACCGGTCGTACACGGAACACACCCACATGCCGGCGTTCTTGCCCGCCTGAATGCCGGCGGGAACATCCTCAAAGACTAGGCAATTTCCCGGAGCCACTCCCAGGTCTTGGGCCACCAGCAGGTAAATATCCGGCGCAGGCTTGCCTGCGGCCACCTCGCAGGCAGTCCGGACGGAGGAGAAGTAGCCGTTTAACTGCTGCCCCTCCAGCACTGCGTCCACCAGCTGCCGGGAGTTGCTGGTGGCAATCCCCATGGGGATGCCCCGGGCTGAAAGTTCCTCCAGAAATTCCCGGGCAAAGGGCTTCATGGGGACCTGGTACCGGTATTTCTCGTAGGCCATCCGGTTCCACTCCGCTTTGATTTCATCCAGAGAGTCTGGCAGATGAAAGGTCTCTTTGAAATACACCGCCGTCTCGGAAAAACTCATGCCCTCAATCTCTTTCTGCAGGGTGAAAGGCAGGGAAATGCCATACCGTCCCAGGTATTCAATATCAATATCGCTCCACATCCACATGGAGTCCACCAGGGTCCCGTCCAGGTCGAACAGCACCGCTTGGATTTTCTCTTTGGGTATCTTCATTGCCATCTCCATCCGGGATTGTACTTGTTCTTTAAGGTATCGCCGCTTGGGGCTTTAACTATAATTCCTGCACGCCCTGCCTTGCCGCCACCAAATCCAGCTTATGGTTGAACTCTTCCAGTTCCTCCAGGGTGCCGTTTCGGAACAACTCAAAAAATTCGTTCTGTATGTTCTCCATGGCGTCCCGGTTCTCAAACTTGTAGAGATTTTCTATGTTGCTCTTGATCTCTGAGACAATACGGGCCTTATTGAGGAACAGATCCTGGGCCATCATGATGTCGTCCCGGATCATGGACATCTCCCGGTCCAGCTGGACCACTGCCTGGGCGGCGGCCCGAAGCCGTATGCTGATGTGTTCCGGCACGTTGCCGCTGTACTTGTACTGGAGACTGTGCTCAATGGTGGCCCAAAAGTTCATGGCCAGGGTCCGGATCTGAATCTCCACCGGCACGGTCTTGGGACCGTGGATGGTGGTCACCACATAGCGGACCACCAGGTGGTAGCTTTGATAGCCGCTGGGCTTGCTGTGATGGACGTAATCGTTCTCCTCCACCACCTCCATGTCCGGCCGTTTCCGAACAATGGCTACCACCTTGTCGATATCCTCCACAAACTGGCAGATCAGGCGAACACCGGCGATATCCGTGATATTCTCCTCCACCTGTTCCAGGGGGATTCCCTTCCGCCGGGCCTTATCCATAATGCTGGAGACCGCCTTGACCCGGCAGGATGCCTGCTCAATGGGGGAATAACGGCCGGAAGACCGGTTTTCCTTAATAATATGATTGAATTTGATCTTCAGTTCCTCCACTGCCAACTCGTAGGGGGAGAGGATTTCCTTCCATTTTTGAATCTCCATACTGATCCGCTCCTTTTGCTCTCCGCTCCCGGAAGATGCCATCAGGAAATCCGGCGCAGCATTTCCGTGAGAAAACTCCAAATTCGCTCCGCTGAGGGCAGGCTCAGCCGTTCTTTGGTGGAATGGATATCCAGGATATCCGGTCCAAAAGCAATGATATCCAACTGGGGCATTTTCTGGCTGAAAATACCGCACTCCAGCCCTGCATGGATTCCTTCCAGAATCAAATCCTTTCCTGTCTGCTCCCGGTACACCTGAGCCGCCAGCTGCTGCAAAAGGGAGTGGAGGCGAAGGGGCCAGCCCGGATATTCTCCGGAGAAGGCAACGGATGCCCCGTAGTGTTCCGCCACCTGCCGGATGGTATCCTTCACCTTCTCCCGCTCCTCATCCTGGGCGCTCCGGGGCGCTACCGCCAGGGAAAAGCCGTCCCCGTTTCTGCGGAGGATTCCCAGATTGGAAGAGACCAACACCATGTCCTGCATGTTGGGGTCAAATTGCAGCGGTCCGTTGGGGAGGGTCAGGATCAGAGATAACAGGGCCTCCTCCCTTGTCTTCTCCAGCACCGGACGCGCCGCCTCCGGCTGCCACTGCCAGTTCAGGGAGAAATGGGGGTCTGTGGTCTTCCATTCCTCCGCCAGATGCCGCCCTTTTTGGCTCAGAAACGCTTCCATGCCTTCCGGGGAACGGACGGAGAGGACTGCGGTGGCCAGGGCCGGTATGGCGTTGTCCGCCTCTCCTCCCTGAAAGTCCGCCAATCCCCACTCTCCCGGAAGCTCATGGAGCACTTCCGCCAGTAGGCGGAGCGCATTTCCCCTTCCTTGGTGAATCTCCGTACCGGAATGGCCTCCGGTGAGGCCGGAAAGCTCCAGGCGCAGCCCTGGCTCCCGCTTTTCCTGCCATGCGCCGGGAAAGAAGATCTCCCCACGGGCGCCGCCGGCGCAGCTGATGATCAGATGCCCTTCCTCCTCCGAGTCCATGTTGAGCAGATACCGGCTGGTCAGGGAACTGGTGTCCAGCCGGGACGCCCCCACCATACCGATCTCCTCATCGGTGGTGAACACGCACTCCAGCCGGGGATGGGACAGGTTCTCCGCATCCAGCACCGCCAGGGCCATGGCCACGGCAATCCCGTCATCGCCTCCCAGGCTGGTTCCCTCTGCGTACAGATAGTCTCCCCGGGTCCGGAGGCGCAGCGGATCCGCCGAAAAATCAAAGGCCAGATCCGGTTCCTTCACCGCCACCATGTCCAGATGCCCTTGGAGCATGACGCCTCCGTCCTTCTCCCGGCCCGGAGTGGCTTCCTTGACGATCACCACATTGCACGCGGCATCCCGCCAGGCCGCCAGGCCTCTCTCTTTGGCAAAGTCCAGACAAAATTGGCTGATGGCTTCCATGTTGCCGGAACCGTGAGGGATCTTGCACAGTTCCTGAAAAAAATTCAGATACGTTTGGTTCATATGATGCCTCCCTTTCTGGATAAGAACCGCCCCATGGAAAAGGCCTGTTCCTCTGCCCACATACCTCCAGGCACAGAGCAACAGGCTCCTCGGCTTTCTCTGTTATGTACAATGTACGCTTACTCTTCCGTGCCGCTTGCCATGGAGATGTCGATTTTCGGCCCGTTGCCGGCGCTCTTTCCCTTTTCCGGCAGGCTGGGAGCCAACTCTTTCCGGTTGGACACCACCACGTCATGGCTGGCCTGGAGCTGATTTAAAAGAGACTGGAAACGGGACTGGCTGTTCTCCACCGCATGGGAGAGAATGGATTCCAGCTGCTCCAGCTGGCTATCGGTGTACTGCACCGCGCTCTCCCGGATTCTGTTGGCCTCGTTCACCGCGTCGTCCAGGATTTTCTGGGCCTGCTCCTGAGCCTTTTGGACCACCTCGTCCGCTTGAGCATAGGCCTGCTGCATGATCTCATGGTTGTCTACCAGCTCGGCGGTCTGGCGGGAAGCCTCCGCCAGCATGGCGTCCGCATGGGCCTTGGCGTCCGCTAAAATTGCATCCTTGTTGGCGATGATCTTCTGATACTTTTTGATCTCCTCCGGCGTCCGGAGCCGCAACTCCACCAGCATCTCATCAATGACATCCTTTTCCACCACGATCCGTTTGCTATTGGAAAATGCCTGGGACTTACAGCTGTCCAGGTACATTTCGATCTCCCCGATCATCTGTTCAATTCTGCTCATTCTGGGTTTCCTCCATCAATTTTTCTTTTACCAACGGCAAAATGACTGCCGGTACAAACATCTCTATATTTCCGTCAAAATAGGCCACTTCTTTGACAATACTGGAGCTCAGATACGCATAGCGCAGATTGGTGGTTAAAAAGATGGTGTCGATCTCCGGACATATGGCATGATTGGTCTGGGCCATCTGTAGTTCGTACTCAAAATCCGTCACAGCCCGCAGGCCCCGGACCAGCACGTGAGCTCCCACAGAGCGGGCAAAATCCACAGAAAGTCCTTCAAAAGATGTTACCTCCACATTGCAGAGATGTCCTGTCACACTACGTATCATTTTAACACGTTCATCGGCGGAAAACAACGCCTTTTTGTTTGGGTTGTGCAGGACGCCCACGATCAGTTTGTCGAACATTTTGGAGGAGCGCTCAATGATATCCAGATGTCCCAGGGTCACCGGATCAAAACTTCCCGGATAGATTCCCACTTTTTCTCTTACGTTGTGCATGTTGTTGCTCCCTCTTGCCGTTTTAAAAAAATGTGTTTGTTGGTCTTGTATTCTTTTTCCCTCTCAATGGAAAAGCCGTAGCGGCTGGCAAAGGAAAAATCCGCATCCTTTAAGGCCTCCGCCACTACCAGGGTATCCGCGTCCGCCAGCGGCGAGTGCTCCAGAGCCGCCAGCACCTGCTCCTCCCAGCCCTTCCCGTAGGGCGGGTCCAGAAAGATGATGGAAAAAGGCTGTCCTTCCCGGCCCAGCCTGCTCAGCGCCCCCAGCACATCCGTCTCCAGGAGCCGGGCCCGGCTGTCCAAGTGGGTGAACTCCAGATTGCGCCGGATACAGACAGCCGCCCGTCGGCTGCTCTCCACAAACACGGCCTTCTCCGCTCCCCGGCTTAGGGCTTCAATCCCAATGCCGCCGCTTCCGGCAAACAGATCCAGAAAACGGCAGCTGGGAAGCTCCGGCTGCAGAATATTGAACAGCGTCTCCTTGATCCGGTCCGTGGTGGGACGGGTATCCCGGCCCGGTACCGTCATCAGATTCAGCCTTCTGGCTGAGCCCGCAATCACTCGCATAGGTACTCCCTCCGGCGGCTGCGGCCGCCGTATATTTCTTTTACAAACCCGTGTTCCTTAATTAAATCCGTAAAAATGGCGGCTGGTCCGGTAGGCCGCCATAGAGATCTTGCGTCCGGTGCTTCCGGGCAGGTTCATGGTCTGGCCCATGATGCCCCGGCGGATCTTCCGGTATAACACCTGGTCGTTCTCCCGCAGATACTCCCAGAGTGCCTCCTTTTTAATCAGATTCTCCCGGGTACCGGAGCAGATGAGGAACACGGAGGAGACCGTCATCATGATATTCAGATAACTCATCATATACCGGCGTAGCTTTTTATCCGGCAGCTTCCGCAGGGGGTAAGCATCTATAATGGCTTTGGTCACCCGGATCTGCTGGTCAATCCGCTTGATCATGTTGGCCTCGTTCACCGACTGGTCCGCCCGTCCTATGAAATAGCGGTAAAAGATCACATCCAGGTAGTAAATGGTCTTCACATAGGGCAACGGCACATAGACAAACAAATTGTCCACGTAGAAGGTGTGCTCCGGCAACTTCAGACCGCAGTCCCGCAGCACACGGGTCCGGTAGATCACCGAGTGCATTAAGATATACTGGCCTTTGCGCAGGTGCCGGATCTGATCCCAGGTAAAGACCTGTCCTTCCGGGAAGGCATTCCGGTAGCTGATCACCTTCTTCCGGCGGGCGCCTACCTTATCATAGATATAGTTGGTGACCAGCATATCCACGCCGGTGCCGTCCATGACCATATTTTCCAGGGTATCCAGGATCTTTTGATAGGCATCTTGGTTGACCGTATCATCGCTGTCCACCACCTTGAAGTAGATGCCGGTGGCCTCTGCCAGGCCGGTGTTCACCGCTCCGCCGTGGCCTTTATTTTCCTGATGGATCGCCCGGACAATGGTGGGATGCCGGCTGGCGTACTCCTCCGCGATTTCCGCCGTCCGGTCTGTGGAGCCGTCGTTTACAATCAGGATTTCCACCCGTTCTCCCCCCGGAAGCAGGCAATCCACACATTTTCTCAGATACGCCTCAGAATTATAGCTGGGAATGACAATGGTAAGCAGCTTCATATTCGCTCTCCTTTTTCCTTCCTGTTCCAGTTGTTAAGTGTACCATAGGGAAAGAATGCAGTCAATGAAATTGCCCCGGCTTTCCCAAAATGTAATATTATTTTCTCTATTTCTTAATCTATTTTACTTCTTTTGTGGTCTGCTGGAAAACTGGAAGTTCCGGAGGCAAAGCAACCTGACTTCCGACAAAGCACAGGATTCTAACGGGTCCAGAAGAGAAAAAACAGCCTTTCCGCAGGGGAGGGCTGTTTTTCTAC
>CAZDOQ010000020.1:2124-20061 GCA_964507035.1 uncultured Lachnospiraceae bacterium | reverse complement strand
CGTATATGTACGGCATTCCTTACGAATACTATGAGAAGTACCACATCCGCAAATACGGTTTCCACGGCACTTCCCACAGTTTTGTGTCCAAAGAGGCCATTAAGTTTCTGGGCCTGGATCCGGACAACTCCAAGGTGATTGTGGCCCATCTGGGCAACGGCTCCTCCGTCAGCGCGGTGCAGAACAGCAAGTGCGTGGACACTAGCATGGGCCTGACCCCGTTGGAGGGCCTGATCATGGGAACCCGCTCCGGCGACCTGGATCCGGCTGTTCTGGAGTACATTGCCAGAAAAGAGGGGAAAGATATCTTTGAGTTGGTGAATATGCTGAACAAGAAGTCCGGCGTCTACGGCATGACCAACGGCCTCTCCAGCGACTTCCGGGATCTGGGCGAGGCGGCTGAGAACGGGAATGAACTGGCCGCCAACGCCATCGATGCCTTCTGCTATCGGGTGGCCAAGTACATTGGCTCCTATGCGGCGGCCATGAACGGCGTGGATGCCATTGCCCTCACCGGCGGTATCGGAGAGAACGGCCGGGAGGAGAGAGAGAAGATCGTCTCCTACCTGGGTTACCTGGGCATCACCCTGGATGAGGAGGCCAACAAGCAGAGAGGCAAGAATTATGTGATTTCCACACCGGATTCCAAGGTGAAAGTGGCCATCATCCCCACCAACGAGGAACTGATGATTGCCAGAGAGACTGTGGCCCTGGTATAAGGCTGGCTTTGGAGCACAGATCAAAAACAGGCAAATAGGCTGCGGTACCGCAGCCTATTTGATTTCATGGGAAACGCTGTTTCCAAGTCTAAGTGGGACAGGGGGGATGACATGGAACGACTCGTGGAAAAAATCCAAACTCTGCCGCCGGTGGGCCTGCGGATGGTCAAGTCCGCGGTCTGCGTATTTTTGTGCTTTTTACTCTGCTCCTTCCGGGGTGATGACAGCACGCTGTTCCAGGTGGTGCTGGCCGGACTCTGGTGCATTCAGCCGAATCTGGACGGAAGCCGGGTCATGGGTTGGCGGCGGCTTCTGGGCACCCTCATTGGCGCGGCCTTCGGCCTGGTGGTCCTGCCGGTGGAGTTGTGGCTGTGGACCAGCCACGGGGAGATCACCGGGTATCTGCTGGCCTCGGTGATGCTGATCCCCATTCTCTATACCACGGTGCTGATCGGAAAGACAGAGACATCCTTTTACTCCTGCGTAGTGTTTTTGAGCATCACCAACACCTATATCACCGATGCTAACCCGTATTTTTTGGTCTGGAACCGGACGCTGGACACAGTCATTGGCCTGGCGGTGGGTCTGGCGGTGAACGCGGCCCACATTCCCCGCCATTATCGCCGGGACCGGCTTTTTGTGCTGCAGCTGGAGGATGCGCTGCTGGGGGAGGATGGAAAGCTGACCCCCTACGGCAAGGTGGAGCTGAACAACATGCTAGCCCATGGGGCCAAGCTGACGGTGGCCACTGCCCAGACTCCGGCCACCTTGATGCCGCCGCTGCGGGATCTGCAGCTGAACCTGCCTGTGGTGGCCATGGACGGGGCGGTCCTCTACGACATCCGGACCAAAACCTTTCTCCACTCCTATGTGATCTCCCAGGCCATGACCCGGGAACTGAACCAGTTTTTGACCCGCCAGGGCTACCATCATTTTGCCAATGTGGTCATGGAGGATATGCTGGTAATCTACTACCAGGATTTCCAGTGCCCGGCGGCGGAACAGGTCTACCGGACCATGCGCACATCCCCGTACCGGAACTATGTCCACGGAGAGATTCCTGAGGGGGCGGCGGTGGTGTATTTCCTGGTGGTGGAGGAAAAACCGGCCATGGAGCGGCTGCGGCAGCTGCTGGAGCAGGCGGGATACGGGGACAGCCTGAAGCTGAGTTTTAGCGAGCCGGAGGAATTTCCCGGGCACGTGTTCCTGCGCATCTACAGCCAGAACGCCACCATCCCCCATATGCTGGAGTATCTCCGGGAGGAGGTGGGGGCGAAGCAGATGATCACCATTGGGACACGGCCGGAGGCTGGCATTTCGGTTCCGGCCGGATCGCCCAACCGGGTGGTAAGAGCCCTGAGACGGCAGTTTGAGCCGTTTTTCTGGGAGCGGGAGAAATCCTAAACTTTCTGTAAAATATATAGATAAAACCCCCTGTTTGCGGTATACTACTGGGAAAAGTATGCCTGTGTGGCAGATGTTGAGGGAGGTAGCAGAAGCAATGCGAGTGGTCTTTATGGGAACGCCCCAGTTCAGCGTGCCGGTGCTTTCCGCTTTGGTGGAGGCGGGACATTCGGTGGCGGCGGTGGTCACCCAACCGGATAAGCCCAAGGGGCGGGGCAAAGCGCCTCAGCTTTCTCCTGTCAAAGAAACGGCGCTGGCCTGCGGGATCCCGGTGCTCCAGCCGGAGAAGGTACGGGATTCGGCCTTTGTGGAAACCTTGGGGGAACTGCACCCGGAGGTGATGGTGGTGGTGGCCTTTGGGCAGATCCTGACCAAGGAAGTGCTGGAGATCCCGGAGAAGGGCTGCATCAACGTCCATGCGTCCCTGCTCCCCATGTACCGGGGGGCGGCCCCTATCCAGCAGGTGATTTTGGACGGCCAGACAGAGACCGGCGTCACCACCATGTTCATGGACGAGGGGCTGGATACCGGTGATATGCTGCTGAAGACTGTGGTGCCCATTGCCCCGGATGAAACCGGCGGGAGCCTGACGGAAAAACTCAGTGCCGCCGGGGCGCCGCTGCTGATAGAGACCCTGCGGCAGCTGGAGGCGGGGACTTTGGTTCGGACGCCTCAGATCGGAGAGACCTGCTATGCGGGGCTGCTGAAAAAGTCCATGGGGCGGATCAACTGGAACCGGCCGGCCCGGGAGTTGGAGCGGCTGATCCGGGGCATGGACCCTTGGCCCAGCGCCTACACCAGCCGGAACGGCAAGACCTTAAAGATCTGGGCTGCCGGGGTGGAGGAAAACACCAGCGGGCAAGAGAAAACCGGCGGCACGGAAGCGGCCGGCAGCCGCCCGGAACCCGGGGAGATTGTCCGGGTCGGCAAGGAGGGAATCAGCGTGACGACCGGAGACGGGATTTTGGTGATCCGGCAGCTGCAGCCGGAGGGAAAGAAGCGGATGGCAGCGGACGCGTACCTGCGGGGCTATCCCGTAAAGCCGGGGGACCGGCTAGAATAGGAGGAAAACATGTTTTATTGGTGGGACCCCACATATATCTTGGTGATCATTGCGGCCCTGATCAGCGCGGCGGCTTCCGTCCGGGTGAACAGCACATACGCCCGCTATTCCCGGGTCCGGAGCGTCTCCGGCATGACGGGCGCGGAGGCGGCCCGGCGGATTTTGCAGATGCAGGGAATCTATGATGTGAACGTGGAACATGTGTCCGGCAACCTGACGGACCACTATGATCCCCGGAGCAAGGTGCTGCGCCTCTCGGACGCCACCTTCGGCTCCTCCAGCGTGGCGGCGGTGGGGGTGGCGGCCCATGAGTGCGGCCATACCCTGCAGCACGCCCGGGGCTATTTGCCCCTGACCATCCGGGGGGCCTTGGTGCCGGTGGCAAACTTGGGGGCCAGCCTCAGCTGGCCTTTGATCCTCATTGGTCTTTTGATCCGCAGCGACAGCGGGCTGTTCCTGGTCAACGCAGGAATTTTGCTGTTCTGCGCGGTGGTACTGTTCCAGCTGGTCACCCTGCCGGTGGAGTTTGACGCCTCCCGCCGGGGCCTGCGGCTTTTGATGGAGACGGGGATTCTCTATGAGGAGGAGGCGGCCCAGACCAAGAAGGTCTTGTCTGCGGCGGCCATGACCTACGTGGCCAGCGTGGCGGCAAGCCTGCTGCAGCTGCTGCGTCTGTTGCTCATTGCCCGGGGACGGAACCGGGATTAACCCATGGAAAACACAAGAGAGATCGCCTGCCGGATTCTGGAGGCGGTGCTGGAGCGGGGAGCCCAGAGCCACCAGCAGCTGCGGGAGACCTTGGGCCGGTACCCGGCCATGGAAGCCAGGGACCGGCGGTTTGTGCAGCGTTTGGTCCAGGGGACTTTGGAACGGCTTTTGACCCTGGATGCAAAGCTGGACCAGGTGTCCCGGACGCCGGTGAAAAAAATGAAGCCCTGGATCCGCAGCCTTCTGCGGGTCAGTACATATCAGCTGCTGTTTCTGCCTAACATTCCCGCCTCCGCCGTGTGCAGCCAGGGGCTAAAGTTGGCGGAGAAGCGGGGCTTTGCCGGGCTCAAGGGATTTGTCAACGGAGTGCTCCGCCAGGTGGCCCGGGATCCTTCCCTGCCGGAGGGGGGACTGGATTTGACCTATTCGGTTCCAGCCTGGCTGGCGGAGCTGTGGGAGCGGGAACTGGGGCCGGAGGGAACGGAGGTCTTCTTGCAGGCGTCCCTGGAGGAAAGTCCCCTGGCAGTCCGCTGGAATTTGTCCCGGGCCACCCGGGAGGAGATAGAGGCAAGTCTGGCCGAACAGAAGGTTTTGTGGCGGCCCCTGCCCTACGGCCTGCCCGGCGCGTACCTGGAGGGGTTTGACCGGGTGGACCGGCTTGGGGCCTTTGAGAAAGGGTGGATCCAGGTCCAGAATGTCAGTTCCATTTTGGCGGGGATGGCGGCGGCTCCGGAGCCGGGCAGCCAGGTGCTGGACCTGTGCGGAGCGCCGGGGGGCAAGAGCCTTCACCTGGCGGACCAACTCCGGGGCACCGGTCGGATCGTCTGTTGTGACCTGACGGAACGGAAGGTGGAAAAGCTTGAGGAGAACCAGCGCCGGTGCAGCTTTTTAAACCTGGAGGCCGACGTGTCAGACGCCCGGGTGTTCCGGCCCCAGTGGGAGGGGGCCTTTGACCTGGTGGTGGCAGATCTGCCCTGCTCCGGTCTGGGAACCATTGGCCACAAGCCGGAGATCAAATACAGGATGACGCCGGAGGAACTGGCCGGCCTGGTCCGGCTGCAGCGGAAAATTTTGACCCATGCCTGGCGGTATCTGCGCCCCGGGGGACGGCTGCTCTACAGCACCTGTACCGTGAACCGGGCGGAAAATGAGGAGAACTTCCGGTGGCTGCTGGAACAGTTTCCCCTGGAGCCGGTTCCCCTGACCGGGCGGGTCCCGGAGGCGCTGCGGGAGGACAGCCTTTCAGAAGGGTACTTGCAGCTGGTGCCGGGGCGGCATCCCTGCGACGGCTTCTTTATTTCCATGTGTAAGAGGAATGGATGACAGATGAGTGAGAAGGTAGAACTCCGGTCCCTAAACCGGCCGGAACTTACGGCGTTTTTTCAGGAGATGGGGGAGAAAACCTTCCGGGCGGCCCAGGTGTATCAGTGGCTGCACCAAAAAAAGGCGGAGGATTTTGCCTCCATGACCAACCTGCCGGAAAGCCTCCGGCAAAGGCTTTCAGAGACCTGCCGCCTGGACGCGCTTTCCATAGCGGAGCGGCAGGTCTCCCGGCTGGACGGAACCAGAAAATACGCATTTTTGCTGGCGGATGGGAATATAATCGAAAGCGTTTATATGAAATACCACTACGGGGTCAGCGTCTGTATTTCCTCCCAGGTGGGCTGCCGCATGGGCTGCGGTTTTTGCGCCTCCACCCTGGGGGGCTTAGTACGGAACCTGACTCCGGCGGAGATGCTGGAGCAGATTTACGCCATAGAAAAGGACACAGGGGAGCGGGTCTCCCATGTGGTGGTCATGGGAAGCGGAGAGCCACTGGATAACCTGGACAACCTGATCCGTTTTCTGCGTCTGGTGTCAGACCCGGAAGGGATGGCGGTGGGTCAGCGGAACATCACTGTTTCCACCTGCGGCTTGGTGCCGGAGATCCGCCGCCTGGCCGGGGAGAAGTTTCAGATCACCCTGGCCCTGTCCCTCCATGCGCCGGAGGATGCCCTGCGAAGGGCCATGATGCCCATTGCCAACCGTTATACCATCCGGGAAGCCCTGGATGCCTGCGCCTACTATTTTCAGGTCACAGGCCGGAGAATCAGCTATGAGTACAGTCTGGTGCGGGATGTCAACGACCGTCCGGAACAGGCCCGGCAACTGGCACAGCTTCTCCGGGGCCAAAACTGCCATGTGAACCTGATTCCGGTAAACCCCATCCGAGAGCGGAAATACCGGGAAACCAGGGGGCCAGAGGTGCAGCGGTTTAAAAAAGAACTTGAAAAAAGTGAAATACATGTTACTATAAGAAGGAGGCTGGGCGCGGATATAGACAGCGCCTGCGGTCAACTGCGGAGCAGAATTCAGCAGGAGAAAGGTCGGGAGGAGGCTGAATGAGATGAACTTTTTTGTGGGAACGGACATCGGAAGAGTCCGGCAGGAAAACGAAGACCACGTTTTCGCCTCCGCGGAACCAGTGGGGCCCCTGAAAAACCTGTTTCTGGTAGCGGACGGTATGGGAGGCTACCAGGGGGGAGAGTACGCTTCCCGCTACGTGACGGAGCATCTGGTGGAGGAGATTCAGAACAGCCGGAAAACCACCCCGGTTTCTGTGCTCAACGACGCCATCCAGGAGGCCAACCGGGGCCTTCGGAGAGAAGCGCACCGGCGTGCGGCCTATGCCGAGATGGGGACCACTCTGGTGGCAGCCACCCTGGAGGAAGGGACCCTGTATATTGCCAATATCGGCGACAGCCGTCTGTACCTGCTGGAAGACGGGACCACCCTCCGGCAGATCACCCGGGACCACTCCTGGGTAGAGGAGATGGTGGCGGACGGCAGGATCCAGAGAAACAGCGAAAGCTACTGGGAAAAGAAAAACATCATTACCCGGGCCATGGGCATTGAGGAGAAAGCCACCGCAGATTTCTTTGAGATGGATTTAAAACCCGGGGAGCGGGTCCTGCTATGCTCCGACGGCCTGTCCAACATGGTGGAGGACGCAGAGATCCAGGAGATCCTTTCCAGACCGGAACCAGTGGAGGTGCTGGGCCAGGCACTGATTGAAAAGGGGAAGGAGTACGGCGGAAAGGACAATATTTCGGTGATTATCGTGGAACCGGAACCAGATGAGGTGAATGTATGCTAAGAATTGGTATGTTTTTGGGAAATCGGTATGAGATCATCAGCAAAATTGGCTCCGGGGGCATGTCGGATGTCTACAAGGCCAAGTGCCACAAGCTGAATCGGTTTGTGGCCATCAAGGTACTGAAGCCGGAGTTTGCCTGTGATCAGGGCTTTGTATCCAAATTCCGCATGGAGGCCCAGTCGGCGGCCTGCCTTTCCCATCCCAATATTGTGAGTATCTATGACGTGGGGGAAGAGAACGGGATCTACTACATTGTCATGGAACTCATCGACGGCATTACGCTGAAAAAATATATTGAGAGAAAGAAGAAACTGGAGATCCGGGAGTCCATTGAGGTGGCTATGCAGGTGGCCCGGGGCCTGGAGGCAGCCCACCGGGAGCATATCGTTCACCGGGATATCAAGCCCCAGAACATCATGATCACCCGGGAGGGGAAGGTGAAAGTGACGGATTTCGGCATTGCCCGGGCCGCCTCCTCCCAGACCATCAGCTCCAACACCATGGGCAGCGTCCACTATATCTCTCCGGAGCAGGCCCGGGGCGGCTACTGCGACGAGCGCAGCGATATCTATTCGCTGGGCATCACCATGTATGAGATGCTCACCGGCCGGGTCCCCTTTGAAGGGGACTCCACTGTGGCGGTGGCCCTGCTCCACATTCAGGGGGAGATGGTGCCGCCCCAGGAGTATGAGCCGCTGATTCCCGTGAGCCTGGAAAAGATCATCCTCAAATGTACCCAGAAAAAGCCGGAGCGCCGGTACGCTTCGGCTACGGAACTCATTGAGGACCTGAAGAAGTGCCTTTCCATGCCCAACGGGGACTTTGTGAAAATGGCGCCGCTGACCAACGACTCCCCCACCATGGTGTTTCGCGATTCGGACATGGAGAAGATCAAGCAGGGGGCCAACCGCTCCGCAGCAGAGGAAGAGCGCCGGGCGGAGAAGGCCTACCAGATGGGCATGGAGGACGAGGACTACGACGAGGAAGAGGACGAGGATTACGACGACGACGGCTATGACGACGAGGATGACGAGGAGGATGAGAGCGATTCCCAGTTTGAGAAGATCGTCACCTACATTATGATCGGCGTGGCGGTGTTGATTGTGTTGATAGTGGGAGCCATTGCTCTCCGGGCCTGCGGCGTCTTGAATTTCAGTTCCGGTGATGAATCCAGCACAGAGAGCAGCGATGCCACCAAGGTCACGGTGATCAGCTTCCTGGGCATGACCGTGGAGGAGGCAGAGGCCGCCATTGAAGAGCAGGATCTGGGCCTGCGGATCCAGGTTTCCGAGTATGTAAGCTCGGAGGACTACCCGGCGGACCAGATCAGTTCCCAGGATTACCAGGAGGGGGATGTGGTGGACCGGTCCACCACCATCACCGTCACCGTCAGCACCGGCAGCAATCGGCTGGTCATCCCTTCGGATCTGGCGGGCTTGTCGGAGCAGGAGGCCCGCCGGAGCCTGCTGTCCGCCGGCTTTACCAATGTGGCTTCGGCCACCCAGACCCAAAACAGCGACACCGTGGAGGAGGGGCTGGTTATTGGGACCAATCCGTCCATGGGAAGTTCTGTGGACCGGGATGCGGAGATTACGCTGATTTTGAGCGCCGGACCTGCTTCCAGGTCGGCCACGGTGCCCAGTCTGTACGGTATGACGGAGGAAGACGCCCGGTCGGCGCTGACGGGGGCAAACCTGAGCCTGGGATCTGTGAGTTGGGATTACAGCGACAGCGTACCGGAAGGCCGGGTCATGAGCCAGAGCGTGGAGAGCGGCTCCACGGTGGAGGAGGGCACGTCTGTGAACATCGTCCTCAGCCAGGGCAGTTCCACGGTGCAGGTGCCGGATGTGCGCTGGGGAACCTTGGCGGAGGCCCGGGACACCCTGGAGGAGTACGGCCTGTATCTCAGCGCAAATTCAGAGTATGACAGCGATTATCCGGCCGGTACGGTGATTGGCCAGGATATCAGCCCCGGCACCCGGGTGGAGCGGGGCAGTACCATCGGCGTGACGGTCAGTGCCGGACCGGAGCCAACGGAGGCTCCCGCCACCCAGGCGTCTTCCTCCGAGGCTTCCGCTGAAAACGGCGAATAGCCCATGAAGGGAAAGATCATCAAAGGAGTGGGAGGCTTCTACTATGTCCACGACGGAGTCGCCCGCACCTATCAGTGCCGCGCCAAGGGCATATTCCGGAACCGGAATGTGAAGCCCCTGGTGGGGGATGACGTGGATTTTACCGTGCTGAATGAGGCGGCGGGGGAGGGGAATATTGTCTCCATCCTCCCCCGGCGCAACGCGCTGATCCGGCCGGCAGTGGCCAATGTGGATCAGATTCTGCTGGTTTTTTCCATGCGGTCTCCAGCGCCCAACTGGAATCTGCTGGACCGCTTTCTCATCTCCATGGAGCAGCAGGAGATTCCCACGGTGCTCTGCTTTAATAAAACGGATTTGGCAGACCGGGATTTGGAAGAGGCATACCGGGCAGTTTACCGGAATACCGGATATACGGTCTGCTTTTTCAGTGTTCAGAAGGGTCAGGGACTGGCGGAAGTGGAAGTGCTGCTTCCGGGGCGTACCAGCGCCCTGGCAGGACCTTCCGGGGTGGGCAAGTCCTCCCTGATGAACACCCTGCAGCCGGAAGCGGGCATGGAGACCGGCGCGATCAGCCGGAAAATTCAGCGGGGGCGTCACACCACCCGTCACACAGAACTGTTCTATCTGCAACCAGACACCTTTCTCCTGGATACCCCCGGCTTCACATCCCTGTATGTGGAGAATCTGGATTGCCGGGACCTGCGGTACTATTTCCCGGAATTCCGTAAGCCTGCGGAACAGTGCCGGTTCCTGGACTGCGTCCACGTGGGGGAGCGGGACTGCGGGGTGAAGGAGGCGGCGGCCCGGGGGGAGATCAGCCCTGAGCGCTACGCCAATTACCTGCAAATCTACCAGGAGTTGAAGGATTCGAAAAAATGGTAAAGGAGTTACCTGTGAAAAACCTACTGTCCCCTTCCGTTCTGGCGGCGGACTTCTCCCGTTTGGGGGAGGAAGCGGCCCGGGTGGAGAAAGCCGGAGCCCAGTACCTGCATCTGGATGTGATGGACGGGCTGTTTGTGCCCAGCATTTCCTTTGGAATGCCGGTGATCCAAAGTCTCCGGAGCCAGTGTGGGCTGGTGTTTGACGTACATCTGATGATTCAGGACCCAGACCGGTATCTGGAAGCCTTTCGGAAAGCCGGAGCGGATATTCTGACGGTACACGCGGAGGCATGCCGGCATTTGGACCGGACCCTCCAGTCCATTCACAGCCTGGGCATGAAAGCCGGGGTGGCCTTAAATCCAGCCACCCCTCTTTCCGCAGTGGAGTGGGTGCTAGAGCAGGCGGATATGATCCTGCTCATGTCGGTGAACCCCGGGTTTGGCGGCCAGACCTATATTCCCTATGTGACGGAAAAAATCCGCCGGCTGCGCCGGGAACTGGACCGGCGGGGCCTGGAGAGAGATATTGAGGTGGACGGCGGCATTGGACTGGACAACGGTCCGGAGGTATTGGCGGCCGGCGCCAATGTGCTGGTGGCCGGCTCGGCTGTGTTCCGGGGAGATGCCGGGGCAAACGTAAAGGCGTTTTTGCAATGGATGGAATGATTCGTTTGGTGGCCACAGATGTGGACGGGACCCTGGTGCCGGATGGCACCAGCCGGTTGAACCCGGAGTATTTTTCGGTGATTGAGGAACTGCGGCAGCTGGGGATCCACTTTGCCGTGGCCAGCGGGCGGCAGGAGGACAGCCTTCACCGGCTGTTTGAACCGGTGAAGACCCGGGTGTTTTTTATCAGCAGCAACGGAGGGGTTTTGAGCACCTACAACCGACTCCTCTTTTTCCACCCTATGAACCAGGAAGATCTCCTGGAACTGCTGGGGCAGTGCCGGAAGCTGCCGGCCTGTGAACTGTTGCTTGCCGCCAGCCAGGCGACCTACTGCGAGAAGGGAGCAGACCCGGCGTTTCTTCGTTGGCTGCGGGAGGAATACCGGTTTACCATTGAGGCTATACCGGACCTGGATCAAGTGTGCGGGGATGCGGTGAAGCTTTCCGTCTACCACAAGCCGGACCAGCAGCCACATCCGGCCACGGTGCTGGTGGAGCCCTGGAAGGGAAGGCTCACCGGCGTCGTCTCCGGCCCGGAATGGGTGGATTTTGCGGATCCGGGGGTCCAGAAGGGGAACGCCATCCGGCTGCTCCAGGAATCCCTGGAGATCTTCCCGGAGGAGACCATGGTGTTTGGGGATCAGCTCAACGACATCTCCATGCTCCGGCAGGCGGCTTATAGCTATGCGATGGGAAGCGCCCGGGAGGAAGTGAAGGCGGTCGCCGCCCGGATTGCGCCTCCGCTGGCGGAGGACGGCGTCCTGCAGGTGTTAAAGAAATTGGTAAAGGCAAAAGGGGCAGCGGTATGGGAGTAAGGCGCGGATACCGCTGCCTTCTGGCGGTTCTCCTTTGTCTCTGCTTGTTTCCGGCCGGGTGCAGCAAGAGCGGGATTTCCCTGGGCGGCTATCAGATCTCCGGTCTCACCTCCGGGGAACTTTTGTGTGTGGGTGATGAGGTCTTTCCCTTGTCGGAGGCCATGATCTTTGTGACCAGTCAGAAAAAGCTGTACCAGGACACCTACGGGGAGGAGATCTGGCAGGTCTCCCTGGGGGAGGAAAGCCTGGAGGACTATGCGTTGGAGCAGCTGCGGAGCCATCTGGGACGGCTGTTTGCCGCCTCCCAGATGGCGGAGGAGATGCGCCTCTCCCTGACGGCGCAGGAAAATGTCCGGCTGTCCCAGGCGGTGGACGACTATATGGCCCATCTGGGGGAGCAGGACCAGGAGGTAGCCGGGATCACCCGGGAGGACGCGGAGTACGCCTTCCGCCGGTATCTGTTGGCGGACCGGGCCTACCAGGCGGTGTTGGCCAGTGCGGACGTGGAGGTCAGCGAGGACGAGGCCAGAGTCATGGAGATCCAGCAGCTCTTTTTCGCCCGGGAGGACCTTTCCGAGGAGGAACAGGCCGCTCGGAAAAGCCAGGCGGAGCAGGCGGCCCAGGCAGCGGCAGAGACCAATGATTTCTCCGGATTGGCGGAACAGTATGCCGGGGTGGAGTTCTCCCAGTTCTCCGTCAAGCGAAGCGACCTGTCCCCGGAGATGGAACAGACGGTGTTTGCCCTGTCCAACGGGTCTGTCAGCGGCTTGCTGGAATCAGAGGATGGATGGCGGGTGATCCGGTGTGTCAATTCCTATGACCGGGAGGCCACCGCCGCCAACCGGGAGCAGATGGAACAGAAACGGGCCCAGGATGCGTTCCAGGCGGAAATGTCAGAGTTTCTGGAAGAACATCCGGCGGTTTTCAACGATTCTCTGTGGAAGAATGTGACGCTCTCCGGCTATCCCGGGGAGGCGTCCGCCAATTTTTACGACAGCTATCAAACCTATTTTGAGGAGGAGTGAGGAAGTCCATGGAACAGCTGATTATGGCGTTGGATCAGGGAACCACCAGTTCCCGCTGCATTCTGTTTGACCATGCCGGGACCATCCGGAGCGTGGCCTCCCGGGAATTCCGGCAGATCTACCCGCAGCCCGGCTGGGTGGAGCACGATCCTATGGAGATCTGGGCTTCCCAGCTGGGGGTGGCCACGGAGGCCATGGGAATGGTGGGGGCCGCCCCCTCGGACATTGCCGCCATTGGCATCACCAACCAGCGGGAAACCACCATCATCTGGGACCGGCACACCGGAGAGCCGGTGGCAAACGCCATTGTCTGGCAATGCCGCCGGACCGCCGGGGCCATAGACGCCTTCCAGAAGACTCCCCTGGCCCGGAAGGTGCCGGAGCGCACCGGCCTGATCCCGGACGCCTATTTTTCCGCCTCCAAGGTCCAGTGGATCTTGGACCATGTGCCGGGGGCCAGAAAACGGGCGGAGGCAGGGGACCTTCTGTTTGGCACCGTGGACGCCTGGCTGATCTGGAAGCTTACCGGCGGCAAGGTCCACGCCACAGATGTGACCAATGCCTCCCGGACCATGCTTTTTGACATTCAGAAGGGCCGGTGGGATGAGGAACTGCTCCAGGCCTTTAGGGTGCCGGTTTCTCTGCTGCCGGAGGTCCGGATGTCCAGCGGGTTCTTTGGCATGACGGACCCCACCGTGCTGGGGGGAGCCATTCCCATTGCCGGGGTGGCAGGAGACCAGCAGGCGGCTCTGTTCGGACAGTGCTGTTTTGCCCCCGGGGAGGCCAAGAACACCTACGGGACCGGCTGCTTTTTGCTGATGCACACCGGAGAGGCGCCGGTGCGCTCCCAAAACGGCCTGTTGGCCACCATTGCCGCCAGCACCGGGGGAAAACTGGAATACGCCTTGGAGGGCAGCGTCTTTGTGGCCGGCGCCTCCGTCCAGTGGCTCCGGGATGAGCTGCGGATGTTCCGGGAAGCCGCCCAGTCCGAGGAGTACGCCCGGGCGGTGGAGGATACCGCCGGGGGCTACGTGGTGCCGGCCTTCACCGGCCTGGGCGCCCCCTACTGGGACCCTTACGCCAGAGGTATGGTGGTGGGGATTACCCGGGGATTTGGCAAGGAGCATCTGATCCGAGCCACCTTGGAGTCCATTGCCTATCAGACCTGCGACGTGCTCCAGGCCATGGAAAAGGACGCGGACATTTCCTTAAAGAGCCTCCAGGTGGACGGCGGGGCCAGCGCCAACAACTTTTTGATGCAGTTCCAGGCGGACATTTTGGATACCCCGGTGGTCCGGCCCCGTTGTATTGAGACCACCGCTCTGGGCGCGGCCTACCTGGCCGGACTGGCGGTGGGATACTGGAAGGACCGGGAGGAGATCCGCCGGAACTGGCAGCGGGACGCGGTGTTTGAGCCCCACATGGAGGCGGAGAAGCGCCGCTCCCTCCTGTCAGGCTGGGAGCGGGCGGTGGCCTGCGCCCGGCTTTGGGGTTCCGGGGAAACACAAGGCCAGCAGAAAGAGAGAGGAGACAGGGAATGATCACAGTCATTGACTATGACGCAGGCAACCTGCGAAGTGTGGAGAAGGCGCTGCTGTATCTGGGGGAGACGCCGGTGGTCACCCGGGATCCCCAGGAGATTTTTGCGGCGGAGAAGCTGATCTTACCGGGAGTGGGCGCTTTTGGGGACGCCATGGAAAACCTGCGCCGGTTTGGCCTGGCGGAGCCCATCCGCCGGGCGGTGGGACGGGGAACCCCTTTGCTGGGGATCTGTCTGGGCATGCAGCTGCTGTTTGAGAGCAGTGAGGAAAGCCCCGGGGTGGAAGGACTCTCTCTGCTGTCGGGAAAGATCCTTCGAATCCCGCCTCAGGAGGGATTAAAAATCCCCCATATGGGGTGGAATTCTCTCACGGTCCGGCCGGGGGCCCGGTTGTTTCAGGGGCTGCCGAAGGAACCCTACGTGTATTTTGTCCACTCGTATTACCTGCGGGCCGGAAAGGAAGAGATGGTGGCGGCAACCACCCGGTACAGTGTGGAGATCCACGCCTCCGTGGAGCAGGGAAATCTTTTTGGCTGTCAGTTCCACCCGGAGAAGAGCAGCCGGGTGGGCCTTGCCATTCTGAAAAATTTTGCCGGACTGAAGCCGTAAGGAGGAGTTATGTTTACCAAAAGAATCATTCCCTGCCTGGATGTGCATCAGGGGCGGGTGGTAAAAGGCGTGAATTTTGTGAACCTGCGGGACGCGGGAGATCCGGTGGAGGTGGCGGCGGCCTATGACGCCGCCGGGGCGGATGAACTGGTCTTTTTGGACATCACTGCCTCCTCGGACAACCGGAAAACCGTGGTGGATATGGTCCGCCGGGTGGCGGAGAAGGTGTTCATTCCCTTTACGGTGGGCGGCGGCATCCGCACCGTAGAGGACTTTAAGGCGCTGCTCCGGGAGGGGGCGGACAAAATCTCCGTCAATTCTTCCGCCCTGGCGCGGCCGGAACTGATCTCCGAGGCCGCAGAGAAGTTTGGAAGCCAGTGCGTGGTGGTGGCCATAGACGCCAAGCGCCGGCCGGACGGATCCGGCTGGACAGTTTATAAGAACGGCGGCCGGCTGGATGTGGGGCTGGACGCGGTGGAGTGGGCTGCCCGGGCGGTGGAGTTGGGGGCGGGGGAGATCCTTCTCACCAGCATGGACTGCGACGGGACCAAAGCCGGGTATGACACGGAGTTGACCGCAGCGGTGGCGGAGGAGGTTTCCGTGCCGGTGATCGCCTCCGGGGGAGCCGGCACAAAAGAACATTTCTACGAGGCGCTGACCCGCGGCAAGGCGGACGCAGCCCTGGCCGCCTCCCTGTTTCATTACCGGGAACTGGAGATTGGAGCGCTGAAGGACTATCTGGCGGAGCGGGGCATTCCGGTTCGCCGTTAGGAAGGGGGAGATGAAAGATGAGCGCCATTGCCAACGACTGGCTGCAGCCGCTTTCCGCGGAATTTAAAAAGCAATATTATGCCAAGCTATATCGGACCGTGAAAGAGGAATATAATAGACATCAGGTGTTTCCCCCTTCCGATGAGATCTTCACCGCCTTTGAACTGACGCCTCTGTCCCAGGTGAAGGTGGTGATCCTGGGCCAGGATCCCTACCACAATGTGGGGCAGGCCCACGGCCTGTGCTTTTCCGTCCGTCCGGACGTGGAGATTCCCCCGTCCCTGGTCAACATCTATCAGGAACTCCATGACGATCTGGGCTGTTACATTCCCAACAACGGCTATCTGGTCAAATGGGCAAAGCAGGGGGTGCTGCTGCTGAACACGGTGCTTACGGTGCAGGCCCACCGGGCCAACTCCCATCGGGGCATTGGCTGGGAAGAATTTACCGACGCAGCCATCCGGGCGGTGAATCAGCTGGACCGGCCGGTGGTGTTCATGCTCTGGGGAAGGCCGGCGCAGATGAAGCGGAGCATGCTGAACAATCCCAAGCATCTGATCCTGACGGCGCCCCATCCCAGCCCGCTGTCTGCCAGCCGGGGCTTCTTTGGAAGCCGGCCCTTCAGCCAGGCCAACCAATTTCTGTCCGCCCACGGGGTGGAGCCCATTGACTGGCAGATCGAGAATGTTTGACGTTTTGAAAATTTGAATCTAAAGGGGAGTACCATGGATTTTCCGGAGATCATCAAAGTTATTTTTTACGGCATTGTGGAGGGCATCACCGAGTGGCTGCCGGTGAGCAGCACCGGCCATCTGATTTTGTTTGAGAACTTCTGGCCTCTGAACGTCTCGGAGGATTTTCTGGAGATGTTCCGGGTAGTCATTCAGCTGGGTGCCATCTTGGCGGTGTGTGTGATCTTTTTTAACCGCCTGAATCCGTTTAGCCGCAGCCATTCTCCGGCCAAGAGGGCGGAGATCTGGGACATCTGGCTGAAAGTGATTGTGGGCTGTATTCCGGCCGGCGTCATTGGCCTGCTGTTTGACGACTTCTTTGACGAGCACTTTTACAAGTGGCCGGTGGTGGCGGGCGCGCTGATTGTTTACGGTGTGGCGTTTATTCTCATTGAGCGGTTCAACCGGAACCGCCGTCCCAGGATCCGCAGCTTCCGGGATATGAGCCTGACCACTGCCCTTCTGATCGGCGTCATCCAGGTGCTCTCTCTGGTGCCCGGCACATCCCGGTCCGGTTCCACCATCCTGGGAGCCATTTTGCTGGGGGTCTCCCGGACGGTGGCGGCGGAATACACCTTCTTTCTGGCCATCCCGGTGATGTTTGGGGCCAGCGGCAAGAAGCTTTTGGACTATGGGCTGGACTTTTCCGCTCCGGAACTGATCACCCTGCTTTTGGGTATGGTGGTGGCCTTTGTGGTTTCCCTGTTCGTCATTCGGTTCCTGATGGATTTTGTGAAACGGCACAGTTTTGCGGTGTTTGGGTATTACCGGATTGTGCTGGGCGTGATCGTGATAGGCATCGCCCTGGCGTTTCCGGCGCTGCTGCCGGTCTAAAGAACGGCCGTGCAGCCGGCGGAATCTTCAATTGTAAGAAAAAATTCATCTTCGCAGCGAGGGGTCTGTGGTAAGATAAGGCGTGTAAGATTACAAAGGGGGAATCGCAGATGGCGGAGAGTGGCAGGAGAAGAGAGACGGGAAGGCAGGCTACCGCCCGGGCAAGGCGCGCTGCCATGAAAAAGAAGAGCCGGAGGAAAAGGCGGATCCAGGTCTGGATCCGCCGGGGGATCGCCCTGCTGGTGCTGGTTTTGATCATCCTCCTGGTGGCGTTTGGGGTCCGGGGACTGTTCCGGCTGTTTGGCGGAGGCTCCCAGACCTCTCTTTACGGTCTGCCGGACTACATCACAGAGGCTTATCTGACGGTGAATCCCTATTCCCGGCCGGGGGTTAAGCTGCCCGACGGCGTCAAAGGGATTGTGGTCCACTATGTGTCCAATCCGGGCAGCACGGCGGAGAACAACCGGAATTACTTTGAAGGCCTGAAGGACAGCGGAGACACCTACGCCAGCAGCAACTTTATCATTGGACTGGACGGAGAGATTCTGGCTACCGTTCCCATTGACGAGGTGGCCTATGCCTCCAACTCCGCCAATGAGTACACCCTTTCCATTGAGTGCTGCCATCCGGATGAGACCGGGGAATTCAACGAGAAGACCTATGACTCTCTGGTGCGCCTCACCGCCTATCTGTGCAACCGGTTCAATCTGGACAGCCAGGATGTGATCCGCCACTATGATGTGACGGGCAAAGAGTGTCCCCTGTATTTTGTGGAGCATGAGGACGCATGGGAGGCGTTCCGGCAGGATGTGCAGGCGGCCACGGACCAGCTGCGGGCGGAGAGCGCCGGAACGGCCACGGACGGCGGATCGGAAACGGCTGCGGATAGTGGGGTTGAGACCGGCGACGGAGACGCTTCCGGGGAGGCTTCCGCCGGGGAGG
>CAZDOQ010000020.1:0-2024 GCA_964507035.1 uncultured Lachnospiraceae bacterium | reverse complement strand
CCGGGGAGGCTTCCGCCGGGGAGGAGACAGAATAGCGTGAAAGTTCCTTATGATCATTGGCCTGAGAAGCTTTTGGGTCCCCTGCGCTTTTCTGATGCCTGTCAGAATTTCTTGAATTCTTCCACAGACAGCACAAAAATGGTGGCGCCTCCCACTTCCATGTTGATGGGAACGGAGGTGGCGACCCCGGAACACATGCTGCCGGCAGACGGGGATGTGGTAAAGACCATCTGGCGGCGGCGGCCGGAAAACTGCTTGATGATGCCGCAGACTGCCTCCACCTGTTGGTCCTCCACGCCGGTGAGAAGGGTGGTATTTCCCTTTTTCAGAAATCCTCCGGTGGAGGCCAGCTTGGTGACAAAGAAGTTTTGGTGATTCAGTTCTTCCACCAGTTCGGGTGCGTCTTCGTTTTGAACAATAGCCAGGATCATTTTCATAGACGGACACCTCCTCCTATCTTTTTTCTATCATTATAAACTTTGCAGGCAATAGATGCAAGATGTATTCTGTTAAAAACAATTCCACACAGTGAAAATCGAATTGCGACAATTTGCAAAAAAGCTTTGAGTTGCAGAGATCCAATGAAATCAATGAAAAAAAAGAATGAATGGTTCCCGCATTTCCTCTTGGAAAAATCAAATCTTTGTAGTATAATAAGAAAAGCAGCACGAGATTTCATACTGTGAAATCATTGTGAAAAACAAATTCAAGGAGGCATTTACAATGAAGAGAAAATTTTCCATTGCCCATCTGAGCGCCCTGAAGGTTCCGCCCCAGGACATGGTGTACTTGGCTGCCGCCGCTGGCTTTGACTATGTCAGCATCCGTCCGGTTCTTCTGGGAACGCCCGGAGAACCCAACTATGCGGTGGACTTGAATCCAGAGATGTACAAAGAGTTTGATGTGGCAATGGCCGAGACCGGTATGAAACTCAGCGACATCGAACTGTTCCGCCTTACCGACGAGGTGGATATGGAGAAGTGGAAACCCGCCTTTGAGTTCGCTCAGAAGCATGATTGTCATCACCTGATCACCAGCTGCTGGACCAAAAACACCGAGTATGCCAAGGAGACTCTGGCCAAACTCTGCGAGATGACCAAGCCCTACGGCATCACCTGCAACTTTGAGTTTGTGACCTGGTCCGCCTGCCCGGATCTGAAGACCGCCAAGGAGTTCATCTATTCCACCCATGCGGACAACATCGGCCTGCTGGTGGACACCCTGCACTTTGACCGGTCCCGGGTGACCATGGCTGAACTGGACGACTGCCCTCGGGATTGGTTCAACTTCATTCATCTGTGCGACGGCCCGGCGCCCCGGCCCGCCATGGATGACAACGAGGCCCTGATCTACACCGGCAGAGACGCCCGCCTGTACATCGGCGAGGGCTGCGTGGACATCGCCGGCATTATGAAGAGAGTTCCGGATACGGCGGTTTGCTCCATTGAGCTGCCCCACATCAAGAGAGTGGAAGTGTACGGAGCCCTGGAGCACTACAAGCAGTGCTTGAAGAGCGCCAAGGAGTATTTTGCCCTTCACGGAATCGAGTAAAAAAGCCTGTTCCTCCCCCGGAAGATCGATTTCGGGAACTACAGAAACTTTTATAAGATTCTTTTAAAAAACGTATTGACGAACGGTTGTCAGCGTAGTATAATTTCAATGAACGGAATTGGGATTTCACTCTGCGAAATCCCAAAGACGCGAGTGGAACTTATCTGTAAGGAGGAAAAAACACATGAGCAGAATGGTGGACATGAAAGCTGTCTATGAGGCAAAGGGTCTGACCCAGGATCAGATTGACAACATTGAGGAGTGCTTTGCCAGAGCAGACAAGGCTCAGCTGGAGTTTGAGAAATGGAGCCAGGAAGATATTGACCGGACCATCCGTTCCGTAGCCCAGAAGGTGGCCAACTCCAAAACATTCCATGAGTTGGTGGAACTGGGCATCAAAGAGAGCCGTTTCGGCGATCCCATCAGCCGTGAGAACAAGAGATTCAAAATCCGTGGTATCCTGCGTGACTGCC
>CAZDOQ010000019.1:0-20161 GCA_964507035.1 uncultured Lachnospiraceae bacterium | reverse complement strand
CAGTCGAGGCTGCCTGGCCGCTGACCCTTCCACACAAACTACCGAAGCCTCAAAGTTTATTTCCACTTTGAAGGAGGCAAAGTGGAAATAAACTTTTCACTTCAGTTCTGCAATTTTTGTTGCAATTTTTTCGATTTTCCTTGACAAGTTCTAAGTTCTATAGTAAAATACCATACGTTGACGCGATGACACCAAGTCAAGCGTTGCGGATGCTGCTATAGCTCAGTTGGTAGAGCGCATCCTTGGTAAGGATGAGGTCTCCAGTTCAAGTCTGGTTAGCAGCTCGAAGGACTCGCAGAAATGTGAGTCCTTTTTGCTTTTCTACATCTGTTTCCGCACCACCCGGTACTCGTCCCCCATCTGAAAATAGGGGCACTGGGTAAAAGTACCCTGGAGGAACCGAGCCATTTCGTCCTCATCCAGGTCCCGGACGCAGGTGTAGCATTCCCATTCCTCGTCGTACTCATAGTTGGCGCAGTATTCACAGCCGTCGCTCACGGTTATCCCCCCATTCTCTGGCGCACAATCTCAAAGGCCAGCACCCCCGCCGCCACCGAGGCGTTGAGGGAGTCGATCTCCCCTTTCATGGGGATGGACGCCACCAGGTCGCAGTGCTCCCGGACCAGCCGGGACACGCCGTCCCCCTCGTTGCCGATCACCAGGCCTATGGGACCTTTCAGATCCAGCTGATACATGGTCGTCCCGCCCATATCTGCACAGACAAACCAAAGCCCTTTGTCTTTTAATGCCTCCATGGTCTGGGTCAGATTGGTCACCTTGGCCACCGGCGTATAGTTCAGGGTCCCGGCGGAGGTCCGGGCCACAGTCCCGGTGAGGCCCACCGCCCGGTTTTTGGGGATGATCACCCCATGAGCCCCTGCCAGGTTGGCGGTGCGAATGATGGCCCCCAGGTTGTGGGGGTCCTCAATGCCGTCCAGCAGGAACAAAAAGGGCGGTTCCCCCTTTTCCTCCGCTTTTTGGAGCATATCCTCCACGGTGGCGTACCCGTAGGCGGCAGCCAGGGCGATCACTCCCTGGTGGCGTCCGGTCTCAGACATTTCATCCAGCCGTTCCCCAGTCACAAAGCGCACCTGGGCATCCCGTTTTCTGGCCTCCCGGAGCACCGTCTGAATGGGGCCGTCCTGGCAATTTTCCTGGACAAACACCTTGTCAATGACCCGGCCGGACCGGAACGCTTCAATCACTGCGTTGCGGCCCTCAATCTTACCGGTTGGATACGCGTCAGGGCGGGACGCTGAACCGCCCCGCCCCTTGGCAAATTTCTTTTCTTTCATCTGTTCTTCCCCCCTGTGCCCTCGCTCTGCACCCGCTCCCAGCCCATTTGGATCAGCTGAAGCAGCCGTTCCTCCTGTCCGGTGAGATACAGATAGCCCATCAGAGCCTCCCAGCCGGTGGCCCGGCGGTAATCTCCGGTGGTGGCGTGCTTGGCGGTGGTGACCGGATGGGCGTTGCGCCCCCGGCGGTACGCCGTCCGCTCCGCCTCCGTCAGTTCTTCCCGCAGCAATTCCGCCATCCGGGACTGGGTCTCCGCCTTCACCAGACAGCTGCTGGCCAAGTGCAACTCCTTGGGCGGACGGCTGCCCCGTTCCACAATCACCGTCCGCACCGCCAGTTCATACACCGCGTCCCCCAAAAAAGCCAGGGTCAGCGGCGAGTAGGTGCGGATATCCCGGCCGGAAAGGTCAAAGACCTTCCTTACGCCTTTTTCCATTTGACCCCTTCCCGGGTGTCCTCCAGCAGGATTCCCTGGGCCGCCAGCTGATCCCGGATCTGGTCCGCCCGGGCAAAATTCTTGGCCTTCCGGGCAGCCTGCCGCTCCTCAATCAGCGCCTCAATGTCCGCGTCCAGCAACTCCTCCTTCTGCTCCGTCTCAATGCCCAGAATATCGCAGAGCGTCTCCAGGGTCTGGGAAAGATAGGAGGCAAAGTCCCGGCTCATGCCGGCTGCCGCCTGGGTGTTGGCGTACTTGACCAACTCAAACACAGCGGCAATGGCGTCCGCCGTATTAAAATCATCATCCATGGCCGCGTCAAACTTCTCCACAAAGGCGTCCGCCGCCGCTTTCTGTTCTTCAATCATAGGCTCGCCGGCGCCACTCTTTGCCACATCCCGCAGCCGCTCCGCCCCGTTGCGGATCCGCTCCAATCCGCTTTTGGCCGCCTCCATCAGGTCCGCGCTGAAATTCAGGGGACTGCGGTAGTGGGCGCTGAGCATGAAGAACCGCAGTACCTGCAGGTCGTATTTTTCACTGATATCCCGGACCGTGAAGAAGTTCCCCAGAGATTTGGACATCTTTTTGTTGTCAATATTCAGGAAAGCGTTGTGCATCCAGTAGTGGGCAAACTCTTTGCCGCTGGCCGCCTCGCTCTGGGCGATCTCATTCTCATGGTGGGGGAACACCAGGTCCTCTCCGCCGCCGTGAATGTCGATCTGCTCCCCCAGATACTTTTGGGACATCACCGAGCACTCAATATGCCAGCCCGGCCGGCCCTGGCACCAGGGGGACTCCCAGTAGGGCTCCCCTTCCTTCTTGGGTTTCCAGAGCACAAAGTCCATGGGATCTTCCTTCTGGTCCTCGCCGGTGACCAGCAGAGACCGGTTGCCGGACCGGAGATCCTCCAGATTCTTGCCGGACAGCTTTCCATAACCTGCAAACTTCCGAACCCGAAAGTAGACGGTGCCGTCCTCCACCACATAGGCGTAGCCCTTGTCAATGAGCTGGGAGATCATGCCTGTCATGCCATTAATCTCCTGGGTAGCCAGAGGATGGGTGGTGGCAGGGCGGATGTTCATTCCCTCCATGTCCTTTTTGCACTCGGCAATGTAGCGCTCCGAGATCACGGAAGCGTCCACTCCCTCTTCCTGGGCCTTCTTGATGATCTTATCGTCCACATCCGTGAAGTTGGACACATAGTTCACCTGATAGTTCTTGTGTTCAAAATACCGGCGCACCGTGTCAAAAAAGATCATGGGCCGGGCGTTGCCAATGTGAATCAGGTTGTAGACCGTGGGACCGCAGACGTACATTCGCACCTTCCCCGGCTCAATGGGAATGAATTCCTCTTTCTTTTTGGTCAGCGTGTTATAAATCTTCATCTATTTCCTCCTCCGGCTTTGCCGGCAACTCTATTCTCCCCAGCACCTTCTGTTCCAGCCGCTCCACCGCTTTCCGCAGCCGAGCGTTCTCCTCCTTCAGACAGTCAATGTCCATCCGCACCGGATCCGGCAGATGCACCTGGTCCATATCCTCCCGGGGCAGCCGCACGTTGTTCCGCTTCACAATCCGCCCCGGCACGCCCACCACTGTGGAGTTGGGCGGCACTGGCCTTAACACCACGCTGCCCGCTCCGATCTTGGAGTTGGCGCCGACGGTGATGGAGCCCAGGACTCTGGCGCCGCTGCTGACCATCACGTTGTCCTCCAGGGTGGGATGGCGCTTGCCCGTCTCCTTTCCGGTTCCTCCCAGGGTTACCCCCTGGAAGAGGGTCACATTGTCCCCAATGATGGTGGTTTCCCCAATGACCACCCCGTGACCGTGATCAATGAAAAAGCCTTTTCCAATCCGGGCCCCGGGATGGATCTCAATCCCGGTCTTCCGGGCGGTCCGCTGGGAAATCCACCGGGCCAGAAAATAGTGCTTCTTTAAATACAGTTTGTGGGCGGTACGGTAGTGGAGCATGGCCCAAAAACTAGGGTATAACAGGACCTCCAACGGCGATTTGATAGCCGGATCCCGCTCCCGGATGATGGCAAACTCTTCCTTCACATGGCGCAGCAGTCCCATAGGTTCTTTCTCCCTCCACAGCGTCCGGCCCTTTGGGCAGGTGTATTGCTCAAAAAACTGTCATCCCGGCCAGACTGAGACGCGCAGGTCCCGCCCCAGCACAGAATGACAGTTTTCACTTTTCATCTATCTGGCTCTCTGATTCAATCTTCCGTTCCTTAAAAGCGGATTTTTTCCTCCAAATACTCCCGCAGCTTGGCGATAGGCACCCGCTCCTGCTCCATGGTATCCCGGTCCCGAACCGTCACGGCCCCGTCCGTCTCCGAGTCAAAATCATAGGTGACGCAGAAAGGCGTGCCGATCTCATCCTGGCGGCGGTACCGCTTGCCAATATTGCCCCGGTCGTCAAACTCACAGTTGTAATACTTGCACAGTTCTGCGTAGATCTGCTCCGCTCCCTCATTCAGCTTTTTGGAGAGGGGCAGCACGCCCACCTTCACCGGCGCCAGGACCGGATGAAAGTGGAGGACCGTCCGCACATCGTTCTCCCCAATGGTCTCCTCGTCATAGGCGCTACACAGGAAGGCCAGAGTCACCCGGTCCGCGCCCAGAGAAGGCTCAATGACATAGGGGATATATTTCTCCTTCAGTTCATCGTCAAAATATCCCATATCCTCCCCGGAAACGTTCTGATGCTGGGTCAGGTCATAGTCGGTCCGATCCGCAATGCCCCACAGTTCGCCCCAGCCAAAGGGGAACAAAAACTCAATGTCCGTGGTAGCCTTGCTGTAGAAGGAAAGCTCTTCCTCCTCGTGATCCCGGACCCGCATCTCCTCCGGCTTGATGCCCAGGGACTGGAGCCAGCCGATACAGAACTCTTTCCAGTAAGCAAACCACTCCAGATCCGTGTCCGGCTTGCAGAAGAACTCCAGTTCCATCTGCTCAAACTCCCGTGTCCGGAAGGTAAAGTTGCCCGGCGTAATCTCATTCCGGAAGGACTTGCCGGTCTGGCCAATGCCAAAGGGCACCTTTTTCCGGGAAGTCCGCTGTACGTTTTTAAAGTTGACAAAAATTCCCTGGGCTGTCTCCGGGCGCAGATACACGGTGTTCTTGGCGTCCTCGGTGACTCCCTGGAAGGTCTTGAACATCAGGTTGAACTGACGGATATCCGTAAAGTTATGCTTGCCGCAGGTGGGGCAGGGGATCTGATGCTCTTCAATGAAGTTCTTCATCTGCTCCTGGCTCCAGCCGTCCACGGAGCCTTCCAGCTGAATGCTCTTTTCCTGGCAGTAGTCCTCAATGATCTTGTCGGCCCGGAACCGCTCATGGCACTCCCGGCAGTCCATCAGCGGATCGCTGAAACCGCCCAAATGACCGGAGGCCACCCAAGTCTGGGAATTCATCAAAATTGCACAGTCTACCCCCACATTGTAAGGGCTTTCCTGGATAAACTTCTGCCACCAGGCCTTCTTCACATTATTTTTCAGTTCCACGCCCAGGTTGCCGTAATCCCAGGTATTGGCCAGACCGCCGTAGATTTCCGAGCCAGGGTACACAAAGCCCCGGGACTTGGCCAGCGCTACGATCTTGTCCATTGTCTTTTCCATGTCTCCGTCTCCTCTATCCTCTCTGCATTCTGCCTCACTTCAATGAAAAATCACATACACGGTGGAATCTCCGCTTATAATCACCGTATTGTCGTCCTCCACCGTCACGCCGGCGCTCACATACCGGACCGTTCCGTCCACCACCATTCGGGTGGAGCCGGTCACCGCCACCAGCGTATACTTTGCGTCATCCTGCACGTCCTCCGCGCTGACCTCTTCCCCGTCTGCATTGACCATGCCGCTAAAGTCCAAGCCGGAGTCGATTCCGTTTTGGACCGTACCAATGATCAGATCCTTCAGACAGCCCTCGTTCTCTGTGCCGTTGAAATTCAGATAGTCCTCCGCACTGGCATAGTTCAGGATGGCCTTGGCGATGTTGTTTTCCACTGAAAACTCTTCCACCGATACCCGCAGGTCCCCCTCCGCGTCGTCCGCATAGGCAAAGTCCAGCCCGCAGGTCTCCTGGTTGTACTTCTTCACCGTATCCTCCAGGAACGACTGCATTTCATCCTGGTCGTACCGGGGCGTCTCAAACTCGCTATTGTCAATGCTGACAAACTCAGCGCTGGTCACCGTCCGGTCTTCCTTTACAAAAATGCTGTTTTCCTGCGGGTCAAATTTCACAGAACCGCAGCCAGCAGCCGTCAAAGCCATGATCCCCGTCAACATGACAACCAGCAAGCCCTGTCTAGCTTTCATATGCTCTCCTCCTAAAATGTCCCGCACCGCTGTGCGACAGATTCCTGTTTTACAGTCTCATTAAGTGTACCTTGAAATCCCCCAAATTTCAAGCTGTTTTTGCACCGCAAGCACCGGCAGGAAGACCATCCCACCGGGCTGCGCCGGCACTTTTTGGAATGCGGCAGAGGGCGGCTTGCCGCCGCCCTCTGCCGCATTTTCAGGGAGCCGGTTGGCGGCTCCTTTCCTTTCTCTTACTCCTGAACGTCCTCCTGGGCAGGCGCTTCCTGCTCGTCCTGCTCCAGCGCTTTAATGCTCAGGCTGATCTTTCTCTCCTCCGGGTTAAAGTCCACAACCTTGGCCCGGATCTCCTGGCCCACAGAAAACACATCCGAGGGTTTCTCCACATGCTCCCGGGAAATCTGGGACACATGCAGCAGCGCATCCACGCCGGGCTCCAGTTCCACGAAAGCGCCGAAGTCCGTCATTCTGGCCACCTTGCAGGTGACAACGTTACCAATCGCATATTTTTCATCTGCATTGAGCCAAGGATTCTTGTCCGGGAACTTCATGCTCAAGGCGATCTTGTCTCCTTTGATCTCCTTGATAAAAGCCTCCACATCGTCGCCCACTTTAAACAGTTTTTTGGGACTCTCAATCCGGCCCCAGGACATCTCGGAGATGTGCAGCAGGCCGTCTGCGCCGTCCAGGTCAATGAACGCGCCGAAGTCGGTGAGATTCTTTACCTTGCCGGTGACAATCATGCCTTCCTCAATCCGCTCCATCAGCGCCTTCTGGGCCTCCGCCTTGCGCTCCAGCAGAATCTGCTTCCGGTCGCCGATGATCCGTCTTCTCTTGGGATTGAACTCAATGATCCGGAATTCAATCTCCTGATCTGCATACTTATTCAAATCTCTCTCATAGCCGTCGGACACCAGGCTGGCCGGAATGAACACCCGGATGCCGTTGACCATGACGCTGAGGCCGCCGTTTAAGACCTGGGTCACTTTGGCTGTGAGAATGGTCTTGTTCTCAAAGGCCTCCTCCAGTTCCTTGGCACTGCGGTCCTGGGCCAGCCGTTTGTAGGACAGAGAAACCTGCCCCTCCCCGTCATTGACCTTCAGCACTTTTACTTCCATCTCATCGCCCACACGGACCAGCTGGGTCAGGTCCGCAGAAGAATCATTGGTGTACTCGCTCTTGGTCACAATGCCGTCTGCTTTGTATCCGATGTTCAGACTGATCTCGTTTTCTTTCACGCCGATCACGGTACCTTTGACCACTGCTCCTGTACGTATTTGGTTCAATGAGCCTTCCTCATTCAATAATTGTTCAAAGCTTACTTCTGACATAAGTATGAACCTCCTCGATAATATTATTGGGGGTGCTCGCCCCTGCTGTGATACCTACGCTACGTACATGAGGGAAACATTGGGGTTTCAAGTCAACGAGTGTCTGTACAAAGTAAGTATGGCTGCACTCATCCTTACAGATATCGTAGAGTTTCTGCGTGTTGGAGCTGTTCCGGCCCCCAATCACGATCATCGCCTCCACGCCCTTGGCTATCGTCTTCGCCTCCGTTTGACGTTCCTGTGTAGCATTGCAAATTGTGTTCACAACACTACTATGATAACCCTTTTCCGCCATTTTTTCAACTAGTTCTTGAAATTTCTTGTGGTGAAATGTTGTCTGGCTCACCACCGTCTGCTTTCCCTCCCGGGGAATCGTGTCAATTTCTTCTATTGTAGACACAACATAAGGTTTTGTATGGCTCCAGCCACAAATCCCCTGAACTTCCGGGTGATCCTTGTCCCCGATGATCACCACGGTAGCTCCGGCCGCGGAGGCTTCCTCCACGATCCGGTGGATTTTTTTCACAAAAGGGCAGGTGGCGTCCACCACCGTCAGCCCCTGGGCCTCCATCTTTTCCTGGATCCGCCGTCCCACACCGTGGGAGCGGATGACAATGGTGCCCTGATGAAGCCCTTCCAGTTCCTCTTCTCCCTGGACCACCTGGACGCCCTGGGCCGCCAGGTCCTCTACCACCTGTTCATTGTGGATGATGGGTCCATAGGTGTAAATGGGAGTTTTCCCTTCCCAAACCTGGGCGTACACCGTCTCCACCGCCCGCTTCACGCCAAAACAAAATCCTGCGGACTTGGCCAAGATCACTTCCATCTTATTTCACCTTCTCCCGGTACAGGTTCAAGATCCGCTCTACCACCTGCTCAATGGTAAGCGCTGTGGCGTCCACCAGCACCGCGTCCTCCGCCTGGCGCAGGGGCGCCGTCTCCCGGTTCATATCCCGATTATCCCTCTCCCGGATATCCCGCTCAATCTCCGGCAGCAAGCAGTCCTCCCCTTTTTCCGCAAGTTCCTGGAAGCGGCGTCTGGCCCGCTCCTCCACCGTGGCGGTGAGATAGATTTTAAGGGCCGCCTCCGGCAGCACCACGGTGCCGATATCCCGGCCATCCATGATCACAGGGGTTTGTTTGGCCAACGACTGCTGCAGCTGGGTCATCTTCCTCCGCACCGCCGGGTAAACGGAGGATTTGGAGGCCATGTTGCCCACTGCCTCTTCCCGGAGCCTTCCCGTGACGTTCTGCCCGCCCAGATACACCTGCTGGGTCCCGTCTTCGTAGGCGATGGAGACCTCCGCATTCTGACAGGCCCGGGTGATTCCCGCCTCATCCTCCGGGGACAGGCCCTGCTCCAGGAAGTAGATCCCCATGGCCCGGTACATGGCGCCGGTGTCCACATACACCAGCCCCAGACGCTTGGCCACTTCCTTGGCCACTGTGCTTTTGCCTGCTCCGGCAGGTCCGTCCACCGCTATATTCTGATTCATGGCTGCTTCCTCACTTCCTGCTTCCTTTCCTCAATTTCTGCCTGCTTGTTTCCGGCAGACGTCTCTTCCGCCGCAAACGCCGCCCCTTTCCCGGCCGCATAGCCGGTGGACCAGGCAATCTGCAGATTGTAGCCACCGGTCAGGGCATCCAGATTCAGCACCTCCCCGGCAAAAAACAGCCCGGGGACCTTCTTGGACTCCATGGTGGCCGGCTGCACCTCCCGGACGGCAACGCCTCCTTGGGTGATCACCGCCTCCGGATATCCCCGAGGTCCTGTGACTTTGACGGAAAAAGTTTTCAGTGTGCGGAGGAGCCGCTGCCGTTCCTCCCGGCTCACCTGCCCGGCGGCGCGCTCCGGCGGCACCCCCGCCAGCCGCAGCACCGGCCCCACAGCCCGGGCCGGAAGTAGCGCACCCATGACGTTTTTCAGCTGCCGGTTCCGGTTTTCTGCAAACTCCCGCAAAAGCCGTGCATCCAGCTGTTCCAAGGTCAGGGCCGGTTTCCAGTCAATCTCCAGGTCCAGGGGACCTTTCTCCAGTTCCCGGGCCGCCAGGCTGCTGGCGGACAGGAGCAGCGGACCGCTGACGCCAAAGTGGGTGAACAGCATCTCCCCCCATTCCCGGACCAGTTCTTTCTTCCCTTTTTTGAGACGAATCTCCACATTTTTTAAGGACAATCCCTGGAGTTCCCGGACCGGCGTGCCGTCTCCCAGCACCGCCTCCAAAGGCACCAGCGCCGGCCGGAGGGCGGTAACCGCATGGCCTGCCGCCCGGGCCCAGCCATACCCGTCGCCGGTGGAGCCGGTGGACGGATAGGCAAGACCTCCGGTGGCCACCACCACCGCATCCCCTTCCAGGACCTTCCCCCCAGGCAGGCGCACGCCCCGGCAGCGGCCATCCGCCACCGTCAGGCCCTCCGCCGGACAGCCAAGGCGCACCTCCACCCCCAGTTCCTCCAGGGACCGCTGCAGGATGCGAATCACATCCGAGGCCTTATCCGAGGCGGGAAACACCCGGTTTCCCCGCTCCACCTTCAGCCGGAGGCCACGGTGCTCCAGCCAGGCCATGACGGCTTCGTTGTTAAAGCTGCCAAAGGAGGAATAGAGGAACTTGGGGTTGCTGACCACATGATCAAAAAACTCCTCCCGTCCGCAGGCGTTGGTGACATTGCAGCGCCCCTTGCCGGTGATGTACAGTTTTTTCCCCAGCTTTTCATTTTTTTCCAACAAGGTCACCTGGCTCCCTGCCTCCGCCGCCGCTGCGGCGGCCATCATACCGGCGGCGCCGCCGCCAATCACCAGCACTCTGCCCATGTCCTGCTTCCTTCCTGTTCCGGCCTTTTGCTCAGGCAACCCTCCGGAAAAAGCTGCCGCCTGACGGCGGCCCAGATGATTGCGGTCCCGTAATGTGAACATCATATCACGGGAAAAGCTTGGTGGCAAGAATAAAAACACGGGGCGGGGACTTTCGTCTCCGCTCCGTGCCTTTTACCTATTGCACACCGGTTCCGCAGCCGGACCGTATTCTATTTGACAGGAGTGACCGAACACTCTACCTGGCCCTGCACCGGCAGATTGCCCTCTCTCTGAGCTTTCCGGTACTTGAAGAACTCCAGGGCCACCTGAGGGAACAGCGCGTAGGAGAGAACGTCCTCGTCCTGCTCCTTCCACTCGGCCATCTCCTTCTCCAGCTTGGACAACTCCGGTTCAATCAGATCTGCCGGACGGCAGGTGATGGGTTTCTTATCCCCAATGACCTTCTTCTGAACCTCCGGGTTGAAGGGGCGTACTGTCTGACCATACTCGCCGGAGAGGATGGCCTTGGTCTCCGCCGTAGCCATCTTATAGCGCTCTCCCATCAGCACGTTGAACACTGCCTGGGTTCCCACAATCTGGCTGGAAGGGGTCACCAGAGGCGGCATACCCATGTCCTCCCGTACCTTGGGGATCTCCTGCAGCACATCATAGAACTTGTCCTCCGCGTGCTGCTGCTGCAGCTGGGATACCAGGTTGGACAGCATACCGCCGGGTACCTGGTACCGGAGGGTGTTGATGTCCACGCCCAACACCTTGGGATTCAGCAGGCCGCTCTCCAGAGCCTCGTCCCGCAGCGGGCGGAAGTACTCGGCAATCTCGCTGAGCAGCTTCTGATCCAGGCCGGTGTCATACTCTGTTCCCCGGAAGGTCTCCACCAGCACCTCTGTGGGCGGCTGGCTGGTGCCCTCGCCGAAGGGAGACATGGCTGTGTCAATGATGTCGCAGCCGGCTTCCACCGCCCGCATATAGGTCATGCTGCCCGCGCCGCTGGTGCAGTGGGTGTGAAGTTCCAGGGGTACATGGATGTTCTCCTTCAGGATCTTCACCAGGGCCTCCGCCTCATAGGGAAGCAGAAGGCCGGCCATATCCTTGATGCAGATGGAATCTGCCCCCATGTCCTCCATGCGCTTGGCCAGATCCACATAATATTCGTGGGTGTAGGGGGCTCCGATGGTGTAGGAGATGGCGGTCTGCACATGGCCGCCCTCCTTTTTGGTGGCTTTCACCGCCGTCTCCAGATTCCGCACGTCGTTGAGGGCGTCAAAGATCCGAATGATGTCAATGCCGTTGGCGATGGATTTCTGTACAAAGTACTCCACCACATCGTCCGCATAATGGCGGTAACCCAGAATATTCTGGCCACGGAACAGCATCTGCAGTTTAGTGTGCTTAAATCCGTCCCGAAGCTTCCGGAGCCGGTCCCAGGGGTCTTCCTTCAGGAACCGCAGCGCCGCGTCAAAGGTGGCGCCGCCCCACATTTCCACCGCATGGTAGCCCACCTGGTCCATTTTTTCCACAATCGGGAGCATCTGTTCTGTGGTCATCCGGGTGGCAATCAGAGACTGATGCCCGTCCCGCAGAACGGTCTCCATAATTTTAACAGGTTTTGCCATCTCTTTCGTTCCTCCTATTTCACCCCGAACACAGCCATAAAGGTACCGGCTGCCACAGCCGTGCCGATTACGCCGGCCACGTTGGGACCCATGGCGTGCATCAGCAGGAAGTTGGTGGGATCATACTCCGCACCCACTTTCTGGGACACACGGGCCGCCATGGGAACAGCCGACACACCGGCGGAACCGATCAGCGGATTGATCGTGCCGCCGGACAGCTTGTTCATCAGCTTGCCCAGCATCACGCCGCCGAAGGTACCAAAGGCAAAGGCCACCAGACCCAGGGCCACAATCTTCAGGGTATCCGCCTGCAGGAATGCCTGGGCGGAAGTGGTGGCGCCCACGGAGGTGCCAAGCAAAATAACCACGATGTACATCAGTGCATTAGAGGCAGTCTCGGTGAGCTGACGGACCACGCCGCTCTCCCGGAACAGGTTGCCCAGCATCAGCATTCCTACCAGCGGGGTCACGCTGGGCAGAATCAAGCAGACTACAATCGTGATCGCGATGGGGAACAGAATCTTCTCCAGTTTGGAAACCGGGCGGAGCTGTCCCATCTTGATTCTTCTCTCTTTATCCGTGGTGCAAAGCCTCATAACCGGCGGCTGAATCAGCGGGACCAAAGCCATGTAGGAGTAAGCCGCCACAGCGATGGGCCCCAGCAGAGCCGTCTGCTGTAGCTTGGATGCCAGGAAGATGGAGGTGGGGCCGTCTGCGCCGCCGATGATGGAGATGGCGGCTGCGGCGGGACCGGAAAATCCCAACAGCATGGCCAGGAAGTAAGCTACATAAATACCCAACTGGGCCGCCGCACCCATGAGGAAACTCTTGGGGTTGGCGATCAGCGGACCAAAGTCTGTCATGGCGCCCACGCCCATAAAGATCAGGGACGGCAGGATGGACCACTCATCCAGCTTATAGAAATACCACAGCAGGCCGTCCTCCTCAATGATGGCCGGATAGATATTCACCAACAACATACCAAAAGAAATGGGCACCAACAACAGCGGCTCAAATCCTTTGGCAATGGCCAGGTACAGGAATACGCAGGCCACCAGGATCATGACGTAATTTCCCCAATACAGGCTGGAGAAAGCGGTCTGATCCAGCAAATTCATTACGGTTTGTCCAATACTCATGATTTTTATTCCTCCTCCGGGTCCGGTTAATTCATGGTAGCGATCAGATCACCCACCTCAACCGGGTCTCCCTCGTGAAGGACTACCTGGGCCAGCGTGCCGTCCTGAGGAGCCACCACCGGAATCTCCATCTTCATGGCTTCCAGAATTACAATGCTGTCGCCGGCTTTTAACGCCTGGCCGGGTGTAGCAACCACTTTCCAGATTTTACCGGCCACAGCCGCTTCCACCCGAACGCCGCCGGGCTGGCCTGCCGGAGCCGCCGGAGCAGGGGCTGCCTCCGGAGCTGCTGCCGGAGCCGCCGCAGGAGCCGCTGCGCCTACCGCTTCCACCGTCACATCATATGCCACACCGTTTACCGTAATCTTGTAAGTGTTCATGTTTCTCTCTTTCCTCCTGTTTTCTGCTTACCTTATTTACTTTTCTTGATGGACGTTACCTGGAAGTTTCCGCCGCAGGTGTCTGCCACCGCCGCCAGAATAGCTGCGGCCACAGGGCCCTCCACCTCGTCTGCAATGGCGACTTTAGCGTTCCCCATGGCGCCCGGGCCTGCCGGAGCCGCCGGAGCGGGCGTTGCTGCCGGAGCCGCCGGAGCGGGGGCGCTTGCCGGGGCCTCCACCGGTTTTTCCGGTGTCTTCGGACGTTCCAGCTTGTTCACATACTTGAACAGAGAAATCACGAAGGTCAGGAAGATCAGAATGAAAAACACGGTGCCGAGACCGACGATCATGTTCATCAGACCTTCCTGCATGGCTTCCCCAAGGCTTACGTCCGAGGAGGCGTTTGCCAGATTAGTGGCTGTCAAAAATGTCATCTTGTTCACCTCTTCTTTGTTAAAAATTTATTTTGCTTTCTCTCCCATTATATATTAAAGCATTGCATCCAAATACGCAAGAAAAAATTAAGAAAGTTTTTACTTTATTTTTTTTTGAAGAAAAAGGTCTGATTCGGTTTGTTTTCTTTTTAACTTTCTCCGGAAATCTTTTTTCTGGCCACTACTGGTATGATTTCCGCCCTGCCAGGCCCCAATCCCTAGTGGTCATTCCTCCGGTTTCCAGTACAGCCTTCCCGCTTGCTCCCACACTTCCACCTGCTCCCCGTTTCCCACCTGCCAGTCATAGTAGGAAGTCTCCGGCTCCCCCAGCCGGGAAAGCAGAGCCATAATGGTCCCGCCGTGGACCACCAAGGCCAGGGCCCGGCAGTCCGCCTGCCGGGCCTCCTGCAGCACTTCCAAAAAAGTTCTTTCACAGCGGTTTTGGAAAGCCACCCGGGATTCTCCCCCGGGAAAGCCGATGGTCCCGCCGCTTTCGATCCAGCGCTGATAGTCCGGATCCCCTGTCAGTTCCCGGTAATTCTTGTACTCAAACCGGCCAAAACGACACTCGGAAAGGCCCGGCACCAAAATCACCGGCCGGCCGGGAAACAGGATCCCGGCGGTTTCCTGGCACCGGCGCAGGGGGCTGGCATAGATCCAGTCCACTTCCGGCGCCGGCCGGGCCGAAAGCTGCTCCCGGGCTTCCCGGGTCAGGCCCTCGTCTGTGGTCCCCACGTACCGCCGCTCCCGGTTGCCCGGCGTCTCCCCATGACGGATCAGATACAGCTTCAAACCAATGCCACCACCCTTTCTGCCAACACCAGCATCCACACCATTGCCAGTTCGCAGATCTGCAGGAAATATCCCGCCAGATCTCCGGTGGTCCCGCCAAATTCCCGGTAGGAAAAGAAGCGGTAATAGCCAAAGACCGCCAGGGCCGTCAGAGCCGCCAGGGTTCCATACAGAGGAGAAAGCATTGCCATGACGGCGCTGCACGCCAAAATGCTCACAAGCATCACGGCACGGACCCGCCGCTTGGCCGCCTGCTCCGCAAAGGAAACCAACATGCCCTTTTCTCTGGCCTGCCGGAAGGTGACCACTGCCAGGCCGCTGTAGGCCCGGGACAGGAAAAATCCTACCGCCGCCACCCCCATCTGCTCCCACCGCATCTCGCTCCATGCGGCGGTGACCAGCAAAAAATATAGGATTCCTCCCAGGATCGCAAAGGCGCCGGTGTGGGAATCCTTTAAGATCTCCAGCTTCCGCTCCCGCTTCCCATGGGAGCTGCGGGCATCTACTGTGTCCAGGAAGCCGTCCAGATGGATTCCCCCGGTCACCGCCACCGGAATTACCGCCAGGCCCACGGTCCGAAACCAGGGGCCCAACGCCAGCAGGCTGCATAGCTGCCAGAACCCCAACTCCAAAAGCCCGATCACCGCTCCGATCCAAGGAAAGAAGCACATGGCATAGCGCATGTTTTTCTCCGTCCACTCCAAACGCGGCATGGGAATCCGGGAGTACATGGAAAATGCAATCACAAAGGATGAGAACATGGGATCACTCCGCTTTCAGGATTTTTTTCACTTCCACCACATACATGGTGTGGTAATCCCGGTCCGGATACCAGCGGCTGTCGCAATCTTGCTCCACAAAACACTCGGGCCTTAACTCCTGGACATAGAGTTTCCGGCCAATGATGGTCAGCCGGGCCTGATCAAAGTAGGGCGTCTCCCCCTCGCGGAGCACCGTCAGCCCTGTTTTTCGGACCTTGTCCTCCTCCCGTCCGGAAACCCGTCCCATATACCCCAGCATGTCCCGGTACTCCGGTCCGAAAAAGGTCAGGGACAGCGTTTCCGCCCCATCCGCCAGTTCCTTGGTAAAGCGCTGGGGACGGATGAACACAAAGGCTACATTCTTCCCCCACAGAAACCCCAGGCCGCCCCAGGCCGCCGTCATGGCGTTCACTCGGCCGTCTTTCTCCGCCGCCACCAACATCCACTCTTTTCCGATGAGGGTGAAGGGATTTTCCTTCCACTGTTCTGCCGGCATCTCGCTCCAATTTTTCATCTGCTCCATCTCCTTCTGATTTTCCATTCACGTGGTTCCAACGGGCGGCCCTTGGGCCGCCCGTTGGAACCACACCGCCTGCGCTTTTGTGGCCATTATACCTGCTCCCCCCCCAGAAATCAAGTGTTTTTCCCTGGCAGAAGCCGGTGCCAAAGCCGCTCCAGACACCAGCCCCGGGGCAGCGCCCCCACGTAGCAATAACCGGCATTGTTGGTGAATCCGGTTTTGCATATGGACCTTGGGGCATGGAGACGCCGTTTTCTTCCCGGAAAAAAGGGAAGGCATGCCGCCTTCCCTTGGCCTGGAACCACCTTATACTTCCACCGCCCGGACCATGGCTGCCAGCACCTTGGCCGTTCCCTCTATGCCGTACCGGCTGCTGTCAATGGTCAGGAAATAATTCTCCATCTCCCCCCATCCGCTGTCCGTGTAGTAGTCGTAATAGTATTTCCGGTTCTTGTCCTCCTTGCGGATCCGGACCCTGGCCTCCTTCTCATCGATCTGATACCGGTCTTTAATGGTAGCCACCCGGGACTCCATGGACGCATAGATAAAAATGTTCAGCATGCCCTTTTTGTCCTTCAGCACATAGTCCGCCGCCCGTCCCACAACCACACAACTCTCCCGGCCTGCCAGTTCACGAATGATCTGGGACTGGACGTTGAACAGCAAATCATTGATGAGGAGCATCTTGTTGGGATGGCTCTGGACATGGCTGCCGGCAAACAGCCAAGGGTTTGCCCCCTTCTCATCCGCCTGGGCCAGCTGCTCCGGGTCAATCCCCGCCTTCTTGGATGCCATCTCGATCAGTTCTTTATCATAGAAATTCAACCGCAGCTCTTCCGCCAGCAACTTAGCCACGGCCCTTCCATTGCTTCCAAACTGCCGCCCCACTGTGATAATCTTCCTCGCCATACCGATCCTCCTTTTTTCTTTATTATATCTCTTTCTTTATCATTTGCAAGCTTTTTTCTGATAAATCTCCGCACAATTTCTGTTTCGTGGCATTTCACAGAGGATTTTCCGAAAAGAAGACAAAAAACACCGGCGAGACCTTCTTCCGTGTCTCGCCGGCACTTGTCTTCTTCTAGGTTCTCTTAGAGGACCAGATCGCACAGAGGCTGAATCACTTCCTCAATGGCCTCCAGTGCCTCGGAGGGAAGCTGGTCGTATCCTTCCTTCTCCGTGTACTTCATGCTGATAAAGCGGCGGCGGCGCTTCATGCCCTCCTGGAGTTTCCGCAGGTACTCCTTGTCCTCCATATCCGGGATAAAGCCCTCCCAGTCCATGATCTCCAGGCACTCAAAGGGTTTCCAGGGCTGGAACTGAGCCGTTCCCTCCACAATATGCTCAATGATGCTCAGTGTGTCCGAAGGCTTCACCTTCTTGCCCATGAAATCGCCGGTGTTGATGATATAACAGTCAATGCCTCTCTCATCCACCAGATGTTTGAACTTCACATAGTCCAGCTTCAGCGGATAGGTTCGGAACGGGTTGGCGTAGGGCTCGTACACCAAGGAGTTGACATCCACGCCCTTGAGCAGGTTCTCCGCAGAACTGCGCTTGGTGGCCAGGGTAGCACCCATGGCGGAGGCCAGGGCGCCTCCCTTTACCTTGACAATAGGCGGAAGGGTCGGATCCTTCATGATCCAGAAAATGGCGTTGACCGGTTCCTCAATCTTGTCCACCCGGTTGGGAGACCACAGTTTGGACTTGATGGCACGGCCGTTGCCGTTGCGGATATCCTCGGTGACCAGCACCACCTTGCTATCCTCATCCTGGGTGGCGCCGCAGTTCTGCACCGTCAGCAGATATTTGCTAGCCTCGCAGGAGAGGGGGTAATCCGCCGTCTTGTCAAAATAGGTGGGCTCCAGGGCAATGGAGGAGCCAGTGGTGGAGTTGATGATAAACGCATCGTCATGGAGGATGGTGATATCATACTTGCCGTTGTGGCGGTTGTGGGTGATGGTGGACTTGCCGGAGCCGGACAATCCAAACACGCTGGCCACGTACTTTCTGCCGTCCGGCAGGTTGTAACGCTTCTGACCGCCATGGCAGGACACATAGCCGTTGCGGCTGGCAATGGCCCAGGCAATGGTCAGGGTACCCTTCTTAAACTCTCCAAAGTAACGCATACCCAGAATGGCCGCGCAGTTCCGGTCCGTGTTAAAGTAAGCCAGTCCATTGGGGTGCTCCGGATGGCGCCAATCCGGATCGGCAAAAATGTAGATATCTCCCTCGCCTTCAATGGGGCGGGATTTTTTGTACATGCGGACATACTCGTCCGACCGGTACTGGAAGTTCAGCATCCAGGAGTACAGATTGTTCTCAAAGCCTTCCGGGATCAGAAGGTGGGCCTTGACCATAAATTCCGGATCCAGGCCAATGTACACTTCCGCATGATACATCCGTTTAAAGCGGCTGTCATAGGTAGCCTCCATCAGCTTCTTATCCAGGTCCACCGTATCCACGCCAGGCTCTCCGGCCACTCTTCTGGCCACCGCAGTACGGCCGGTCACCGCTCCGTCATTGCTGAGCAGCACCTTGGCATCCACCGGCAGACCGAAGGAATCGCCATGATATACCGGCATATCTGTTACAATGGTTCCCGGTGATTTCTTGGCTAGTTCATAGGCAGCCCGCAGACTGGGGACCTTTACCACATTGTTGCCGTAAAAAGTGGTCTCAATGATGGTCCGCGTCTTACTGAAATAGCGGCTGCCGGCGCCAATCCCACTTCTCGGAAAACCTGCTTGTGTAGACATAAAAACTAACCTCCCAAATCCTGTTCTATCTTTGTACATTCTCCCACGATTCCGTAGGGATGTCAACTTATTATACTCCCAAAAACCGTTTCACAACGTCCTGCATCTCGCTCTTCCCACAGACCGTTTTGTGGAGCACCGGCGCTGACCGGATAGCCTCAATGGCCTGGGGAACCTTGGTCCCAGACAGCCGTGAAAGTTCATCCACCAGAGCAAAGTCCTCCGCTTGTTCATACTTGGAATCAATGGCAGACATGACGCTCCGGGTAAACTTGTAGGGGCTGGCGGTGGAGACCACCAGCATCTTGGACCGGTCCCCGGTCTGGCTCCGGTAATCCTTGGCCACGTGGGAGGCCACCGCCGTATGGGTATCCATCACGTAGCCCGCCGCCTCATACACCTGACGGATGGCCTGGGCCGTCCCCTGCTCATCCGTATAGTCTCCCCAGAAATCCTGGAGCCGGTCCCGCATCTCCTCCGGAAGGGTGTAAGCGCCGGTACGGCTCAGCTGTTCCATAAAGGCGGCGTTCTGCCTGGGGTCCTCCCCAGCCACTTTATAGATCAGCCGCTCCAGGTTGCTGGAGATTAGAATATCCATAGAGGGAGAGCTGGTTAGGATAAACTCCCGGTTACGGTCATAGGTGCCGGTGCGGAAGAAATCAAACAGCACTTTATTCTCATTGGAGGCGCAGACCAGTTTGCCAATGGGAACGCCCATAGACTTGGCATAGTAAGCCGCCAAAATGTTTCCAAAATTGCCTGTGGGCACCGTCACATTCAGCAGTTCGCCCGGCTGCAGTTCCCCTCTCTGACGCAGCTTGGCATAGGCGTACACATAGTAGACCACCTGGGGAACCAGCCGTCCAATGTTGATGGAGTTGGCGGAGGAAAGCTGGAAGCCTGCCTGTTCCAACTCCTGCTCCAGTTCCCGGTCGTTGAAGATGGCCTTGACCCCATTCTGGGCGTCGTCAAAATTTCCGTGGATTCCCACCACCAGAGTATTGGCCCCTTTCTGGGTCACCATCTGCTTTTCCTGGATGGGGCTGACGCCGTCCTTGGGATAAAACACCACAATCCGGGTTCCCTCCACGTCCGCAAATCCTGCCAGAGCCGCCTTTCCGGTATCTCCGGAGGTGGCCGTGAGAATCACAATCTCATTCTTGACGCCGTTTTTCCGGGCGGAAGCGGTCATCAGATGAGGCAAGATGGAGAGCGCCATATCCTTAAAGGCGATGGTGCCCCCGTGGAACAGTTCTAAATAGTAGAGATCCTCCACCTTCCGCAGCGGGGCGATCTCCAGCGTGTCAAATTTGCTGTCGTAAGCCCGGGCAATGCAGGTTTTCAACTCTTCCTCGGTAAAATCCGTCAAAAACTGCTTCATCACCGCGTAGGCCGTCTCCTGGTAGGACATCTCCGCCAACTCCTCCATGGCGCAGTCCATCTGCGGGATAGATTCCGGCACATAGAGCCCTCCGTCCGGAGCCAGCCCCCGGAGAATGGCCTGGCTGGCCGTCACCGGCTCCCCGGCTCCCCGGGTGCTCCTGTAATACAACTGATTCATCCGAATCC
>CAZDOQ010000018.1:0-20404 GCA_964507035.1 uncultured Lachnospiraceae bacterium | reverse complement strand
TTTTCCAAATTGTGACTTTCTGCAAGCAGTGTGCTCCGGCACACTGCTGTTTGATTTTTGGAAAGTTCCTCCCGGGAGTTTTCCACAGAAGGAGAAAGATACATGGGCAAAAAATTAAAACTGTACGGATTTAACAATCTGACCAAATCCATGAGTTTTAATCTATACGATGTCTGCTATGCCAAAACACCCCAAGAACAGCAGGAGTATATCGCCTATATTGACTCACAATATAATTCCGAACGGCTCACCAAGATCCTGACCACTCTGACGGATATGATCGGCGCCCACGTGTTAAACATTGCCAGCCAGGACTATGATCCCCAGGGAGCCTCGGTGGCGGTACTGATCGCCGAGGAGGACTCACACCTGCCTGCGGGCAAGGTGGAACTGGCGCACCTGGACAAGAGCCATGTGACGGTCCACACCTACCCGGAATTCCATCCTAAGACGCATCTAGCCACATTCCGGGCAGATATCGACGTGTCCACCTGCGGCAAAATCACTCCTTTATCCACTCTGAACTATCTGATCCAGTCTTTTGAGTCGGATATCATCACCATGGACTACCGGGTCCGGGGCTTTACCCGGACGGAGAATGGGGAGAAAATATTCATGGATCACCCATTCCAATCCATCCAGGACTATATTGACCCGGAGATTCTGTGCCGGTATGACGCGGTGGATGTGAATGTCTACAGCGCCAACCTGTTTCACACCAAGATGATGGTCAAAGAGATTGACCTGGATGACTATCTGTTTAAGATGAATGCGGAGGATCTACCCGCCCAAACCAGACAGGACATGATTGCCGTTCTGCGCCGGGAGATGACCGAGATTTTCCACGCCTGACACCCGCCACATTCCCATTCTGATTCTATGCCTGCCGCCCGCCTTGCCTGCTGCGGAGTTGTCAAGGAGAACTGTGCTATGAAACCACTGACCCAAGAGAGGGCGCCCATCTATGAGGCGCTGGAGCAAGTAAAAAAAATGCGGCTCGTACCCTTCGATGTCCCCGGTCACAAACGGGGCCGGGGCAACCCGGAACTGGTGGAGTTGCTGGGAGAAAAATGCGTGGGCATGGACGTGAACTCCATGAAGCCTCTGGACAACCTGTGCCACCCTGTCTCTGTGATCCGGGACGCGGAGGTGCTGGCTGCCCAGGCTTTTGGAGCCGCCCATGCCTTTCTGATGGTGGGGGGCACCACATCCGCAGTCCAGAGCATGGTACTGGCCGTGGCCAAGCGGGGAGAAAAGATCATTCTGCCCCGGAACGTCCACCGCAGCGTCATGGGAGCCATGGTCCTGTGCGGGGCGGTGCCGGTGTATGTGAATCCCGAGTGCGACGACCGGCTGGGTATCTCCCTGGGGATGCGGCTGGACGCGGTGAAAAAGGCCATCCAGGAGAACCCGGACGCCAAGGCGGTGTTGATAAACAATCCTACTTATTACGGCATCTGTTCGGATTTTCGCTCCATTGTGCAGCTGGCCCACCAGCATGGGATGCTGTGCCTGGCGGACGAAGCCCACGGCGCCCATTTCTACTTTGGGAAAAACATGCCGGTATCTGCCATGGCCGCCGGGGCCGATATGGCCGCTGTGTCCATGCACAAGTCCGGGGGCAGTCTGACCCAAAGTTCCCTACTGCTTATGGGTCCGGCCATGGAGGAGGGACATGTGCGGCAGATCATCAACCTGACCCAGACCACCAGCGCCTCCTACCTGCTTCTCTCCAGTCTGGATATTTCCCGGCGGAATCTGGCGCTCCGGGGCCGGGAAGCCTTTAGCCGGGTGGCCCGTCTGGCCCAGTATGCCCGGGACGAGATCAACACCATTGGAGACTACTACGCCTACGGGAAGGAACTGGTCAACGGGGACAGCATCTTTGATTTTGACGAGACCAAGCTGTCCGTCAACACGCTGGACGTGGGACTGGCGGGCATTGAGGTCTACGACCTGCTCCGGGATGAGTACGACATCCAGATCGAATTTGGAGATCTGGGCAACATTCTGGCCTACCTGTCCATTGGCGACCGAGCCCAGGATGTGGAGCGGCTGGTCAGTTCCCTGGCGGAGATCCGCCGCCGGTACCGCCGCAGCAAAGCAGGCCTTATGAAACAGGAATACATGGACCCGGATGTGGTGGTATCCCCCCAGGACGCCTTCTACGCAGAGAAGGAATCTCTGCCCCGGAGCCAAACCGCCGGAAAAATCTGCAGCGAGTTTGTCATGTGCTATCCCCCGGGGATTCCCATTCTGGCCCCGGGAGAGCGGATTACGCCGCAGATTTTGGATTACATTGACTACGCCCTGGACAAGGGCTGTTCCATGACCGGCCCGGAGGCCCCGGATATCAGCCGGTTAAACGTTTTAAAGTGATATGGGAAACGCACTACTTCCTGTGCAAGCAGAAAAGGAGACAAAGGAAATGGAATTTTGGTTTTCTGAAATTCAAACACCCAACGTAAAGTTCTCGGTTCGAGTGGACCGCCAGCTGTACAGCGGAAAAAGCGAGTTTCAGCGGATCGACGTGTTCGAATCCCCGGAATTCGGCCGTTTCTTTACCCTGGACGGATTTATCATGCTGACAGAGCGGGACGAGTTCATCTACCACGAAATGATCGTCCATGTGCCCATGGCCGTACACCCCCATGTACGGAACGTGCTGGTCATTGGAGGCGGGGACGGCGGCGCCGTCCGGGAGCTGACCCGCTATCCGGACATCAAGCACATTGACATGGTGGAGATTGATCCCCTGGTGGTGGAGGTCTGCAAGAAGTATCTGCCCCAGACCGCCTGCCGCCTGGACGACCCCCGGCTGACCATCCACTATGAGGACGGCCTGAAGTTTGTCCGGGCCCGGGAAAACCAGTACGATTTGATCCTGGTGGACTCCACCGACCCCTTCGGCCCGGGGGAAGGCCTGTTCACCCGGGAGTTTTACGGCAACTGCTACAAGGCGCTGCAGGAAGACGGTATTATGGTGAACCAGCACGAAAGCCCTTTCTATGCCAATGACGCCGCTGCCTGCCAGCGGGCCCACAAGCGGCTTGTGGAGTCCTTCCCCATCAGCAAGGTGTACCAGGCCCACATTCCCACTTATTCCTCCGGCCACTGGCTGTTTGGCTTTGCCTCCAAGAAATACCATCCTCTGCGGGATCTGGACGAGACCCGCTGGAACCTGCGGGGCCTGGCCTGCCGCTACTACACCACCACGCTGCACAAGGGCGCTTTCTACCTGCCTGCCTATGTGGAGGAACTGTTAAAAGATGTTGAGTAGAAATATAGAGACCTTTCTGGGCTGCGGCGCTTCCTTTGAGGAGGCGTCCACAGTGCTCTTTGGCGCCCCCTTTGACTCCACCACTTCCTACCGCCCCGGCACCCGGTTCGGCAGCGCGGCCATCCGCCATGAATCCTACGGCTTGGAGACCTACAGCCCCTACCAGGACCGGGACCTGGAGGATCTTTCTGTCATGGACAGCGGAGACCTGGAGCTATGCCTGGGAAATTCGGAGAAAGCCCTGAAGCAGATTGAGGAGCGGGCCGGGATTATTCTGGACACAGGCAAGCGGCCTTTCTTGCTGGGCGGCGAGCATCTGGTAACCTTGGGAGCCTTCCGGGCCGCCTGGAAGCGTTTTCCGGACTTGCGGCTGATCCACTTCGACGCCCACACAGACCTGCGGGACGACTATCTGGGCTGCCGCCTCTCCCACGCCTGCGTCATCCGCCGCTGCCAGGAACTGGTGGGAGACGGGCGGATCTTCCAGTTTGGCATCCGCTCCGGGGACCGGAGCGAATGGCGCTGGGGGAAGGATCATGTCTCCACGGTTCCCTTTTCCTTTGCGGGGCTTTCGGAGACTCTGGAACAGCTACAGGGTTTTCCGGTGTATTTCACCCTGGATCTGGATGTATTGGATCCTTCGGTATTTCCGGGCACCGGCACGCCGGAGCCTGGCGGCGTCTCTTTTGATTCCCTGCGCCGGGCGGCCACCCTGGTGTGTCAAAAGGCACGGGTGGTGGCCTGCGATGTCAACGAACTGAGTCCGCCCTACGACCCCAGCGGCATCTCCACCGCCGTGGCCTGCAAGATGGTCCGGGAAATGCTGCTGGCTCTCAACTGAACCGAGCAACCTGTTTATCACGACCCACTAGGAGGGAAGCATCATGGGAAAAGCCCTGATCATTGGATGCGGCGGCGTGGCCTCTGTGGCCATTCACAAATGCTGCCAGAACAGCGACGTGTTTGAGGAGATCTGCATTGCCAGCCGGACCAAGTCCAAGTGCGATGCGTTGAAGGAAAAGCTGGGGAAAACCATCAAGACCAAGATCACCACCGCCCAGGTAGACGCAAATCAGGTGGATCAGCTGATCGGCCTGATTCAGCGGGAAAAGCCCCAGGTGGTGCTGAACCTGGCCCTGCCCTACCAGGATCTGACCATTATGGACGCCTGTCTGGCCACCAAGACCCACTATGTGGACACCGCCAACTATGAGCCGGAGGACACGGCCAAGTTTGAGTACAGCTGGCAATGGGCCTACCGGGAGCGGTATGAGCAGGCTGGCATCACCGCCGTGCTGGGCAGCGGTTTTGACCCAGGCGTCACCGGCGTCTTCTCCGCCTACGCCCTGAAACATGAATTCGACCAGATCCATTATATTGACATTCTGGACTGCAACGGTGGAGATCACGGCTATCCCTTTGCCACCAATTTCAATCCGGAAATCAACATCCGGGAGGTTTCCGCCAACGGCTCCTACTGGGAGAACGGCCATTTTGTGGAGACCAAGCCCATGGAGATCAAGCGTGTCTACAACTTTGACGGGGTGGGGGAAAAGGATATGTACCTGCTCCACCACGAGGAGTTGGAGAGCCTGGCCCTGAATATTCCGGGGATCCGGCGCATTCGCTTCTTTATGACCTTTGGCCAGAGCTACCTGACCCACCTGAAATGCCTGGAGAACGTGGGCATGACCTCCATCAAGCCCATTCTCTTTGAGGGCAAGGAGATTGTGCCTTTGCAGTTCTTGAAGGCGGTGCTGCCGGACCCTTCCACACTGGGGTCCCGGACCGTGGGCAAAACCAACATTGGCTGCATTTTCCAGGGTGTCAAGGACGGCAGGGAAAAGACCTACTATCTGTACAACGTCTGTGACCATCAGGAATGCTACCGGGAGGTGGGCTCCCAGGCAGTGGCCTACACCACCGGCGTTCCGGCCATGATCGGCGCCATGATGGTGCTCACCGGCAAGTGGAACAAGCCCGGCGTCCACAATGTGGAGGAATTTGACCCGGATCCGTTCATGGACGCTCTGAACCGGTGGGGCCTGCCCTGGACCGAGAACCGGAATCCGGATCTGGTGGACTGATGGCCGGGGCACAGACCGGGGAACTCTCCACCCCCTTCTATCTGATGGACGAGGCCCGGCTGCGGGACAATCTAACGCTACTGCGTCAGATTTCCCAGGACACCGGCTGCAAAATCCTTCTGGCCCAGAAAGCCTTCTCCCTGTTCGCCTGCTATCCGCTGCTCCGGGAATACCTGGCGGGGACCGCGGCCAGCGGCCTGTATGAGGCCCGGTTGGGGGCGGAGGAGTTTGGCGGGGAGACCCATGTATTCTCCCCGGCTTACCGGCCGGAAGAATTTGAACAGATCCTCTCCTATGCGGACCATGTGGTGTTCAACTCTCCGGCCCAGGTCCAGGCCTTTGCTCCGGCTGTCCGAACCGCCGGAAAGGCGGCGGGCCTGCGGATTAACCCGGAGTGCTCCACCCAAGAGGGCCGCGCCATCTACGACCCCTGCGCTCCCGGCTCCCGGCTCGGCACCACCCGGTCCCACTTTGACCCGGACCTGCTGCCGTTGCTGGACGGCTTCCATTTCCACACCCTCTGCGAACAGAACGCGGATGCCCTTTTGACCACGGTGACAGAAGTGGAGGAGAAATTTGGAGCGTTTCTGCCCCGGCTGCGCTGGCTGAACCTGGGCGGCGGCCACCATATCACCCGGGCGGATTATGACGTGGCGCTGCTAAACGAGATCCTCCTGCGTCTCCGGGACACCTACGGGCTACAGCTCTACCTGGAGCCGGGGGAGGCGGTGGTGCTAAACGCCGGATTCCTGGTCTCCCGGGTGTTGGAAGTGATCCGCAACGGCATAGACATTGCCATTTTAGACACTTCCGCCGCCTGCCATATGCCAGACGTGCTGGAGATGCCCTATCGGCCGCCGGTGCAGGGCAGCGGAAATCCGGGGGAAAAAGCCCACACCTATCGGCTGGCCGGTCCCACCTGCCTGGCCGGGGACATCATAGGGGACTACTCCTTTGACCGGCCCCTGGAAAAAGGAGACACGGTGGTGTTTGAGGACATGGCCCTCTACACCATGGTCAAGAACAACACCTTCAACGGCATGCCCCTTCCTTCCATTGCCTGGCGGGACTTGGACGGAAAGATCCGGCTGATCAAGGCGTTTGGGTATGAGGATTTTAAGGGACGGCTGTCCTGATAGGGCTAAAAAGGGAAGAGATGCGTCGCAAACGGGGCCTTATACCGCCTGGGGGATGCCCCCTCTCTCTCCTGTTGGGATAGACCAAAAGAAGGGAGCTTATGCGGTATGAAAACCATTGAAAAAGAACTGTTTTTGACCGTTTCCTATCCCCTGGAGCGCCTGGGCATTGCCCGGCCTCTGTTTTTAGACATTGAAACCACCGGCCTCTCCCCGGACCGGTCCCGGGTTTACCTGGTGAGTTGTCTGTTTCCCCACACCAAAGAGTGCTGGGGCTTTCGCCAATGGCTCACCGAGTCCCCCCATGAGGAGCGGCAGCTGCTGGAGCAGGTGACCGCTTTCTGCCGGGATTTTGACGGCTTCGTCCATTTCAACGGGGACCGGTTTGACCTGCCTTACCTGCAGAAGCGGTGCCAGGAACAGGGGGTTCCCGGCGCTTTTCTCTCCCTGCCCAGCTTTGACATCTACCGGAATGTCAAAAAGTGCCGGAATCTCTGCGCCCTGCCCAACGTGAAGCAAAAAAGCGTGGAGCGGTTCCTGGGCATAGACCGGGAGGATCAGTACAGCGGCGGCCAGCTGATCGCCGTCTACCACCGGTTTGTCCAGACCGGAAGTGAGGATCTGCAGCGCCTGCTCCTGCTCCACAATGAGGAGGATGTGCTGGGGATGCCCCGGCTGCTTCCCATGCTCCTCTACCCGGAGTTTCTCTCTGACCCGCCGGTGCAAAGCCCCCGGGTCCTTTCCGGGCCGGAGGCAGGGGAGAAGCGCCCGGCGCGGTCCGGCCCGGAGCCGGACCCTTCCCCGGAGTTGCTCCTATCTTTCCCCCTGAAGGTGACGCTGCCCCGTCCCTTTTCCTTTCACTGGGAGGGCTGGCACGGCTCCGCCCGGGGGAATGCTCTGCGGCTGCGGATTCCCCTCCGGTCCGGGGAGCTGCGGTACTATCTGCCCCACTATCAGGACTACTACTATCTTCCGGCGGAGGATGTGGCCATCCACAAGAGCGTGGCCGCCTACGTGGACAAGAATTACCGGAAAAAAGCCACGCCGGACACCTGCTACACCAAAAAAACCGGCCTCTTCCTCCCGCTGCCCCAGGGAATGGAGCAGTCTCAGGGAATACCGTCTCAGGAACTGGGACAGGTGTTCCGGGAGCGGCGGAATGGCCCCGGCTTTCTGCTGTACCAGGGAGGCCTCCCAGACTCCCTTTCCTTCTGGAAAGCCTATCTGGCCGCCCTCTGCCGGAACGTATAGACGGAACGGGCAAGCGGCAGTCCCTCACAGACTGCCGCTTAACCCCTCCAGTATCTCCAATGATTTAAACTCCCGGTCCATGTAGTAGCGCTTTAACTCTTCTACCGCCCGGGAAAACTCCTCCAGGGCGTGCTTCTCCAGGGTGAAGGAGAACAGCTTTTCCGCCGCAGTCCGGAGCACAAAATCCCAGGCGTAGGCCGCCGCCTCCCCCACCGGATGCAACGGCTGCTCCGCATACTCTCCGTTTTCCTCCATCATCTTGAGTTCAAAGACCCGGAGCACCAGGGGCAGGGGCATCCGCCCCTTTTCCACCGCCAACAGCGCCACATAGAGCACTTTTAGAAGCGGCGTGGCGTCCAGCCCTTCCTTGCCATAATAATCGGCAAATTCCAGAAAATAGCTGCCGTAGCAGGTTTTTTCCAGGTCCGTGCTCAGCTTTTCAAAATAGTGTTGGATCTCCATGGAGCGAACCGTATAGGAAGAGCGGCCCTCATAGAGCATGAAGCTACCGTAGGAAAAGGGACGGCTTCCGGCCAGCAGGCTGCTGGTGGGCCGCCTGGCCCCCTTGGCAAAGGCGGAGATCTTCCCCCTCTCCCGGGTCAAAAGCACCAGCCGCCGGTCATACTCTCCAATGGGCATGGAGGAGAGGACCATGCCGTTCACCTCCAGCAGGTTACTCATGGTTCTCCCGGTACCCGTAATTCTTCAGGTACAGTTCATTATCCCGCCATTCCTTCCGCACCTTCACCCACAGCTTCAGATTCACCCGGGCCCCCAAGATCCCCTCTATCTCCCGCCTGGCGGCGGTGCCGATCCGCTTCAGCATGGCTCCCTGCTTTCCTATAATAATAGCCTTGTGGGACTCCCGCTCGCAGATCACTGTGGCCTCCATGTCAAAGAGGCCGTTTTTCCGCTCCGTCATCTGCTCGATAGTCACGGCAATGCCGTGGGGGATCTCATCCTGCAGGTTCCGCAGGGCCTTTTCCCGGATCAGTTCCGCCGCAATCTGGCGCATGGGCTGGTCCGTTACCGTGTCCTCGTCAAAATACTGGGGACCCGGCTGCAGATAGCGGAACAGAACGTTTAACACCTCGTCCGTGTTGATATCCCGGAGGGCGGAGACAGGAATGATCTCCGCAAAGGACAGCACCTTCCGGTAGGCGTCGATAAACCTCAGGATCTCCCCCTTCTCCACCGTGTCAATCTTGTTGATGATCAGGATCACCGGCGTTTTCACCTGCTTCAGGCGGCTGATGATATACTGCTCCCCTGCGCCGATATAGGTGGTGGGCTCCACCAGCCAGAGCACCACATCCACATCCCGGAGGGTGTGCTCTGCCACGTGGACCATATAATTGCCCAGCTTATTCTTGGCCTTGTGGATACCCGGGGTGTCCAGAAAGACGATCTGACCCCGCTCATCTGTGTACACGGTCTGGATCCGGTTTCGGGTGGTCTGGGGCTTATCCGAGGTAATGGCGATCTTTTGGCCGATCAGATGGTTCATCAGAGTGGATTTCCCCACGTTGGGCCGTCCCACCAGGGCCACAAACCCGGACTTGAAGGTTTTTTCCAAAACAGTCTCCTTTCTTCCAAAAACTAAGGACGGGACAGGGATTCAACGTGCTGGAACAGTTCCTTATTCGCCTCAATCTTCAGGGTGTCTCCCACGGTGCAGAACTGACCGCAGGAAAGAATCGCCTTCACATAGGCCGAAAGCCCCCGGATGGTCTCTGTGGTGCAGGCGAGCACCTGTTCCCGGTCCTCCTGGCGCATCTCATCTGTAATCCCGCAGAGAGCCGCGTGGAGGGAGGCCACGCCCCACTCGGAAGGGTTCATGGGCCGGTCCAGGGAGCCAATGGCGCTGATGATAAACTTGGTCAGTTCCTCTTCCTCCATGGAGAAGGATTCCAAATAGGGCACAATGGACTCGTACACCTGAAGGGTCCGGCTCAAATTGGGATCCCGGTAGGAGCAGAAATACCCGCCGCCGGTGCGGCCAAAGCTGCACATGCAGCCGTAGGCCCCGCCTTTGACCCGCACCTGGTTCCAGAGGTACTCATCCCCTAGAATCCCCCGGAGCACCCGCAGGGCGCCGGTGTAGGGAAGACCGGCCCGGAGGAAATTGCCGCACCGGGCCACATACACCACCTGGCCCGGGGTGGTAAAGCCTTCATTGCGCACCTCCAGGGGGAAGTCCGCTCCCAGAGCCGCCCCTTCCGCCGGGGCTCCCTGGGGCAGCCGCTCCAACAGCCGGGGCAGTTCCCGGACAAACGCTTGGTAGCCTTCCTCATCTGCCGTCAGGCTCACCAGCAGGCCGCTTCGGCAGAACAGCCGGTCTGCCAGTTCCGAAAGCTTTGCCTGAAGCGCCTCCTTTTTCTGGTCAAAGTGCCGCTCCAGATCCTCCAGGAACCGGAAATAGGAGATTCCCCCCAGCTGTTCATTGTACCAGGAAACCGGAGAGCCATAGGAGTTGGACCGGAGCACTGCGGTGGAATGGCCGTTTCCGGACAGCTGCATCTCCCCCCTGGATTTCATTTGAGAGACCAGCTCCCGGAGCCGCTTCTCATTGGTAAACAGGGAGTCCCGCAGGACCTCCCGGATCAGATCCAGCATCACCGGGATTTCCTGATACAGGGCCTTCGCCTGCACCTCAAAATAGGGGAAGAAGGTGCCCGGCTCCCGGACCTGTTCAAACACAGAGACGGCTCCGCCCATACCGCCGGTGTGGATGTTGATCTCATTGGCAAGTTCCGGATACCCGTGCTCCCGGGTGTCCACCAGGCAGAGGATGGACCGGAGCAGCCCCAGGCAGGGCAGTTCCTCCTGCTTCACGCACCGGGCGTCAAAGAGGAAGCGCAGGTAGGCAATGCCGCCGGTGAAGGTCTCATGGAGCAGCACCGTGCCGTCCCCACACGGCTGCTTTTGAGTGGATAGCTTCCGGACGGTGTGGCCAATATCCTCCCGGCTCAACCGGGGCAGAGTGGCCAGAGCCTCCGGGGAGGAGGGCTCATCCTGGTAGGCAGCCAGATCCTCCGTCTCCTGGATCAGCTTCTGCACCTCGTCCGGAGACAGGGAATCCTTGTAGGCCTGAAGCTTTCCGGCAAGAGCTGCCTCCCGCTCCTCGGAAAGTCCCGGCTTGGGGCTTAAAATCACAATGGCCCGGTGGCTGTTGTCCAGGAAATAGCGCTTCACCAGGGATTCAAAATATCCGGTGGAAAGCTGGGACTTCAGGAACCGGAAGGTCTCCTCATACTTTAAATGCATCAGCGGATCGCCGCCGTACAGCCAGCTGTCAAAGCACTGGGTGCCATACATGAGCCCCTTGGGGTACGGGCCAAAATCCGCCTCCCGGCAGCGGAACTCCAAATTGTTGATGCCGGCCTGAAGAGCCTTGGGGTCCAGGCCCTGTTCCACCAGTTCCCACAGGGTCCGGGAGATCACAGACCGGAATTCCGGAAGCCGCTCCTTCTCCGTGTCCTTGGCCACCAGGCTGAAATAGGGCTGGAAGATCCAGTTCCGGTATCCGCCAAAAATGTCCTTGCCCAGGCCCGCATCCTGCAGGGCTTTCCGCAGAAGAGCTCCCGGAGCCGTAAGCAGCACGTACTCCAGAACCTGAAACGCCACGTAGAGAATGGGGTCCAGGGAGGTGCCCAGGACCCACTGGACCGACAGCCAGGTTTTCTCCCTGGTGTCCTCCCCCTTCTCCAGGGGATAAAAGATCTCCCGCTCCACCGGCCGGTCAAAGGCCTTCTGGCAGGCGATCTCCGAGGGCGCCTGAATCTCGGTATAATGGCTCAGATACTCCCGGTCCAGCCAGTTCAGCTTTTCCTCCATATCCATATTGCCATACAGATAGATATAGCTGTTGGAGGGATGGTAATAGGTCCGATGGAAATCCAGAAACGCCTCGTAGGTCAGATCCGGAATTACTTCCGGATCTCCCCCGGACTCAAACCGGTAGGTGGTATCCGGAAACAGGGCCGCCTGGCAGTACCGCTCCAGCACCTCGTCCGGAGAGGAGAAGGCCCCTTTCATCTCATTATACACCACGCCGTTGATGGTCAGCGGTTCCTCCGGACCGTGGATCTCATAGTGCCAGCCCTCCTGGCGGAAGATCTTGGGCTCCCGGTAGATGGCCGGGTGGAGCACCGCATCCATATACACGCTCATCAGGTTCTGGAAATCCTTCTCATTGCAGCTGGCCACCGGATAAAGGGTCTTATCCGCAAAGGTCAGGGCGTTGAGATAGGTCTGGAGGGAACTCTTTTCCATCTCAATAAAAGGATCCTTCACCGGAAACCGGTCCGACCCGCAGAGCACCGAATGCTCCAGGATATGGGGTACGCCGGTGCTGTCGCTGACCGGAGTCCGAAATCCAATGGCAAACACCTTGTTTTCATCCTGGTTGGACAGCAAAAACAGACGGGCGCCGCTTCTTTTGTGGCGCAGCAAAAAGGCTTCCGACTGCAATTCCTCCACCGTCTCCTGGCGGAGCAGCGTATAGGCTTCCGGTATCTTCATATTGACCTCCGTTGATGGTATCTTATAGGATTTCTGCAATCCTGGCTTTTAATACAGCCAAAAACTCACGGATCAGGTAGTGCGGCTGCAGCATCGGCTCCGAGGGGGCGGCTATGCCGCAGACGGAAAGCTCCGGATACAGGGTCCGGGCCATTTGCAGCGCCCGGTACAGGTGAAAATCATTGGTCACAATTCCCACCCGGGGACGCTCCCCGGGAAAGAGGGACCTGGCCAGGAGCAGGTTCTCCCGGGTGGATGTGGATTCCGTCTCTCGCAGAACCCGACGTTCCAAAATCCCCCGCTCCATGAGCCACCTAGCCATGGCCTCCGCCTCCGGGATCTCCTCTCCGGTTCCCTGACCGCCGGTGACCACCACCACGGTCCCCGGGTTTGCCGTCAGGTAAGCCAAAGCGGCTTCCAGCCGCACCTTGAGAGACTGGGACACCCGGGTGCCCCATACCTGGGCTCCCAGCACCACCAGCACATCCAGCCCCGACTCTCCCCGGTCCTGGTAATGGCCAAAGATCCGGGAGGCCACTCCGCCCAAAAGCGCCAGAACCACCGCCAGCGCCAGACCAAGGCCCAGCCACACCCCGGCGGGGAGAGGGGCCAGCCGCTGCCACAGAGCCAGGACCCCTAAGCAGCCCCCGGCCACGGCCCAGAACCAGACAAAGGGAGCTCGGACCCCCGCCCGGATCAGCACCAGAAAGTACAGAAGGCAGAGGAGCCCCGTCGCCAGCAGGATCAGACTCATGTGCCGGCCTTCCGCCGGAGAATGTCATAGGCCATCAGAGGAATCCCCAGATCCAGGAACAATTTCTGGCCCGGGTGCGGCGCGCTCTCCACCGGCTGCCCCTCCTCTGTGGCAAGGGCCCGAACCGTCACCGGCAGGTTGCTGCCGTCGGGCCGCATAACCTCCAGTTCGTCCCCTACCGAAAACTTATTCTTCTGGAGCAGGAAGGGCCTTCCCTCCTCCATCTCCACGGTTCCCAGGTAGACCCAGTCTTTCTGGTAGGTGCTCTCCTCATAGATCTGGGACGCCCCGTCCGGTTTTCCAAAGTAGAACCCGGTGCAAAAGGGCCGGGTGGTACATTTCTGGACCTCCTCTTGATACCAGGGAAGGTGGCGGTAGTACTTCTCCGGGTCCTCCAAGTAATCGTCTATGGCTGCCCGGTAGGCCCTGGTCACGGTGGCGGCGTAGAGAGCGTTCTTCATCCGCCCCTCCACCTTCAGGCTGTCCACCCCCGCATCCAAAAGTTCCGGGATATGACCGATCATGCACAGGTCTTTGGAGTTGTACAGGTAGGTGCCCCTTCCGTCCTCCTCCACCGGCATGTACTCTCCGGGGCGGGTCTCCTCCATCAGCGCATACTTCCACCGGCAGGGATGGGTACACTCTCCCTGGTTGGCATCCCGGCCGGTAAGGTAATTGCTGATCAGACAGCGGCCAGAGTAGGAGATGCACATGGCGCCGTGAACAAAGGCTTCCATCTCCATGTCCTCCGGAATGTTGGCCCGGATTTCCGAAAGCTCCGCCAGATGCAGTTCCCGGGCCGCCACCAGCCGTTTCACCCCTTGCTTTTGCCAAAACAGCCAGGCGCCGTAGTTGGTGTTGTTGGCCTGGGTGCTGATGTGGATGGGAATCTCCGGCACCAGGCTCTGAGCCAGCAAAAACAGCCCTGGATCAGAGAGGATCAGGGCGTCCGGTTTGTAATTATTTAACAGCAGAAAGAATTTCATGGCCGCCCGCATGTCCTGGTTGTGGGCAAAAATATTGGCCGCCACATAGACCTTGGCCCCATGCTCGTGGGCAAACCGAATGCCCTCTTTGATCTCCGGCATGGTAAAGTTCTTGGCCTTGGCCCGAAGGCTTAAAACCTCCCCGCCCAGGTATACCGCATCCGCCCCGTAGGTGATAACGGTCTTTAACACCTCCAGGCTTCCCGCCGGCATCAATAGTTCTGGTTTCTTCATAGGCTCTCCTCATCCGTCCTTCTCCGGACGCTCACCGCCACCCCGTCTCCCACCGGCACCAGGGCAGTCTCCCAGGCCTCTCGGTGCTTCAGCTGAAACAGATATTCCCGCATCCGGCTGTGAATGGTCCGGTCCCGCCGCCGCACGCCAAAACGGGACTCCAGGACGGTTCCTTCCTGAAAAATATTGTCTGTGACCAGCACCCCTCCTGGCGCCGTCAGCCGCTCCAGTTCCGGCAGCAGCGTCAGGTACTGACCCTTGGCTGCATCCAGGAAAATAAAATCATAGGGACCGGCCAAGGTCCCAAGGACCTCAGCCGCATCCCCTGTCAGCAGCGTGATCCGGGCGTCCTCCCCAGCCCGCTTGATATACGCCCGGGCCCGGGAGATCCACTCCTCCATTTTTTCCACGGTGGTAATATGTCCGCCTCTTCCCAACGCCTCGCACATCCGCAGGGCGGAGTAGCCAATGGCGGTCCCCACCTCTAAGATTTCTCCCGGATCTTGTAAGGCCACCAGCGTCTTTAGAAAAGCGGCGGTCTCTCTCCGGACAATGGGCACCCGGTGTTCCGCCGCATAGGCTTCCATCTCCCCCATCAAAGGGGACGGGTCCGGTTCCAGGGAGGCCAGATACACGCGCAGCCGTTCCGGGTCCATCACTCTGCCTCCTCCAGGCTGGTCTCCGGGGATGTCTCCGGCGCAGCGGTCTGGGCTGCGTCGGCGGCTCCGGCCAGGACCGTGGTCTCCTCCTCCGTCTCCGGTTCCTCTGTGAGCACGTCTATAATCTGTTCGGCACTCCAGGAATTGTTCAGCGTATAGGTCCCCGGGTAGATGGGAACCCGGTCGCTGGTATAAAAGAATTCCTGCACCACAAACACATTCTCATCCCGGATCACCCCTGCGTCAAGCAGGAGCTTTGCAATATCCCGAGCGTCCATATCTTCGGTGATGGTCACCTGGATCTCCGTCCCTGGCTCCTCGGCCACCGGGTCTGAGGTAAAAACGGAATATCCGAACTGGTAAGCCCGGGTGATCCCAAAATAAAACAGGACCGCCAGCCCGGCATAGATCAGAATTCGGATGCCGAACCGGCCCAGCAGCCGGGTCAGCACATCCAGTGTCTGCAGTCTGTCCCTTTTCTTCTTCATGCTCCCTCCTGACGGCGGTATTTATGCCTCCATGATGATCGGAAGGATCATCGGACTCCTCTTCATGCGCTTCCACAGATAGTCGCTGAGGTCGTCTCGGATGGTATTTTTGATCTTGCTCCAGTCTGTCACGTGCTTGTCATAGCACTCAATGAGGGATCCCATAACCACGCTCTTGGCATCCTCCATCAGCTGCTCCGACTCCCGCACGTAGACGTAGCCCCGGGTCACAATATCCGGCCCGGACAGCAGCTGGTTGCTGCCCCGCTCCAGCACCGCTACCACCACGATTATACCATGCTGGGCCAAGGTCTGTCTATCGCGGAGCACAATGTTCCCCACGTCGCCCACGCCCAGGCCGTCCACCAGCACAGAGCCGGCCGGCACGTCGCCGGTGACTTCCGCACCGTTTCCGTCCAGTTCCAGCACCGCGCCGGAGTGGAGCACAAAGGTGTTCTCCTTGGGAATCCCCATCTCCTGAACCAGACGGGCATGGGTCTGCAGATGCCGGTACTCCCCGTGGATGGGAATGGAGTATTTTGGCTTCACCAGAGAGTAGAGCAGCTTGATCTCCTCCTGGCAGGCGTGGCCGGACACGTGGGTGTCCTGGAAGATCACGTTGGCCCCCAGCTGGGACAGTTCATTGATGACCTTGGACACGGCCTTCTCATTGCCCGGGATGGGGGTGGAACTTAAGATGATGGTATCCCTCGGCTCAATGGAGATCTTCCGGTGGATGCTGGCAGCCATCCGGGACAGGGCTGCCATGGACTCTCCCTGGCTGCCGGTGGTGACCAGCACCGTCTTCTCCTTGGGGTAATTTTTCAGTTTTTCAATGTCAATGAGGCAGCCGTCCGGGATCTTGATGTATCCCAGCGCCTGGGCCGTGTTGATGATATTCACCATGCTCCGGCCCTCCACCACCACCTTCCGGCCATATTTGTGGGCGGTGTTGATGATCTGGCGCACCCGGTCCACGTTGGAGGCAAAGGTGGCCACAATGATCCGGCTGTGCTCGTGCTGGGCAAAGAGGGTGTCAAAGGTTTTTCCCACGATCCGCTCGGACATGGTAAAGCCCTCCCGGAGCACATTGGTGCTCTCGCAGAGCATGGCCAGCACACCCTTCTTTCCCAACTCCGCAAACCGGGTCAGATCCGCCGGATCTCCGAACACCGGCGTGTAGTCGATCTTAAAGTCCCCGGTGTGAATCAGGGTGCCCACCGGTGTGAAAATGGCCAGAGCCGCCGCGTCCACAATGCTGTGGTTCACCTTGATAAACTCCACTCGGAAATCCCCGGCGGTGATGGACTGGCCGTACCGGACCACCTTCCGCTTGACGCTCCGGGTCATGTTGTGCTCTTTCAGCTTGTTCTCAATGATTCCCAAGGTCAGCTTGGTCCCGTAGATGGGGGCCGGCACCTGCTTCAGCACATAGGGGATGGCCCCAATGTGATCCTCATGGCCATGGGTAATAAAGAAGCCCTTGACCTTGTGAATATTCTCCACCAGATACGTCACATCCGGAATGACCAGGTCGATTCCCAGCATATCGTCCGAGGGGAAGCAAGACCCGCAATCCACCACAATGATCGAGTCTCCATACTCAATGGCGGTCATATTCATCCCGATCTGCTCCAAGCCTCCTAGGGGAATGACCTTCAATTTTAAGTTGTCTTGTTTTTTCAAAAAATAACCTCCTGTTTTTGTTTTTTCCGTTCTGTCTTGTCTCTTCAAAATTCCAAATCCACATCGTCCAACAGTTCGGCAAATACAGACAGCAGATAATCCAACTCGTTCTCATCCTCCACCATCTCGTAAACCGCCGTGTCGTCGGCGCTGTCCGACTTGTCTTTGAAAATGTAGCAATCCCCGTCGCCAGTCTCTGCGCCGGTTGCCAATATATAATCCACACCGCCCAAGCGGGTGCTTTCCAAAATATAAAGCTCTATGGCTTCCCCGTTCTCACCCTGAAAAGTCAGTTTCTCCAATTTTTTCTCTCATCGAATCCAGATAGCCCTGCAGAATCAGCACCGCCGCCATCTGGTCGATTACCTCCTTACGATTTTCCCGGCGCACACCCGCCTCCATGAGAGACCGGTTGGCCTCTCTGGTGGTGAGACGCTCGTCCCACAAAATAACGGGGAGACCGGTACGGCGTTCCAGCTGTCTTTGAAACTCCAGCGTCTTTTCGCCGCGTTCTCCCACGGTGTTGTTCATATTCTTGGGAAATCCCAACACGATCTTCTCTGCCTGATACTGCTCCGCCAGTTCCGTAATCTGAGCCAGAGTCCGGCGCAACTTATTCTCCCCGGGACGGGTGATGGTCAAAAGCCCCTGGGCCGTAATCCCCAAAGGGTCGCTGACCGCCACCCCCACCGTTACGCTTCCATAGTCTAAGCCCAATATCCGCATGGCGCCCTTTAATACTTTCTCTCCATCACCTGGATGTAGACCTGCATCAGTTCCTCCAGGATCTCATCCCGTTCCACTTTGGCGATCAGATTTCGGGCTCCTGCATAGCTGGTGATATAAGTGGGGTCCCCGGACATAATATAGCCCACGATCTGGTTCACCGGGTTATAGCCCTTCTCCGTCAGGGCCTGGTACACCCGCTCCAGGATCTCCCCCACTTCCATTTTTTTCTCCGGCATGGTGACAAAACTTTGCGTTCTCTGTAAATCTGCCATATTGTTCTATCCCTCTTGCGATGTCCCGTATTCTTTTTTATTTTAATACACTTTGTGCACAGAAGCAAGAGAATTATATCTCCATCTCCGCCAGAACCAGCTCCCCGGGATGGTGTCCTTCCACCGGCACGTACCCCTTCACGTACTCCCGGGTGTATCCCTCGTACAGCCGCTGTCCCCGGACTGTCACCTCCTGCTCCAGCAGGATCTCCTCCTGCCGTCCCCGGTAATACTGCCGGAACTCCTGGGAGTGACGCTCCGTCATGGCGAGAAGCACACTGCTCCGCCGGGCCTTCACCTCCTCCGGCACTTGATCCGGCATTCGGTCCGCCCGGGTCCCTTTGCGGCGGGAATACTTGAACACATGGGTCTCGTAAAACTGCACCTGCTCCAGGAAACGGCAGGTCTCTTCAAATTCTTCTTCCGTCTCCCCGGGAAAACCCACAATCACGTCGGTGGTGATGGCCGGGTGCTCAAAGGACCGGCGCAGCAGCTGGCATTTTTCATAGTATTCCCCGGTGGTATAGCGGCGATTCATCCGCTGCAGGGTCCGGTCGCAGCCGCTCTGGAGGGACAGGTGAAAATGGGGGCAGATTTTGGGATCAGCCGCCAAAGCCGCGGCAAAGGCTTCCGTCACAATCCGGGGCTCCAGGGATCCCAGGCGGATCCGGGCAATGCCGGAGATGCGGGACAGGTCCTGGAACAGCCGGATTAAGGCCTCCCCCTCCGGGAATCCCTGGTCTGTGCCGTAGGAACTCAGATGAATTCCTGTGAGCACCACCTCCCGGAATCCCCCCTCTGCCAGCCGCTCCGCTTCCGCCAGTACATCTGCGTGACGGCGGCTCCGGACCCGGCCCCGGACGTAGGGGATCAGGCAATAGCTGCAAAACTGGTTGCAGCCGTCCTGAATCTTTAAAAAAGCCCGGGTGTGCTCCCGGCTTCCGGTCCCATGGAGTTCTTCATACTCCCGCACCTCCCCTATGGGAAGCAGGGCGCTGGTCCGCTCCTCAATCAGCTCCGCCAGCCGGCCTTTCTGGTCGTTTCCCACCACCAGATCCACGGCCCCGTCCGCCAGCACCCGCTCCGGGTCCGCCTGGGCGTAGCAGCCCACCGCCACTACCAGAGCCTCCGGGTTTTGTTTTTTGGCCCGGTGCAGCATCTGGCGGGATTTCCGGTCCGCAATATTGGTCACGGAGCAGGTGTTGACCACATAGATGTCCGCCTTTTCCTCAAAGGGAACCACCTGATATCCCCGCCCAGCCATCTGGTGAATCATGGCCTCTGTTTCATAGGAATTGACCTTGCAGCCCAGGTTGTGAAACGCTATTTTTTTCATGGTTTTCTCGCTCCGAATACTTGACTTTTCCCCAGGGCCGGTCTACTATAGAAGCTGAAAATAGGCCTTGCCTGCGCTATAAAGAAAGGGGAACTTGATTATGACAACCGTACAGATTGTCCTGGATTCCATTGACAAGGTAAAGAGTTTTGTCAGCGAGATCACACACTTTCCCACGGATTTCGATCTGATCTCCGGCCGCTATGTCATTGACGCCAAATCCATCATGGGAATCTTCAGCCTGGATCTCTCCAAGCCCATCACTCTGAACATCCATTCCGATGCCAACATGGATGAGATCATGAAGTCGCTGGACCCGTACCTGTACAAGGGCTGACCCCAGGGCCGCCTTTTTTCTGAATCTTTCACCGGGAGCTCCCACAAGGGGCTCCCGGTTCTCGTTTATGCCGTTTCCGGTGTTTTCTCTGCTTCCGCCGCCTTACTCCTCTCCTACCCGGATCACTTCCGCCGTCTCCAGGGCCTTTTCCATAAGGCTGTCCACCTCTGTCAGCCGGGTTTCCGACCTGCGGATCACCTTCAGGTTCGGCTTGGTCACCGGATGCTTGGCCACAAAAATGGTGCAGCAGTCTTCAAAAGGCTGGATGGATGTCTCAAAGGTGCCGATCTTCTTGGACACATCCACAATTTCCTGCTTGTCAAAGGCAATGAGAGGCCGGAACACCGGCATGGTGCACACGTCGTTGGTGGCCGCCAGGCTCTGCATGGTCTGAGAAGCCACCTGGCCAATGCTCTCCCCGGTGATCAGGGCCTGACAGCCGTTTTGCTCCGCCAGGCGCTGGGCGATCCGCATCATATACCGGCGCATGAGAATGGTCAGCTCCTCATGGGGACAGGTCTCATAGATGTGGAGTTGCAGATCCGTAAAATTCACCACGTGGAGGCGGATGGGGCCGGTGTACCGGCTGATGATCCGGGCCAGGTCCACCACCTTCTGCTTGGCCCGCTCGCTGGTGTAGGGCGG
>CAZDOQ010000017.1:0-20838 GCA_964507035.1 uncultured Lachnospiraceae bacterium | reverse complement strand
GTCGAGGCTGCCTGGCCGCTGACCCTTCCACACAAACTACCGAAGCCTCCTTTAAGACCTCTTTTAGTATCTGCTGGGATGTAAGTATGCCACCGCTGGTCTTTTCCTGTCAGTTGGCTTATTTTGTATTTGTGAACTGTTGAAACCAATTCTTTTTTATTCATGTCTATTACATCAAGCAGAGCACTTTTACTTTTTTCATCTAGTACATCTATGAAGTTTTCAAAGTACAAGAGCTTTGACTTATCTAACATTTATATAAAACTCCTACCCAATTAGTCAGCCTCTTGGACTGCCTAAACTTCACTACTCCTACTATTGGGCTGTTATCTAAGTCTCTTACATTATAGCATAGAAATGAGATGAAAAACAGGCTTATATTTTAGAGTATCATCATGGGCGGACGCTCACACATAATAGAGAGAGGTGGAATTGATTACGCAGTTTTCAATTCCGCCTTGTTTAATTCTAAGAATTTTTATATAGAGAAAAGTCTAGTAGATATTACGCAATTGAGAAAAGGCGGGTCAAGGGCGCAGCGCCTTGCCAGTTTGCATTCCGAAGGAATGCTATAACTGGCTATAGCATTCATGCTATTCTGGAAAAAATATTACATACTATGATTAAGCCTAGAAAGGAGGATTAAGACATGCATTACATGAAAATAAATAGAACAACTGTGTGGCGAGTACTAGCTCACGACAGTAGAAAAGCAGTACAGTCAAGGTCAAATGAAAACATAGACAGTTCACGTACAAAGTTAAATTATAACTTATGTAAAAAGAATGAGTATGAGTACTATAAACAGAGATTAAACGAAATCAAAGTACAAAACAGAAAAGATGTGAATACGCTTTGTAGTTGGGTTGTGACAGTTCCGAAAGATTTAGATAAGTCTGAACATGAGAAATTCTTTAAGTATGCTTATAAGTTCTTAGAAGAAAAGTATAAGAGTGAGAATGTTGTAAGCGGATGGGTTCACAATGATGAGACAACGCCACATTTACACTTTAAATTCATTCCGAGTGTTGAAGATAAAAAGCACCCAGGGAAGTATAAATGTTCAGCTTACGAGTGTGTCACGAGAGCAGACTTAAAGTCAATTCATAAAGAAATGAGTAAGTTCATGGAGAAAGTGTTCGGACGGGATGTGGGAATACTGAATGGAAGTACGGTAGGTGGTAATAAAACTATAACAGAGTTAAAGCTTAAAGAAATGAGTGAAGAAAAGAGTAAGTTACAAACAGAGTTGTTTGACGCACGGAGAACACTCAAAGAAGCAGGGCGTATTTTAAGTAAAGAACAGCTTGAGAAGATAGAGATAAAAGAAACTCTGTTTAATAAAGATAAGGCTTTAATTGATAGTAAAATCATCAGAGACTTAGAGCAAACTATAGCGCAGTATAAGAGCATAGAAGAAGCGGAGCGGAAGTTAGAGAGTAAAGAAGCTTCACTGAATGAACGTGAGGCGAATATAGACAAACAAATGCTCAAACTATTAGAGCAAAGAGAACTGCAAGAACGGCTCACGCGTAAAAGGATTAAAGAAGTAGCTAAAGAAGAATTAGACAGGCTTAAAAGCTCTAATGATTTTATAGAGAATATAAAGTATAGTGAGAGACTTTCAATAGCTGAACAAGTTTTACAAGACCATATGTTAATTGAAGAGTATAAAGAATTATTGAATAACGAAGTAATAGAAAATGTAAGAGATAAAATTACCAGCAAAGATGAAGGTTTAGAGCGTTAATTTCGCTCTAAAGCACAGGCGGTGAGCAAATATATAAGCAGAGGTGTGTGGGTTCATACGTCTCTGTTTTTTTTATGGTGGTTTGTTCCCTTCCGAATGTTTTGCGGAAGCTTTTTTACACATTGCCACATTGCCAAATTGTAGCCCTGTTTTAGCTGTTTCAAAAAGTTTTTGCAAAACCATGACTACATGACTACATTACAATAAAAAACCCTTATTTTAAGCGGCTTTCAGGGCGGTAGTGAACTTGACCTACCGCCCTGAATTTATGACTACAATGACTACATTTCATGCAAAAAAACGACAAATTCATCATTTTTTTTAAACACATCTATCATAATTAAAGTGAAACAAAAAATATGACAACAATAACCTAATAAGGAGGAACTATGAAAAAATACAAATATAATTCATACACATTAAGACTAAATGACAGGTTGAGCGATTTTATAAAGCAAGAGGCTTCAGCTCATGGACTTAGTGAAGCAAATTATATACGCTTTATAATCGTTAAGCTTATGGAGCAGAAAGAAGATGTACAAAAGGCTCTATGAAGTACAGACTCAAATTGAGTATTTAACTAAAGATCGATTACTTGAAGCATTGGCAAACCACAAAACAGATATAGAGTGTTTCGCCTACATCTTACATGATAAAGATAAAAACGAGGATGGAACACTTAAAAAACCGCATTGGCATATTATGTTAAAGCTCTATAAGAGTCGCCGACGTTCTGATGTGGCAAAATGGTTTGGAGTATCTGAAAGTTATGTACAAGACAGCAAGTCTGGTAAATATGATGATATGCTTCTCTATTTAATCCACGAGAACGCTCCGGAGAAGTACAAATATAAAACCGAGGAAGTTTTAAGCAATTTTGATTATGCTAAGAGGCTGGAGATAATTAAGGCTGGCCGGATTAAAAAAGACAAAGACAACAGGCGCAATGAACTTATAGAGATGTCCGCAAATGGAACAATGAGGCGGTATAATTATTCTCAATTTATTAGTGCTAAGGAATGGGACACATATAAACGTTCCATCCAGAACGCTTGGGAATATAGAGATAATAGTATTCGTAGTACGAAAAGGCAAATGGAAGTCATTTACATTTGTGGAACTGGAAGGTGTGGAAAGTCTACTCTTGCGGCTCAAATTATAGAGCGTAAAGGCTATTCATATGAAAACAGCGGAAGCAGTAAAGACAGAATGGCACCATATAATGGGCAGGACGCTTATATACTGGATGATATAAGAGGAAATTCATTTGGCTTTGATGATTTAATGGGTATATTAGATAACTTTGTAAACAGGGATGTGCCTGCAAGATATAGGGATAAAAGCCTCTCTGAATGTAAGTTAATGATTATAACCACAACTCAACCTATAAAAGAATTTTTTAAAGAACTGGCTATAGACAGACCCACGGAACCAATACAACAATTGTACGGGCGATGTGGAACACTTATTGAAATGGACAGAGATAATATAAAAATTATGGAGTATGACAACGTGAAGCAGGAATATTCTAATCCGCTTATAACCAAAAATCAAGTACTTACTAATATAGCAGTTGCGAAACCACGCACAGAATCCGAACGAAAAAAAAGGGCGGCCTCTCTATTAGGGATAGAAGAAGCGACCCTATTAACAGGATTCAAAAAATTGCCGAACGAATCTTATATAAATAGTATGATAGAAAACTTCGATAGTGCTAAAAATATTTACAACTAAGTGTACTACAAATTTACTACAAAAGAAAAAACACTTGCTTGAAACCCTCCATTCTACTATATTTTTGGTAGTTGCAAAGTAGTTCGAATCCCGTCTCGCGCTTTTTTGTATCCTGAAACGGGTGTTCCGTCCCATAAAAAGGCCTTTGGTTTGCGAAGAAGATTTGTGAAGAAAACGGGAAAATTGTAAAAAACAGTTGACAAATCCGTCTGTATTGAGTATCCTAATGTGCAAACAAATAACCGGTATACCGGAACGGAAAACGGTCCGGAGACGGGGGCAATCACAAGTGAATCTGCTACATAGGAGGAATGCGGTAATGCAGACGGCAACCATTATGTTCCGCGATATGGCTGACGCCAAGAGATTTGTCAGCTGCGCGGAGGGATATCCCGATCATGTGGATGTTCAGTGCGGAAACCGGATGGTGGACGCAAAATCGCTGTTGGGTGTGATCGCTTTGGGGGTGGAAAAAAAGCTGAACCTGAAGGTATACGGTGAAAACAGCGAGGAACTGTTGAACCGGGTGGAGTTTTGTACAGTGAAATAAAGTCACAGAGAAAACCGCTGTGCGGAATGCGGATGAGCAGACCGTCACAACGGTTTTTTCTCTGAATGTGTCTGGGATGGAAGAACCGCCTTCTTTCTCTGCTCAGCTTTTGACAGGGCAAAAGCGGGTAGGGAGGAGACAAGCGTAGACGCGTTGTGGGAGGAGATCTGTTTCCTGATGGTCAACCTTACCGATGGGGGACCGGAGACCATGGAGACCGCCCAGACATCCAGCCGCTTGACTGGACTTTTCCACTAAAAAGGCGGCGCCGGGAGAGCGCCGCCTAGAGGGGATGGTTAGAGAGCGAAGGGGAGTCTCGTGTGAGGTGCCATCCTCTCTTAGTTGATAGGAAAACGGAAGGAATGTTTCCTAACGGTTATCAGTATACGAGTATCTTGTGGGCAAATCTTGAAGAAAGTATGAAAAAAATGTGAAACCGGAGGGGAAGCATGGTCAAGTGGAGATTTGAGTGCGATTATACGGAGGGAGCGCACCCGGAGGTGATGCAGCGGCTGCTGGAGACAAATCTGGAGCAGACCACCGGGTATGGGGAGGATGCCTATTGTGCCCGGGCCCAGGAAAAGATCCGGGCGGCCTGTCGGCGCCCGGAGGCTCAGGTTCATTTCCTCATGGGAGGGACCCAGGCCAACGTGACGGTGATCCGGGCGGCCCTGCGGCCGTACCAAGGGGCTTTTTCAGCGGATACCGGCCACATCCATGTCCATGAGACCGGGGCGGTGGAAGCCTCCGGTCACAAGGTGCTGGCTCTTCCAGGGCAAGAGGGAAGGATCTCCGCGGGGCAGATTCGGGAAGCCTGTCAGGCCCACTGGTCGGATTCCTCCCGGGAGCACATGGTGCAGCCGGGAATGGTGTACCTGTCCCACCCCACGGAGATAGGGACCTTGTACACCCGCCGGGAACTGGAGGAGATCCGGGAAGTCTGCCGGGAATGGAATCTGTATCTGTTTTTGGATGGCGCCCGGCTGGGATACGGCCTGGCGGCGGAGGAAAATGACCTGGAGCTGCCGGATCTGGCCCGGCTCTGCGATGTGTTTTACATCGGCGGCACAAAGGTGGGCGCCCTCTTTGGGGAGGCGGTGGTGCTGATCCATCCCAGGCTGCAGGAAAACTTCCGCTATGTGGAAAAGCAGCAGGGGGCCATGTTGGCCAAGGGACGGCTCCTGGGGATCCAGTTTGATACGCTGTTCACCGGGGATCTTTACCAGCGCATAGGCCGCCATGGAATCCAGATGGCTCACCGGCTTCGGGACGGCATGAAAGAGTTGGGCCTTCCATTTTTCTGCGAATCCCCCACCAACCAGCAGTTTGTGATTCTGACCCGGGAGGAGGCGGACCGGCTGGCGGAAAAGTACAGCTTTTCTCCCTGGAAGCCCGTGGGGGAAGACCGGCTGGCAGTTCGGTTCTGCACCAGCTGGGCCACCCGGGAGGACGCGGTGGAGGAATTGTTGGCGGACTTAAAGGCCATGCAGCAAACTGAACAGGAGGCATAAGGCATGCGGGGAGATTGCCATATTCATGTAATCATGGACGGAGTCAATTACCGGCAGGCGGTGGACCGGCATTGGGAGCAGGTGCAGGATGAGCCCATCCGCCAGTGCCTGGCTGCCTACCGGGACCGGGGGATCACTTTCCTCCGGGAAGGGGGCGACGCCCGCCATGTTTCCGAGCGGGCCAGGGAACTGGCGCCGGAGTACGGTCTGGAATACCGGACGCCCCTGTTTGCCATCCACAAGCGGGGTCATTATGGAGGGATTGTAGGGTATGCCTTTGAGACATGGGATGAGTACCGGACTCTGGTAGCCCAGGTGCGGGAGAAAAAAGGCGATTTTATCAAAATTATAACCAGCGGCCTCATTGACTTTACCCAAGTGGGGACTTTGTCCGAAGAGGGACTGGACCGGTCGGATATCCGGGAGATGATCCACATTGCCCATGAGGAGGGGTTTGCGGTGATGTCCCACACCAACGGGGCCCGAAACGCGCTGGCGGCCATTGAGGCGGGGGTGGATTCCCTGGAACACGGCGCCTTTCTCTCAGAGGAGTGCCTGGACGCCCTGGCAGAGTCCCATACTGTCTGGGTCCCCACTCTATCTCCCTGCTTGAATATGCTGGGCACCGACCGGTATGACGACGGAGTGCTGCGGGAGATCGGACGGATTCACGGAGAAAACATTCGCCGGGCATCGGAAAAGGGCGCGCTGCTGGCGGTGGGCAGCGATGCCGGCGCCTGGCAGGTGCCCCACGGAACCGGCACAGAGACCGAGGAGCGGTGGATGGCCCAGGTGCTTCCGGCCGGGTCAGAGGAACGGCTGGATTCGGGTCTGGAGGAGATCCGCCGCCGATTCCGATATCCTGGGTGAGGAGCCTTCTTCCCGGGGCAGCCGGCAAAAGTACAACGATCTATTGAAGAACCGGACCCATGAACTGCTCCATGTCCGCTACCCGCCGGCAGGACCGGCAGCGGGAAGGACCAGGCTGCTACCAGGCTGCCGGTCCTTTTTTCTGGCCGATATACTTGTCAACTGCCAGGGGGATGTGCTAAAATAAAGCGGATGCAGAGAGTCCTGGCCAGGGCTCCCAGAGACCAGCCGGAAGAGGATGCAGGGAGGATACGCATGCGGATTCGGATTGAAAATGGAAGAGTGTTGGACCCGGCCAGCGGGCGGGATGAGATCTGCCAGGTGCTGGTGGAGGACGGAGTGATCCGGACGGTGTCCCCGGACTGCCGGGAGGAGGCGGACCAGGTGATCGACGCAGCCGGATGCTGGGTCATGCCGGGCCTCATAGACCTGCACGTCCACTTTCGGGACCCGGGTTTTACCTATAAGGAAACCATCGCCACCGGCTCCCGGGCGGCGGCCAGAGGGGGATTTACCGCCGTGTGCCCCATGGCCAACACCGACCCGGTGATCGACAGCCCGGAGATGGTTTCCTTTCTTTTGGAAAAAGCGCGGCGGGAGTCGGTTGTCCGGATTCTGCCTATTGGCGCGGTGACCAAGGGGCTGGCCGGGGAGGAACTGACGGATATGGCCGCCATGAAAGAGGCGGGGGCCGTGGCCTTCAGTGAGGACGGAAAGACCGTGATGAATGCGGCCTTGTACCGGCGGGCCCTTAAGCAGGCGGCGGCCCTGGATATGGTGGTCATGGACCACTGTGAGGACCGGAACCTGCTGCAGGAGAGCGTGATGCGGGAGGGGACCGTGGCGGAGGCCCGGCGGGTCAGCGGCGTCAGCCATTCCTCGGAAGATGTGATCACCGCCCGGGATATTTTGCTGGCCCGGGAGACCGGCGCCAAGCTCCACCTGTGCCACTGCTCCACCGCAGCAAGCGCCTGGATGGCGGCCCAGGCCAAGGCGGAGGGGGTGAAGCTCACTGCGGAGGTGTGCCCCCACCATTTTACCCTGACCTATGGGGATATGCCGGAGGGGGACGCCAATTTCAAGATGGCCCCTCCTCTCAGAGAGAAAAAAGATGTGGAGGCGCTGCGCCAGGCCTTAAAGACCGGGGCCATGGACGTGATCTCCACGGACCATGCCCCCCACAGCGAGGAGGAGAAGGCCCGGCCCTTCCCGGAGGCCCCCAACGGTATTGTGGGGTCTGAGACGGCAGTGGCCCTGGCGGTGACGGAACTGGTGGAGACCGGTATTCTGACGCCTCTGGAGATGGCGGAGAAAATGAGTCGCCGGCCTGCCCAGATTCTGGGGCTTCCCTTGGGCGCCCTACAGGAGGGGAGCCCAGCGGATGTGACCATTGTGGACCCGGCGGCGGAGTATGTCATTGACAAAAACCAATTTGCCTCCAAGGGGCGGAACACTCCCTTCCACGGACGGCGGGTCCGGGGCAAGGTGCGCTACACCCTGGTGGCTGGAAAAATTGTATATGCGGCGGCGGAGGAGAACCTATGATTGACAGGCTGAATGAGAAAATCCGGGAGATGGACGCCCCGGTGGTGGTGGGACTGGACCCTATGTTGAAGTTTGTGCCGGAGCACATCCAAAAAAAAGCCTTTGAAGCGTTTGGAGAGACTCTGGAGGGTGCGGCGGAGGCAATCTGGGAGTTTAACAAGGGCATTGTGGACGCCATCTGGGACCTGGTGCCGGCGGTGAAACCCCAGATTGCCATGTACGAACAGTTTGGAGTGCCAGGAGTGGCGGCCTACCAAAAGACCCTGGCTTACTGCCGGGAAAAGGGCCTGATCATCATTGGAGATATCAAGCGGGGGGATATCGGCTCCACCTCCGAGGCCTACGCCGTGGGCCATTTGGGTCATGTGCAGGTGGGAAGCCAGAGTCTTCCGGCCTTTGATGAGGATTTTGCCACAGTAAACCCTTACATGGGATCCGACAGCATCCGGCCGTTTTTGGAGGTTTGCAAGAAGGAGCACAAGGGGATTTTTGTGCTGGTGAAGACATCCAACCCTTCCAGCGGGGAATTCCAGGACCGGCTGGTGGACGGCCGTCCCCTCTACGAGTGGGTGGGCGAGCAGGTGGCCCGCTGGGGGGACGGGGTTATGGGCTGCGGCTACAGCTACGTGGGGGCGGTGGTGGGCGCCACCTACCCGGAGATGGGCAAGGTGCTGCGGAAGATTATGCCCAAGACCTGCATTCTGGTGCCGGGCTACGGAGCCCAGGGCGCCACGGCGGCGGATCTGGCTCCTTATTTTAATGAAGACGGGTTGGGAGCTATTGTCAACTCCTCCCGGGGGATTATTGCCGCCTATAAGCAGGAAAAATACGCCAAGTTTGGGCCGGAACACTTTGGGGAGGCGGCCCGGCAGGCGGCTTTGGATATGATTGCGGATCTGAAGACCATTCGGTAAGGAGGCGGCCCCATGGGAACAAAAAAGGAAACGGCCCTGGTTCTCTCTCAGGAGCCGGTTGGGACAGGGATCTACAGTCTGTGGCTCCAGACAGAGTTCATTGCCGCCTCTGCGGCGCCGGGACAGTTTGTGTCCCTGTACTGCCGGGACGGCGCCCGGCTTTTGCCCCGGCCCATCAGCCTCTGTGAAATCCAGCCGGAAACCGGTAAACTCCGGCTGGTGTACCGGATCGCCGGGGCCGGCACCCGGGAGTTTTCTGAGTTCAAGCCCGGGGATACGGTGGAAATCCTGGGACCGCTGGGGAGCGGCTTCCCCATCCGGCCCGGACGGGCTCTGGTGGTGGGAGGCGGCATCGGCGTGCCGCCGCTGCTGGAACTGGCCCGGCATCTGCCCGGGGAAGTGCAGCTGGTGATGGGATACCGGACCGGCGAGACATATCTGGAAAAAGAACTCTCCCAGTCCGGGACTTTGTACCTGGCCACGGAGGACGGCAGCCGGGGGACGCCGGGGAATGTGCTGGACGCCATCCGCGGTAACCATTTGTCAGCCGATGTTCTCTACGCATGCGGTCCTCTGCCCATGCTGCGGGCGCTGCAGGCGTTTGCGAAGGAAGCGGGCATGGAAGCGTGGATTTCTCTGGAGGAGCGGATGGCCTGCGGCATTGGCGCCTGCTTGGCCTGCGTGTGCCAGTCCAAAGAGGCGGACGCCCACAGCCAGGTAAAAAATAAGCGGGTCTGTAAGGACGGCCCGGTGTTCAACGCCCGGGAGGTGGAACTGTGAGACAGATGGGAACGGAAACGGGGGTGGGATTATGAATCTAAGCGTAAATTTGGCGGGAGTGGAATTGAAAAATCCGGTGATGACCGCCTCCGGCACCTTTGGCTCCGGCATGGAGTACAGCGAGCTGGTGGACTTGAACCAGCTGGGCGCGGTGGTGACCAAAGGGGTGGCCAATGTCCCCTGGCCGGGGAACCCGACACCCCGGATTGCGGAGACAGCCTCCGGGATGCTCAACGCCATTGGCCTTCAGAATCCGGGGGTGGAGGTGTTCTGCCGCCGGGACTTGTCTTTTTTAAAACAGTTTGACACCCGGATCATTGTCAACGTCTGCGGCCACACAGAGGAGGAGTATCTGGCGGTGGTGGAGCGGCTTTCAGGGGAACCGGTGGATCTGCTGGAGATCAATATCTCCTGCCCCAACGTGAAGGAGGGAGGCATTGCTTTCGGCCAGAATCCTAGGGCGGTGGAGCGGATCACGGCGGCGGTGAAGAAGAAGGCCCGGCAGCCGGTGATCATGAAACTAAGCCCCAACGTCACCGACATTACGGAGACCGCCCGGGCTGCGGAGGCCGGGGGAGCGGATGCGCTCTCCCTGATCAACACCCTCACCGGCATGAAGATCGACGTGCACCGGCGCGCCTTTGCCCTGGCCAATGAGACCGGCGGCCTGTCCGGCCCGGCGGTGAAACCGGTGGCAGTGCGGATGGTCTACCAGACGGCCCGGGCCGTGTCCATCCCCATCATTGGCATGGGCGGCATCTGCACCGGGGAGGATGCGGTGGAGTTTTTGCTGGCCGGGGCCAGCGCCGTGTCTGTGGGCACCGCCAACTTCCGGAACCCGGCGGCCACGGTGGAAGTGCTGGAGGAACTTGAGGCTTATATGTCCCAGTACGGCATGGAGCGGATTTCGGATATCAAACTGCGCTAGGAGGAAATATGGAACAGTATCAAAAAGAGTTTATTGAATTTATGGTGGACTGCCAGGTGTTAAAGTTTGGGGACTTTGTGACCAAGAGCGGCCGTCAGACTCCTTTCTTTATTAATACAGGCTTTTACCGTACCGGTTCCCAGCTGCGGAAGCTGGGCCAATACTACGCCAAGGCCATCCAGGCAAAGTTTGGTACGGACTTTGACGTGCTGTTTGGCCCGGCCTATAAGGGGATTCCCCTGACTGTAGCCACCACCATCGCGTTAAGCGAATCCACCGGGGCGGATATCCGCTACTGCTCCAACCGGAAAGAGGTCAAGGACCATGGGGACAAGGGGATTCTCCTGGGCAGTCCCATTGGGGACGGAGACCGGATTGTGATCATAGAGGACGTGACCACCGCCGGTACGTCCATTCAGGAGACCATGCCCATTTTGAAAGCCCAGGGCAACGTGGATGTGAAGGGCCTGGTGGTGTCCGTGGACCGGATGGAGCGAGGCAAAGGAGAAAAGAGCGCTCTGGCAGAGATCCGGGAGACCTACGGCATGGAGACCGTGGCCATTGTGACCATGGAGCAGGTGGTGGAACACCTGTACAACCGGCCTTGCCGGGGACAGGTGATCATTGACGATGGCATCAAGGCGGCCATTGACCGGTACTATGAGACGTACGGGGCGCGCTAGGCGCAGCAGGGGACTGCACCGGAAAAAACGGAAGACCCTCCGGCAGCGTCTGGCTTCCATGAGTTACATGCAGGCATCCCTGACTTTTTTTGCCGCCGGGTTTTTGGCCCTGGTTTTCTGTCTTTGGCAGGTGGTGGCCAGCCGGGGCAGTTCGGGACTGGTGGTGGCGCTGGTAGGAATTCTCTCCTTTATCCTGGCGCTAGTGGGGATTGGTATCACGTTTTACGGCCATTTAGTGGTGAAAATGGAGGGAAGGATTCCGTGGGGGGTGGGGTTGGCTACCAACGGTGTGCTGGCGGCTTTCCTCCTTCTGCTCTATCTCTCCGGACTGGGAGGTTAAGGACATGAAGAAGATTGGCATCATCGGCGGCGGACAGCTGGGCAAGATGATGATTCTGGACGGGAAGCGGCTGGACACCTGGTTTTCCATTCTGGATCCCACGGAGCACTGCCCCGCCCACAGCATAGCGGACAAGCATATTGTGGCGGACTTTGAGGATGTGGACGCCATTTTGCGGCTGGCGGAGGATGTGGATGTGGTCACCTATGAGTTTGAGCACATCAGCGTCAAGGCTCTGCAGATTTTGGAGCAGGAGGGGCACAAGGTGTACCCCAGTTCGGAAACCTTGCTGCACATTCAGAACAAGCTGGTCCAGAAACGGTGGCTGGCCAAGCACCAGATCCCGGTGCCGGCGTTCCTGCCGGTGGAGAGCCTGGAGGATATTTACCAGGCCGGGGCGCAGCTGTCCTACCCGCTGATCCTAAAGACATGCACCGGTGGGTACGACGGCAAGGGCAACGCGGTGATTTTGGAGCGGGCGGCGGTGCCGGAGGCCTATGAGGCCCTGGGTGCCGGAAAACTCCCCTTGATGGTGGAGGAGTGCGTGGAATTTGAGAAGGAGGTCTCCATTCTGGCCTGCGGCAGCGAGAACGGAGAGATGAGCGTGTTCCCAGTGGCGGAGAACGTCCACAAGAACAGTATTTTGGATGAGACCACGGTGCCGGCCAAGATCTCAGAGGCCACGGCCCAGAAGGCCATGGAGGTGGCCAAGGCTTGCCTTCACGCATTCAAGGCCTGCGGGATGCTGTGCATGGAACTGTTTGTAACCCGGCAGGGGCATATTCTGGTAAATGAGTTGGCCCCCCGGCCCCACAACTCTGGCCATTACACCATAGAGGGCTGCTATACGTCCCAGTTTGAACAGCATGTCCGGGCCATTTTGGGGATGCCCCTGGGCAATCCGGGGCTGATCCGGCCCACGGCCATGAAGAACCTGATTGGAGATCACACGGCGCAGGCGGAACTTTTGGGCGTTGCGGAGGCCTACCGGTTCCCCAACGCCAAGATTCACATTTATGGAAAAGAAGTGGTAAAGCCGGGGCGGAAGATGGGGCACATCACCGCCACCGGGGAGACGTTGGAGGAGGCCCTGGCGGAGGTCCGGGGCGCCCACGACGCCCTGCGGTTCCGTTAAGAGAGGAGAAAAGAAGATGAAACCGATTGTAGGAATTATCATGGGGAGCGATTCGGATCTTCCGGTGATGTCCAAGGCGGCGGAGATGCTGGATCAGCTGGGGGTTCCCTATGAACTGACCATTGTCTCGGCCCACCGGACGCCGGACCGCCTGACAGAATATGCCAAGAATGCGGCGGGCCGGGGCATCCGGGTAATCATTGCCGGAGCCGGCGGTTCCGCCCACCTGCCGGGCATGGTGGCGGCCCAGACGGTGCTGCCGGTGATCGGCGTGCCGGTACAGACCAAGGCCCTGGGCGGGGTGGACTCCCTGTACTCCATTGTCCAGATGCCTCCGGGCATCCCGGTGGCCACAGTGGCCATCAACGGGGCGTTAAACGCCGGACTGCTGGCGGCTAAGATTCTGGCGGTCTCCGACTGGAATCTGGCGGAGAAGGTGGAGGCCTACAGCCGGGGACTGAAAGAGATGGTGGAGAAAAAAGCGGAGAAGCTGGAAACAATTGGATATCAGAAGTATTTGAGTGAGATGTAGGGGGATGAAGATGACGACCATGGATTACAAGAGAGCCGGTGTGGACATTGAGGCCGGTTACCAGGCAGTGGAGCTGATGAAAGAGCATGTGAAAAAGACCATGCGCCCGGAGGTGATGGGAGGGCTGGGAGGATTTTCCGGCGCCTTCTCCGCCGCCGCTTTCAAAGACATGGAGGAGCCGGTGCTGCTCTCCGGCACGGATGGCGTGGGGACCAAGCTGAAGCTGGCTTTCCTGCTGGACCGGCATGACACCATCGGCATCGACTGCGTGGCCATGTGTGTCAACGACGTGGCCTGCGCCGGGGGAGAACCGCTGTTCTTTCTGGATTACATTGCCTGCGGCAAGAATGAACCGGAGAAGATTGCCACCATTGTGAAGGGGGTGGCCGAGGGCTGCCTGCAGGCGGGAGCCGCCCTGGTGGGCGGGGAGACTGCGGAGATGCCCGGTTTCTATTCGCCGGAAGAGTACGACCTGGCAGGCTTTGCCGTGGGTGTGGTGGATAAGAAGGACATGATTACCGGGGAGAACTTAAAGCCCGGAGACGTGCTCTTGGGCTTGGCTTCCTCCGGCATTCACAGCAACGGCTTTTCCCTGGTCCGGAAGGTGTTTTTGATGACCGAGGAGAACCTGAACCGGTACTATGACTCTCTGGGGGATACCCTGGGCAACGTGCTGCTGGCCCCCACCAAGATCTATGTGAAGGCCCTAAAGGCAGTGCGGGAGGCAGGCGTGACCATCCAGGCCTGCAGCCACATCACCGGCGGCGGCTTTTATGAGAACGTGCCCCGGATGCTGCCGGAGGGAGTGAAGGCTGTAATCCGTAAGGACAGCTATCCCATTCCGCCGGTGTTTCCCATGCTCCAGGAGAACGGCGGCGTCAGCGAGCACGTGATGTACAACACCTTCAACATGGGCATCGGCATGGTGCTGGGCGTCCGGAAGGAGGATGTGGAGACAGTCAAGAACGCACTGGAAGCCGCCGGTGAGACGGTCTATGAGATCGGCCAGGTCCAGGCCGGGGAGAAAGGTGTGGAATTATGTTAAAGTTTGCGGTTTTGGCCTCCGGAGGCGGCACCAACCTCCAGGCCATTTTGGACGCCATGGATACCGGCAAGATCACCGATGCCTCCCTGGAGGTGGTGATCAGCAACAACCCCAAGGCCTACGCCCTGGAGCGGGCGGAGGGGCACGGGATCCCTACCCGGGTAGTTTCCCCCAAAGACTTTGAGAACCGGGCGGCTTTCCATGACGCCCTGCTGGCGGCCCTGGAGCAATACCAGCCGGATCTGATTGTGCTGGCAGGGTTTCTGGTGGTGATTCCCAAGAAGATGGTGGAACGGTATCCCAACCGGATTATCAACATTCACCCGTCTCTGATCCCTTCTTTCTGCGGCACCGGCTATTACGGCCTGAAGGTCCATGAGGCGGCCTTGGCCAGGGGAGTCAAGATCACCGGCGCCACGGTCCACTTTGTGGATGCAGGCACGGACACCGGCCCCATTTTCATGCAGAAAGCGGTGGAGGTGAAAGACGGAGATACCCCGGAGATCTTACAGCGCCGGGTGATGGAGGAGGCCGAGTGGGCGCTTCTTCCGGCGGCCATTCAAAAGCTGGCCCACAGCGGAGAGGAGAAAGAAGCATGAAGGTTTTGGTGGTAGGAAGCGGCGGCCGGGAGCACGCTCTGGTCTGGAAGATTGCCCAGAGCCCCCGAGTGGAGAAAATCTACTGCGCCCCGGGCAACGGCGGCATTGGCCAGTTGGCGGAGTGCGTGCCCATCGGCGCCATGGAGTTTGAGAAGCTGGCGGATTTTGCCCAGGAAAACCAGGTGGACCTGACGGTGGTGGGCATGGACGATCCGCTGGTGGGCGGCATTGTGGATGTGTTTGAGGAGCGGCGCCTGCCGGTGTTCGGCCCCAGAAAGAACGCGGCAATCCTGGAGGGGTCCAAGGCCTTCTCCAAGGAACTGATGAAAAAGTACCACATCCCCACGGCTGCCTATGAGACCTTTGAGAGTGCGGAGGAGGCCCAGAAGTATCTGGAGACGGCCCGTTTTCCCATTGTGCTGAAGGCAGACGGCCTGGCTTTGGGCAAGGGGGTTCTCATCTGCCTGAACAAAGAGGAGGCCATGGCAGGGGTCAAGACCATTATGCTGGACAAGCAGTTTGGCTCCGCCGGGAACCGGCTGGTGGTGGAAGAGTTTCTCACGGGCCGGGAAGTGTCTGTGCTTTCCTTCTGTGACGGCAAGACCATCCGCCCCATGACCTCGGCCCAGGACCACAAGCGGGCCAAGGACGGGGACCAGGGCCTGAATACCGGCGGCATGGGGACCTTCTCCCCCAGCCCCTTCTACACGGAGGAAGTGGATGCTTTCTGCCGGAAATACATCTATCAGTCCACGGTGGACGCCATGGCTGCGGAGGGCCGGCCTTTTAAGGGAGTCATCTTCTTTGGCCTGATGATCACGGACCAGGGTCCCAAGGTGCTGGAGTACAACGCCCGGTTTGGGGACCCGGAGGCCCAGGTGGTGCTGCCCCGGATGGAGAACGACATTGTGGATGTGTTCGAGGCCTGCATCCAGGGAACTTTAGATCAGGTGGAGCTGAAATTTGCGGACAACGCCTGCGTCTGTGTGGTGCTGGCCTCCGGCGGTTATCCGGAGCACTACGCCAAGGGCTATGAGATCCATGGCCTGGAGCGGTTTGAAGGCAAAGACGGCTGCTATGTGTTCCACGCCGGTACCAAGGAGGAGAACGGCAAGCTGGTGACAAACGGCGGCCGGGTTCTGGGGGTCACGGCCTTGGGGAAAGACCTGCGGGAAGCCCGGGCCAACGCTTACGCAGCCACCAAATGGGTGGATTTTACGGACAACTATTGCCGGTCGGACATCGGAAAGGCCATTGACGAGGCGTAGAAACCGGATCAGAAAAGATGTGGGGGCTGTACGAGCAGCTGATTCGGATCTGGCAGATACCTGGCAGAAAATTTCGTGGACAGCGCCATTTTTGTGTGGTAAACTAAAACAGTAAGGACAGAAGTTTTTCCACAGATATGCAGAAACGGAGGAAGAAACCAATGGCAGAATTGAAAGGCAGTAAGACAGAGAAAAACCTGCAGGAAGCGTTTGCCGGGGAGTCCATGGCCAGAACCAAATATACGTTTTTTGCGTCCAAGGCCAAAAAGGACGGCTATGTGCAGATCTCCAAGATCTTTGAGGAGACGGCGGCCAATGAGAAAGAGCATGCAGAGTTGTGGTATAAGCTGCTGAATAATGGCATTGGCACCACGGCGGAAAATCTAAAGATCGCAGCGGAAGGTGAAAACTACGAGTGGACCGACATGTATGACAAGTTCGCTAAGGAGGCCCGGGAGGAAGGGTTTGACCATATTGCGGACCTGTTTGAAGGGGTCGGAAAGATTGAAAAAGAGCATGAGGAGCGGTACCGCAAGCTGCTGTCCAACATTGAGAAAGGTCTGGTCTTTTCCCGGGAAGGGGATATGATCTGGCAGTGCGGCAACTGCGGCCACATTGTCATTGGCAAGCAGGCGCCGGAGGTATGTCCGGTATGTGCTCATCCCCAGGCGTATTTCCAGCTGAAAGCAGAGAACTATTAAGTTCTGCGTAAGTAGTAGAAAAGAAACAGAGAGGGGGCGGCCGCCTCATCCCATCCGGGAAAGGCGGCCGTCCCTTCTCCGGAGGTTACAAAGACCCGCACCTTTCCCTGCTGGAGGCAGTAAAAGTGGGAGGCTCGCTGCCCCTCCCGGTAGATCAGTTCTCCGGCCGCGCAGGTTCGGGCGGTGCATAAGATACATTCTTTTGGCAAGGAATGTGGTATCCTTAACATCGGAAAATCAGGAAAAAATAGAAGCACCCTGCGGGTATCACTGCATGCCGTGAGAGACGCGGCAAACAGAGGAAAGGAGAGAGAAGATGGGAAAGATTTTCAAATTCCATCATGATGTGGATACGGATCAGATTATTGCGTCCCAATACCTGCTGTTTCCCACCATCGAGGAGATGAAGAGCCATACTTTTGAGTCCCTGGATCCGGCGTTTCCGGTGAAGGTGCAGCCGGGGGACTTTGTGGTGGCCGGGGAGAACTTCGGCTGCGGCTCCTCCCGGGAGCAGGCCCCAAGCGTCCTCAAGGCTCTGGGAGTTACGGCGGTGGTGGCCCAGTCCTTTGCCCGGATTTTCTACCGCAACGCCATCAACATCGGCCTGCCGGTGCTGGTGTGCCGGGAACTGTACGGCGCGGTGGAGGATGGGCAGGAGATGACCCTGGACATGCAGGCGGGAGTGGTGACGGTGAACGGCAAGACCTATGCCTGCACCAAGCTGCCGGAGAAAATGCAGGAGATTCTGAATCAAGGGGGACTCATTGCGTCCCTGAACCGGGAGGAGGAGTAGGAGATGGGCATGACCATAGCGGAGAAGATCATTGCGGCGGCAGCGGGGGTGCCGGAAGCCCATGCTGGAGAGATCCACACGGTGGAGTTGGACCGGCTCATGAGCAATGACGGCACCACCCACTTGACCATTGACATGTATCACCAGAAGCTGAAGCATCCCCGGATTGCGGATGTAAACAAGCTGGTCTGGATTGTGGACCACAATGTGCCGGCGGACAGCGTGAAAACCGCCGCATCCCAGAAAAAAATGCGGGATTTTGCCAAAGAGCACGGTATTGCTTTCTGGGAGGGTCAGGGAGTCTGTCATCAGATCATGATGGAGCATTATGTGCGTCCGGGCGAATTGATCTTTGGGGCGGACAGCCATACCTGCGCCTACGGCGCCCTGGGGGCTTTCGGAACAGGCGTGGGATGTACCGACTACCTGTATGCCATGGTCACCGGCAAGTCCTGGCTGATGGTGCCGGAGACTCTCCGGTTCCGGCTCACCGGCAAGCTTCGGGAAGGGGTCTACGCCCGGGATCTGATCCTGACCATCATCGGCCGGATTGGGGCCAACGGCGCCAACTATAAGGCTATGGAATTTGTGGGGGACGGTCTGGCCTCCCTGAGCATGGGGGACCGGATTGCCATCTGCAACCTGTGCGTGGAAGCCGGGGCCAAGACCGCTTTGCTGGAGGCGGACCAGGTGGCCCTGGACTACCTGAAATCCCGGGGCCGGGAGCCCAAGGCGGTGTACGCCAGCGATCCGGACGCGGTGTTTGCGGCGGAGTACACCGTGGATCTGGGGGAGATTGAGCCCATTGTGGCAAAGCCCCACTTTGTGGACAGCGTGGTGCCGGCCCGGGAGGCCTTTGGCACCAAGATCGACGAGGCTTTTCTGGGTTCCTGCAACAACGGCCGCCTGGAGGATCTGCGGGTGGGAGCTGCCTTGCTCAAGGGGAGAAAGGTCCACCCCCATGTGCGGTTTCTGGTGGTGCCCGCCAGCAACGAGGTATACCGGAGCGCCATGGCGGAAGGGCTCTTGGATATCTTCATGGAAGCAGGCGCCATTTTCATGAACGCCAACTGCAGCGTCTGCTGGGGCAGCTGCCAGGGCGTCATTGGGGACGGGGAGGTGCTGATCAGCACTGGCACCCGGAACTTTAAGGGACGGGCCGGAAGCCCTAACAGCTATGTGTACCTGGCCTCCGCCGCCACCGTCACCGCCTCAGCCATTGCCGGGGAGATCACCACGGCGGACCGTCTGCCGGAATCAGAAAAAACCGGCTGCCAGCTGTAAAGCAGAAGGAGACGCATCATGAGCGAAGCATTTACTGCCAAGGTCTGGGTGCTGGGGGACGATATTGACACCGATATTATCATCCCCACCGAGCACCTGGCTTTAAAGACCATTGACGACATGAAACCCTACGCCTTCTCCCCGCTGCGGCCGGAGCTGGCGGGACAGATCCAGCCCGGGGATGTGATTGTGGCGGGAAAAAATTTCGGCTGCGGCTCCTCCAGAGAGCAGGCGCCGGAGGTAATCAAGGCCTTGGGAATCCGCTGCGTCATCGCCAAATCCTTTGCCCGGATCTTTTTCCGCAACGCCATCAATAACGGTCTTCTGCTGATGGAAAACGGCGAGATTCAGGGGACGGTGCAGGAAGGGGATCTGATTCAGGTGGAGCCGGGCCGGGCCGTCGTCTGCCGGGGCAGGGAATACCCGGTGGCGGCGCTGCCCCAGAACCTGTTGGACATTTTGGAGGCCAGGGGCCTTGTTTCCGCCATGCGGAAGCGGAACGGACTGGAGTAGGAGGCGGATATGGAACAGACAGAACAGAAAACGGCGGCCCGGTCCGGAACGGGGAAAACCGCCATTGAAAAGATCATTGGACGAAACGTGGGCCGGAGGGTAAGCGCCGGGGAGATTGTGACGGTCCAGGCGGACCGGGTAATGATCCACGATATTTTCATCCCTTTTGTGGCGGAAAAATTTGAGGAGATGGGTTTCACCAAACTGTGGGATCCGGACAAGGTGGTGCTGATCTACGACCATATGGTGCCGGCCAGCCAGGTGGACGACACGAGACATTTCCGAATTGGAGACGCTTTTGCGCAACAGTACGGCATGACCCATGTCCACCGGTCCGACGGCATCTGCCACCAGCTGATGACTGAGGCGGGCTATGTGAAGCCCGGGGATGTGGTCTTTGGCACAGACAGCCACACCACCACCTACGGCTGCGTGGGCGCTTTCTCCACCGGTGTGGGCTACACGGAGATGGCCAGCATTCTAGGCGTCGGCACTCTGTGGGTGAAGGTGCCGGAAACCATCCGGGTGGAGATCGAGGGAACCCTGCCGCCGGGGGTGGCCTCCAAGGACGTGATTCTGCGGCTCTTGGGGGACCTGCGGGCGGACGGAGCCACCTACCAAGCCCTGGAGTTTTCCGGCAGCACCGTGGAGACTATGTCCGTGGCCGGCCGGATGACCATGGCCAACATGGCGGTGGAGTGCGGAGCCAAGTGCGCTGTGTTCGCGCCGGATGAGAAGACAGCAGCCTACTGCGGCATCCCTCTGACCGAACAGGAAAGAAGCTTGGCCGGGGATCCGGATGCCCGGTACGTCCGGACCATCCGGTACCGGGCGGAGGAGATGGAACCGGTGCTGGCCTGCCCGTCCCAGGTGGACAATATCCATCCGACGAAGGAATTGCTGGGCGCCCCGGTGGATCAGGTGTTCATTGGGTCCTGCACCAACGGACGGCTGGAGGACTTGCAGGCGGCAGCCCGGCAGCTGAAAGGCAAAAAGGTGGCGCCCTTTGTAAAACTGATTGTAACTCCGGCCAGCCGGAAGATATACCGGGAAGCGCTGATGGACGGTACCTTGGCGGTGCTGGCGGAGGCCGGCGCCATGATCACCCACCCGGGCTGCGGCCTGTGCTGCGGCCGGGCAGGGGGAATCCTCTCCGACGGGGAGCGGGTGGTGGCCACCAACAACCGAAATTTCTTGGGCCGCATGGGTTCTTCCAAAGTGGAAATTTATCTGGCTTCTCCGGCCACCGCAGCCGCCACTGCGGCAGCAGGGGTCATTTCTCTGCCGGAGCCGTAACGATCCCCTGTTTTTTCTTGAGTTTCCGCGAATTGCAATAAAAAGATGGATATGTCTTCCCAAAGTA
>CAZDOQ010000016.1:0-24773 GCA_964507035.1 uncultured Lachnospiraceae bacterium | reverse complement strand
ACCGGTGATTTTTATGCTGACAATAGTTTATCACATTGAAGATAGAATGCAAGGGAAAGAAAAAACAAGAAAAAAGAAATAGATTAAAAAAATAGCTGAATCTTAAAAAAAAGCACCAGAATTTTCACGCAAATATTAAGAATGTGGGTTTAGTGGCGGGAAAAAGTTGATTATAATATAAAATAAAGAAGGTTCCGGAGTCTTTCAAAATGCGAAAATGCGAAAATATGAGGTAAGAGAGTAAAATAGGAGGAAGAGATGAAGAAAAGATTCATAGCACTTCTCACCGCGGCGGCCATGGTGTTTTCCTTATCTGCCTGCGGAAATTCCAGCACGGAGACCACCGTTGCCGCAGGCGGCGATGCGGACACCCAGGCAGAGAGCCAGGAAAGCGCCAGTAGCACCAGCGGCGAAAGCGACTCGGGGGACCGGGTCGTCATCAACCTTTGGCACTATTTCCCGGAGGCGAACATTGAAAGCTTCCAGCAGATCGTAGATGACTTTAACGCTTCCCAGGATCAGATTGAGTTGGTAGCCACCTATGTAGCCCGGGAAGACCTGATGAAGCAGTACGCCATGGGCTCCATTTCCGGAGAATTGCCGGACATTGGCATGTCGGACAGCCCGGACATGGCTTCCTTCATTGAGATGGGCATCTTTGAGGATATCACCGAAGAACTGGAAGCCTGGGGAGAACTGGATCAGTTCCTCAGCGGCCCGCTGGACAGCTGTAAGGATTCGGAGGGACGCTTGTACGGGTTGCCTCATAATTCCAACAACCTGGGTTTCTTCTATAACAAGACGCTGCTGGCCCAGGCAGGCTATGAGAATCCACCGGAAACCTGGGAGGAACTGGAGGAAATGTGTGCAGCTCTGAAAGAACTGGATGTCTATGGACTGGGAATCTCGGCTCAGAACACGGAGAACGCCACCTTCCAGTTTATTCCCTTCCTGTACGGCGCTGGCGGAACGGTCCAGGAGATCAATTCGGAGGCCGGCATAAAAGCTGCCACCTTTATCACCAACCTGTATCAGAATGGCTATATCAGTCCGGAGGCCATCAACTGGTCCCAGACCAATGTGGCAGAGTCCTTTATTGCCGGCAAGACCGCTATGATGGTGGGCGGTTCCTGGCAGATTCCCACGCTTCAGTCCTCCGGTGTAGAGTTTGAGTGGGGCGTCTGCGAGATCCCCATGGATACCCAGCATGCCTCCGTCATTGGCGGTGAGAACCTGGGTGTGTGCGTGGGAACGGAGTACCGGGAGGAAGCCATTGAAGTGCTGAAGTACATCATGAGCGCCCAGGCCAACGCAGATTATGCGGAGGCGGCAGGACGTTTCCCCACCCGTAGCGACGCCATGGAACTGAAGAGCATCTGGACGGATGATCCGCTGTACTCGGTGTTTGCCGATATCATGGATTACGCGGTGGCCCGGGGACCTCAGCCCCAGTGGTCCAGCATTTCCGAGGCGGTTTACACCAACCTGCAGGCGGCTCTCCTGGGAGAGAAGACGCCGGAGGATGCCATGAACACGGCGGCGGAGACCATCGGCGAACTGTGGGTCGAGTAAGGTGGCTCCTCTGTTACGAACTATAGGAATCTTTTAACACATGGCCGCTGCAGGGCGCCGTCCGCTTTTTCCCTCCGGTAGGGCGCGGTGGCTGCAGCGGCCATCCTATCAGTTGAAAAGGAGTTTTTCATGCGGAAAAGAACGAGCCTGGAAAGGCGCAAACGAAGGGAGGGCCTCCTGTTTATCCTGCCAGCTTTTCTCTTTATGATGCTCCTGATCGGCTATCCCCTGTTCTACAATTTTTATCTGAGTTTCCGGAATTTGAATGTGAAGACCTTCAACGGGGATACCTCCATTTTTGTGGGGCTGCAGAATTACGCAGAGTTGTTTCAGGATGAGACGTTTTGGCAGGTTTTGAAGAACACCTTTGTGTTCACGGTGTTTTCTCTGATTTTCCAGTTTACCTTCGGTTTTCTGTTTGCCATGCTGTTTTCCAAGAAATTTAAGCTGGCCGGTCCAGTCCGGGGCCTGATGATGGTGGGCTACATGATGCCGGTGGCGGTGACAGCCCTGCTGTTCCGCAACATGTTTGCGGTGGATGGGGTCATCAACGACCTGCTGATGAAGGCGCATCTGATCCAAGAACCGGTGCAATGGCTGGTCAGCAAAAATACGGCGCTGCTGGCGGCCATTTTTACCAACTGCTGGATCGGCATTCCTTTTAACATGCTGTTGCTCACCGCCGGCCTCTCCAATATCTCCGAGGATATATATGAGAGCGCCAAGATTGACGGAGCCAACGCCTGGCAGCGCTTCCGGTACATGACGGTTCCGCTGTTAAAGCCGGCGATCCTGTCTGTGCTGACCCTGGGCTTCATCTATACATTCAAGGTGTTTGACCTGATCTACATGATGACCGGCGGCGGTCCCCTCCACGCCAGCGACGTGCTGGCCTCCTACTCCTACAATTTGTCCTTTGTACAGTATGAGTTCTCCAAGGGAGCGGCGGCAGCCAACATTATGTTCATCTGTCTCTTTGTGATAGGGCTGTTCTACCTGTACCTGCAGAACAAGGAGGATCGTTAAATGACCCAAAAGAAAAAATGGATTTTCAGTATCCTGACGCTTCTGGTGGCCTTTGTGTTTTTCTTTCCCCTGTACTGGATGGCCATCACATCTCTGAAGCCGGATATTGAGATTTTATCCACCACCCAGACCTATTACCCGCACCAGGTCACCTTTGAGCCGTGGCTGCGCCAGTTTATGGATGCAGACTTCCTCAGTTCTCTCCGAAACAGTGTGGTTATTGCCCTGTTGTCCATGAGCATTTCCCTGGTGCTGGGTATTCCGGCGGCCTATGCCATGGGGCGCTACCACGTGCCCTTTGCCAAGGTGTTCATGCTGTGCTTCCTGGTGACCCAGATGCTGCCGGCTTCCGTGCTGCTGACGCCCCTGTATCTGACTTTCAGCCGATGGGGGCTTTTAAACACCTATTTTGCGCCGGCCTTTGCGGTGGCGTCTCACTCGATCCCCTTTATCATTGTGACGCTGCGGCCTTACTTTGTCAGCGTGCCGGCGGCCCTGGACGATGCAGCCCGGATTGACGGCTGCGGAGCCATCCGTTCCTTTGTGTATGTGATGATCCCCACCATCAAGGCCGGCATCATCACAGTGATGGCCATCACCTTCCTCCACGGCTGGAACGATCTGGTGTATTCCATGACCTTCAATGTCCAGGCCAACATGCGGCCGCTGACTGCCAACATTCACAAATTTATGGATGCCTACGGGACCAAATGGAACTATATCATGGCCTACGGCATGATTCTGGTTCTGCCGGTTATTCTGCTGTTCGTCTTCCTGCAAAAATATATTGTGGGCGGCATGACGGCCGGAGCGGTTAAGGAGTAATCCATCAAAGGAGTAAAATCATATGTCTTTGCGAGTGGAACATCAAACCCTGTGTTATTCGTATGATTCGGAGCAGCTGGTGGTGGAGCCTTGGGGTCGGGACAGCCTGCGGGTCCGGGCCTGGAAACAGGCGGAGCCGCCCCGGGAGGACTGGGCGCTGCTGGAGCCGGAGGCATGCCAGCCGGAGATTACCCTCTCCCCGGAGGGAGGGGAGATCCGAAACGGAAAGATTACCGCCCGGATTACCCGGGGAGGACGGCTTTCCTTCTACAATCAAAAGGGAGAATGCCTGCTCCAGGAATACTGGCGCACCCAGGGCGACCCGGTGAAGGAATTCTGCAGCGCCCTGCTGGTGCATGGCCGGGAGTTTCGCCCCATCCCTGGCGGAGATTATAGCCTGACGGTTCGCTTTGAATCGGAGAAGAAAGAAAAAATCTTTGGGATGGGCCAATACCAGCAGCCGGATCTGAACCTGAAAGGGTGTGATCTGGAACTGGCTCAGCGGAATTCCCAGGCCAGCGTTCCCTTTATGCTTTCTTCCCTGGGATACGGTCTTCTCTGGAACAATCCGGCGGTAGGCCGGGTGACCTTTGGAAAGAACCTGACCACCTGGCAGGCTTATTCCACCAAGGGGATGGACTACTGGATCACCGCCGGTGACACGCCGGCGGAGATTGAGGAGGCCTACGGCCGAGCCACCGGAACGGTTCCCATGATGCCGGAGTTTGCTACCGGGTTCTGGCAGTGCAAGCTGCGCTACCGGAATCAGGAAGAACTGCTGGAGGTGGCCCGCCAGTACAAAAAGCGGGGCTTGCCTATCTCCGTAATCGTTATTGACTATTTTCACTGGACCTGCCAGGGAGACTGGAAGTTTGATACGGAATACTGGCCGGATCCGGAAGCCATGGTCCGGGAACTGGAGGATATGGGAATCCGGGTGATGGTCTCTGTATGGCCCTATGTGGACTGGGAGAGCGAAAATTACCAGGAAATGCTGGAGAAGGGCTATCTGATCCGCACTGAGCGGGGCATTCGGATGTCCATGGATGTCCGGGGCAATACCATTGCCTACGACGCCACCAATCCCCAGGTGGGCCAGTACGTCTGGGGCAAGATCAAGCAGAACTATTACGACAAAGGCATCCACCTGTTCTGGCTGGATGAAGCGGAGCCAGAGTACACGGTGTACGACTTTGACAATTACCGGTATCATCTGGGACCCAACCTGCAGGTGGGCAACTACTACCCGGTGGCTTACGCCAAGAACTTTTTTGACGGTATGCGCCAGGCCGGACAGAAACAGGTGCTGAATCTGCTGCGCTGCGCCTGGGCCGGTTCCCAGCGGTATGGAGCCCTGGTCTGGTCCGGGGATATCCACTCCAGCTTCCGGAGCATGCGTTCCCAGGTCAGTGCAGGCCTGAACATAGGCATTGCCGGTATTCCCTGGTGGACTACAGACATAGGAGGCTTCTTTGGAGGCAACCCGGATGATGAAGAGTTTCGGGAAGTGCTGGTCCGGTGGTTTGAGTACGGAACCTTCTGTCCGGTGATGCGCCTTCACGGCAAGCGGGAGCCTCTGACACCCGGGGTTAGCGATCACGGCGGCGGCCTGTGCCCCACCGGCGCGGACAACGAGGTGTGGTCCTTCGGGGAGGAAGCCTACCAGATCCTGAAACGGTATCTGCTGATCCGGGAAAACCTGCGCCCCTACATCCTGGAGCGGATGCGGGAGGCCCATGAGAAGGGCACGCCGGTGATGCGGCCTCTGTTCTATATGTATCCAAAAGATGCGGCCTGCTGGGAGGTGGAGGACGAGTATCTGTTCGGTCCCAACATCCTGGTGGCGCCGGTGATGGAGAAAGGCCAGACAGCCCGGACAGTCTACCTGCCGGCGGATGAAATCTGGACCAATGTCTGGACCAACGAGGTGTTTGAAGGCGGCCGCCAAGTGACGGTAGACTCACCTCTGGACCAGATTCCCCTCTTTACGTGCGGAGGGTATTCCCTTAAAATAGATTGATGAAAGGAAGGGGAAAATATGAATATTCAGACAGTGACATCGCCTTCTTTCCGGCGGTACGGGCGGCTGCTACCCTGGGCGGTTCCGGATCTTTTACAACGTCTGGAAAAGACGCCGGTGCCGGAAGGGGTGGCGTATGAGCCCTCGGTGTCAGAACTGGAAGTCTGTCGGGAGTTCCGGCAGCTCCAGGACGAAGGGTTTGGCGGCTTGCCCATTCAGATCGGGTACTGCAACGGACATAACCAGACCCTGGAGGCGGTGGAGTACCACCGCAGTTCGGAGATCAACATTCCCCTGACGGAGGCGGTTCTGATTCTGGGAAGCCAGCAGGAGATAGGGGATGATTTCTCTTACGATGTGAACAGGATGGAAGTCTTTGCGGTGCCGGCGGGAGCCGTGGTGGAGCTTTATGCCACCACCCTCCATTATGCCCCCTGCGGTCAGGCGGGGAAGGGGTTTCAGGTGGCCATTGTTCTTCCTCGGGGGACCAATCTGGAAGGCCCCGGACGGGAAGGCGGCGGTCCGGAGCGAAGACTTCTGGAGGCCCGGAACAAGTGGTTGCTGACCTGGGAGCATTCAGCGTTGGCCCAGGCAGGGGCCTGGCCCGGACTGCGGGGAGAAGTCCCGCAGGTGAAATAGGAGGTACGAACATGATCAACATTCCGAATATAAAAGTGGGACTGGTGGCGGTAAGCCGGGATTGTTTCCCGGAAAGCCTTTCTGTGAACCGGCGCCGGGCCGTGGTGGAGGCCTACCGGAGCCAGTACGGCGGAGAGGAACTCTATGAGTGTCCTGTCTGCATTGTGGAAAGTGAGCGCCAGATGCTGGAGGCCCTGGAGGATGTGAAGCAGGCCGGGTGCAACGCCCTGGCGGTGTATCTGGGAAACTTTGGACCGGAGATCGCAGAGACTCAGTTGGCCCAGAAATTTGACGGGCCGGTGATGTTTCTGGCGGCGGCGGAGGAAACCGGCAAAGATCTCGTGGACGGCCGGGGAGACGCTTACTGCGGGATGCTCAACGCCAGTTACAACCTGAAGCTTCGGGGCGTACCAGTCTACCTGCCGGAGTATCCGGTGGGAACGGCGGAGGAATGCGCCGGCATGATCCGAGAGTTTCTGCCGGTGGCCCGGGCCCTGGTGGGCATGGCAGGTCTTAAGATCATCAGCTTCGGTCCCCGGCCGTTAAACTTTTTGGCCTGCAACGCTCCCATCGAACCGCTGTACCGGCTGGGAGTGGAGGTAGAGGAAAATTCAGAGTTGGATCTGCTGGAGGCATTCCAGAAACATGAGGGAGACCCGCGGATTCTGGCGGTGGCAGAGGAGATGAAGGCGGAACTGGGAGCCGGAAACCGGAGACCAGAGATTCTCACAAAGCTGGCTCAGTACGAGTTGACGCTGCTGGATTGGGCCGAAGAGCGCAAGGGCAGCCCGGAGTACGTGGCGCTGGCCGGAAAATGCTGGCCGGCATTCCAGACCCAGTTCGGCTTTGTGCCCTGCTATGTGAACAGCCGCCTCACCGGCCGGGGCATTCCGGTTTCCTGCGAGGTGGATATCTACGGAGCCCTCAGCGAGTATATTGGCACCTGCGTCAGCCAGGACGCGGTGACGTTGTTGGATTTGAACAACAGTGTGCCGGCGGATTTGTACCGGGAGCAGATTCAGGGCAAGTTTAACTATGCCCACCGGGATCTGTTCATGGGCTTCCACTGCGGCAATACCCCGTCCCAGAAGCTTTCTTCCTGTTCCATGGAATACCAGCGGATTATGGCCCGGAACCTGCCGGAGGAAGTGACCCAGGGAACCCTGGAAGGAGAGATTGTGCCGGGGAATATCACCTTGTTCCGGCTTCAGAGTACCGCAGATACCAAACTGAAGGCCTATGTGGCCCAGGGAGAGGTGCTGCCGGTATCCCCTCATTCCTTTGGCTCCATTGGCATTTTTGCGGTGAAAGAGATGGGACGTTTTTACCGGTACGGGCTGTTGGCCAACCACTTCCCTCACCACGGAGCCGTGGCCTTTGGCCAGCACGGAAAGGCCCTGTATGAGATCTTCCGGTACCTGGGTCTGGGACCGGAGGAGATTTCTTATAACCGCCCCCGGGGTGAGCGGTACCCGGGAGAGAATCCTTTCGCATAGGAGGCTGTATGTACTATATAGGGGTGGATTTGGGCACGTCGGCAGTGAAGCTGCTGCTGTTGGAAGCGGGAACGGTGCGAAAGACCGTGACCAGAAGCTATCCCCTCTCGCTGCCTCGGGAGGGGTGGTCCGAACAGAATCCGGAAGACTGGTGGCGGGAGACCGCCGCCGGCATCCGGGAGTTGGTGCAGGACATTGACCGGGAAAAAGTGGCGGGGATCAGCTTTGGTGGCCAGATGCACGGACTGGTGGCCCTGGATGGATCGGACCGGGTGATCCGGCCTGCCATTCTCTGGAACGATGGCCGCACGGAGGCGAAGACCCGGTATCTGAATGAGCAGGTGGGTACAGAGAAGCTGCTGGCGGAAACCGGCAACATTGCCTTTGCAGGTTTCACGGCTCCCAAGATTTTGTGGATGCGCCGGGAGGAGCCGGAACATTTCCGGCGGATTGCCCGGATTTTGCTGCCCAAGGATTATCTCAGCTACCGGATGACCGGCATTGCCGCCACCGACTACTCGGACGCCTCGGGCACGTTGCTGTTGGACGTTAAACACAAGCGGTGGTCCCGGGAAATGGTGGAACTGTGCGGCCTCTCACCGGAGGCGCTGCCGGAACTTTATGAAAGCTTTCAGACCGTGGGGCGGCTGACGCCCCGGGCGGCGGAGGAACTGGGACTGACCACCCAGGTGCAGGTGGCGGCCGGCGCAGGGGACAACGCGGCGGCGGCGGTGGGCACCGGCGTGGTGGGAGAAGGGGGATGCAACATTTCCTTGGGAACCTCCGGAACGGTGTTCATCTCCAGCCGCACCTTCCGAATGGAACCCCGGGGTGTACTCCACGCCTTTGCCCACGCAGACGGCGGCTACCACCTGATGGGCTGTATGCTCAGCGCGGCGATCTGCAACCAGTGGTGGATGCGGGATATTCTGGGGACAGAGCAGTTTGAGGAGGAGCAGAAAGCAGTGGGATCCCTGGGAGAGAATCCGGTGTACTTTCTTCCCTATCTGATGGGAGAGCGGTCCCCCCACAACGATCCCAAGGCCAGGGGCGTGTTTTTTGGCCTTTCCCTGGAGACCAGCCGGGGACAAATGACCCAGGCGGTGCTGGAGGGGGTGGCTTACGGGCTTCGGGATTCTCTGGAATTGGCCCGGGTCCAGGTGACCCGCTCCCGGCTCTGTGGCGGCGGCGCCAAGAGCCGTCTTTGGCGCCGGATTCTGGCCAATGTGCTGCAGCTGTCTCTGGAGATCCCGGAGGCGGAGGAAGGTCCCGCTTTGGGAGCCGCCATGCTGGCGGCGGTGGCTTGCGGCGAGTACGGAAGTGTACAGGAAGCGGCGGAGGCGGTGGTGCGGGTGCGGGAGTGCCTGGACCCGGAGCCGAAGCTGACGGAATTATACCAACACGGCTATGAACAGTTCCGGCGGCTGTATCCGGCCATGAAGGAGTTGTTTGTTTCCAGATAACCGAATCAGACAACAGAACCAAAGGGTGGTAGTGCGAGGAGAAAGTCAGAGGAGGAGCATGACTGGGAGAAGCGTCCGTCAGGGAAACAATGGGATAGGAAGTGTGTGGCATAACATGCGGCGTCATATCTGGTGTCCGCTGGCGGCCATTTTCTTTGTCACAGCCACCGCCTTGGTGCTGATCACCGGCTGCTACCTGCAGGAGCAATATGTGGATTACCTGATGGAGAGGACCCTGGAGGAGGAGACGGCCATTTTGGAACTGATCGAATCCAATCTGCAGGTGCTCCTGGACGAGTTTATCCAGTTTGGCTGCGCGGCGGCTGTGGAGGAGGAGACCTATCAGGCGGTGGAAGCGCTGCTATCAGAGCAGGGCAATCAGAGCCGCCAGAAAAATGTTCTCAACGGCCGGCTCATGGAGTATAACTATTTTTCCCGCTGGGTGGAGGGAATCTGCGTGGCCACAGAAGACCAGATCCTGGCCCACTACAGCCGGAGCGGAAGCCTTTGGAACAGCGAAAATTCGGAAGCGGTGTTCCAGGCCTGCCGGAAGGTCCTTCAGAAAACCCAGGCCCGGTCTCTGCCCTTGTACGAGGCGTTCACCGGGGATCTGGAGGGAGAGACCGGAAGTTCCCTGTTTCACGTGGCGTTTCCGTTAAAGGGAAATGTGTCAGGCCGGCCGGTTCAGAGCATTCTCCTCTTTTCCTTCAACATGGATATGCTCTGGGATAGCCTGAAGGTGGAGAACACCGGCGAAGGGGAGGCAGCGGTGGCCTATGGGTACCTGACGGATGAGAAAGGCCGGATCGTGTACCATCTGGATAAAAGCGTGATCGGGCTTCTGCGCGCTGACTACCTGGATCAGAATTGGGACTGGAACCTGGAGCGGGACCTGGACCGGTTCGGCTGGCATGTGAACATCCGGATCGACGGGCAGGAACTGTTGGGCCGGGTCAATGATTTCTACCGGAACGGCCTGCTGATCTACCTGGTGGTGCTCTGCGGGGTCTTTGGGATTTTGTTCTATTTTGTGGCTAGGATCCTCCAGCCGCTGCGGCGGATCTCCGGGTCCATCCAGAATATTAAGGAGGGAAATTATTCCGCCTACATCGAGATCCAAGGGGAGAATGAGCTGTGGAAGCTGGCCGGAGAGTTCAACAGTATGATCACCTCCATCCGGGAGATGCGCAACCAGCTGGAGGAGGAGCATGAATCTACCTTGTTGGCCTTCAAGCGCCAGCAGGAGGCGGAAAAAGCGGCTCTGGAATCACAGATCAACGCCCATTTTATCTGCAATACCCTCAACGCCATCAACTATGAGGTGATGGAGGCGGGCAATCACCGGGTTTCGGTGATGTTAAAGAAACTCTCCAACATCCTGCGCTACACCTTTGATCAAAAGCATCAGAATGTGTATATGGAGCAGGAGATCGCCTGGCTGGAGCAGTACTTGTACCTCCAGAAGTTCCGGTTCGGGGATGAATTCGACTATGCCATCCGTATGCCGGAGGCGTCGGCAGACTGGCCCTGCTGCAAGCTGATGCTCCAGCCTTTTGTGGAAAATTCCATTCTCCATGGCTTTGAGGGGAAGGAGAGTGGCGGGCTCATAGAAATCTGCGGGCGGCTGCTGCCGGGGGACGGGCTGGAGATCTGCATCAAGGACAACGGCAGGGGCATGGCTGCCCAGGAGTTGGCCATGGTCCGGCAGGCCCTGGACGGAAGCTGCAAGAACCCGAAGATCGGCATCGGTATCTCCAACGTGGCGGCCCGCATCCGGCTCTACTATGGTCCGGGCGCGGAGATCTCCATTGATTCCCAGGCGGGAAAAGGGACCCGGGTCTGCCTGCGGCTGCCTCGAACGACACAGGCACAGTAAGGAAACACACCGGAGAAAGGAGGGATTCTTGTGAAAATTGTAATCGTGGAAGATGAACAGAGAGCTCGTCGGGGACTGAAAAATTTGATCACTTCCATGGGAGAACCCTACCGGGTGGTGGGGGAGGCAGCGGACGGCCGAGCCGGCTGCGAACTGATCCGGCGAGTGAATCCGGACGTGGTGTTTACGGACATCCGGATGCCGGTGATGGACGGCCTGAACATGATCCAGGCGCTGAACGAGTGGGGCGTCAAAACCTGCTTTGTGATTTTAAGCGCCTATGAGGAGTTTGGGCTGGCCCGCCAGGCTATCTCCCTGGGCGTCAAGGAATATATGGTAAAACCGGTGACCTACGATGAGATGGAGGAAGTGCTGGAGCGGCTGCTCCGGCAGCAGGAAGGAAAGCTCCGGAAGAAACGGGAGCCTCTGGCCAGCCAGTATCCGGAGGCGCATCTGCTGGTGATCAAGGCCTTGGGGATCATAGAGAGCAGTTACGCTCTCCGGATCACCCAGGAGGAAATTGCCCAGCGCCTACATGTGACGCCAGAATACTTCAGCAGCCTGTTCCACAGGGATGTGGCGGAGTCCTTCCCCAAATTTGTGAACAAGTACCGGATTGAGGTGGCCAGGGAACTGCTGCTGGAAGGGGTCAGCCACCGGGAAGTCCCTTATCAGGTGGGATTTGCGGACGGAAAATATTTCAATAAAGTGTTTAAAGATATTGCCGGGGAGAGCGTGACAGATTTCCTGCGGAAACACAGACCGGAGTGACCGGAATTCAAAGAATCAGGCGACAGAACGCGGGAAGCGGAGTCCCGCGGAGGAGGAACAAAATGGCAAACTTATCTCTGAGACATATCGGAAAAAAGTATGACAATGGTTTTGAAGCCGTGAAGGATTTTAACCTGGAGATTTCGGACAAAGAGTTTATCATCTTTGTGGGACCCTCCGGCTGCGGAAAATCCACCACACTGCGGATGATTGCCGGACTGGAGGAGATCACTTCCGGGGAACTGTATATTGACGACAAGCTGGTGAACAACGTGGAGCCCAAGGACCGGGACATTGCCATGGTCTTTCAAAGCTATGCCTTGTATCCCCATATGACCGTGTATGACAACATGGCGTTTGGGCTGAAACTCCGGAAAACCCCCAAGGAGGAGATTGAAAAGAAGGTCCGGAATGCGGCCAAAATTTTGGATATTGAGCACCTGCTGGACCGGAAGCCCAAAGCCCTCTCTGGTGGCCAGCGGCAACGGGTGGCCATGGGCCGGGCCATTGTCCGTAATCCCAAGGTGTTCCTGATGGATGAGCCTCTTTCCAATCTGGACGCCAAGCTGCGGGTCCAGATGCGGATTGAGATCTCCAAACTCCACCAGAAGTTGGGTACCACCATCATCTACGTGACCCACGACCAGACCGAAGCCATGACCTTGGGAACCCGAATTGTGGTCATGAAGGAAGGAATTGTCCAGCAGGTGGACACCCCCCTGAACCTGTACGACCATCCGGTGAACAAATTTGTGGCGGGCTTTATCGGATCCCCCCAGATGAACATGGTGGAAGCGGCCATTCAGGAAAAGCAGGGGAAGGTGTACGCCTGCTTTGGGAACAGCCAGATTCTGTTGCCGGAGGGCTGGGCGGCATCCATGAAGAAAAACGGTTATGTGGGCAAAGAAGTGACCATGGGGATCCGTCCGGAGGACCTGCACGAGGAGCCGGAGTGGCTGGCAGTGCATCCGGAGTGGGTGGTGCCAGCCAAGATCCGGGTGTATGAACTGCTGGGCGCAGAAGTGTACCTGTATTTTGATCTGGGGAATGCCAATTTTACAGCCCGGGTCCGGCCCAACACCAACGCCCGCACCGGCACGGAGATGCAGTTTGCCCTGGATATGGAAAAAGGCCATTTTTTTGATAAGGAGACGGAGCAGGCTCTCTCCCAGTGAGACTGGACTTGGGGCGCCCCGGCTGCCAAGAGGGGAAAATGGCAGCTGGGGCCGTAAAAGACTGGCCGTAGGTTAAAAAGGAACTGGAAAAGTGTCGCCGGTTATACTATAATAGGGATACCCTTTACCGCCTGGCGGCGGAGGGGAGGGAAAAGGAGTCAGCATGGAGCAGTATTGCGAATGCTTGGTGAAGAGAAGAGTGCCGGGCCGGAGAAAACTCCTGCATCTGGTGGTGGGCGTGTTTTTTTGCCTGGCCTTGGCAGGCAGCTTTTTTGTCTCCGTATGGATTCTGCCGGCGGCAGTTTTGCTGGGAGCATGGGAGTGGATCCTGATACGGAACGCCCAGGTGGAATTTGAGTATTTGTTGGTAAACGGAGAGTTTTCCGTGGACTGTATTTATCACAAAGCCCGCCGGAAGCATAAGGCTTCTTTCCCGGTACAACAATTTATGCTGGTGGCTCCGGTTGATTCCGCGCAGCTTTCCTCTTTCCGCCGGGAAGCGGGCCGGGTGGAAGATTTTTCATCTGGCGCCGGGACAGAGAAACAGTATGCCATTCTGGTGAGAGGCCAGAAGATGGCGGAGATTCGGATTACCCCCAGTGCGACCATGCTGGCAATGCTGGAACAGATGCTTTCCTTGGGAACAGTGTGCCGGTGAGGAACACGGAGGACTTTATGGCTTACGGCTTACAACGCGGAGCAGGGATCCTGCTCCCTATTTTTTCCCTGCCTTCGCCCTACGGGGCCGGTACCCTGGGACAGGAGGCCAAGGCGTTTGTGGATTTCCTGGCGGAGGCAGGACAGCGGTATTGGCAGGTGCTGCCGGTGGGCCCCACCGGCTACGGAGACAGCCCCTATCAGACCCTGTCCCTGCTGGCGGGAAATCCCTATCTCATTGATCTGTCCCAGCTGATGGAGGAGGGACTTCTGCAGCGGCAGGAGGCGGAGAGCCTGGCGTGGGGGGAGGACCCTGCCCGGGTGGACTACGGCAAGCTGTATGAGAACCGCTGGACCCTGCTGCGGCAGGCGGCCAGCCGGTTCCGCCCCGGCGGAGCGCTCCGGGAGGAGTGGGAAGCATTCCGGCGGGAAAACGCCGGCTGGCTGCCGGATTTTTGCCTGTACATGGCGCTGAAGGTCCAGGAGGGAGGAGCGCCCTGGACAGAATGGCCCAGGCCCCTGCGGTTCCGGGAACCCGAGGCCCTGGAACAGGCCCGGAACCAGTGGAGGGAGGAGATCCATCTCCAGGAGTTCTGCCAATTCCAGTTTTTCCGCCAATGGCGGTCCCTGCGGGCGTATGCCGGAAGCCGGGGGATCCGTCTGATTGGAGACATGCCCATCTATGCGGCCTTGGACAGCGCGGATGTCTGGTCCCGGCCGGAGTGCTTTCAGCTGAATGAAGAGCGGAGACCTCGGGCGGCGGCCGGGGTGCCGCCGGATGCTTTTACGGAGCTGGGACAGCTGTGGGGCAATCCCCTCTATGACTGGGAGCGGATGGAAGAGGACGGCTTTTCCTGGTGGAGGCGTCGGATGTCCCTGGCGGCCCGGCTGTTTGACGTGGTGCGGATCGACCACTTTATTGGTCTGGTCCGGTACTATTCGGTACCGGCGGAGGCGGAGGATGCCCGGGGCGGCGCCTATTTTCCCGGCCCGGGCAGAAAGCTGACCGCTGCCCTGGAGGAGGCGGCAGGGTCCACGGCCATTGTGGCGGAGGATCTGGGGGTCTTTCTGCCGGAGGTCCGGGCACTGTTGGAGGAGACCGGCTATCCCAACATGAAGGTGCTGGAATTTGCCTTTGCCGGAGGTCCGGACAACGGTCATCTGCCCCACCACTACCAGTCCAACTGCCTGGTCTACGGGGGAACCCATGACAACGAGACTCTGGCCGGATTTTTGGAGGATCAGACGGATGAGGCGCTGGCTTACATGAAGGCGTATCTGGGGGTCTCGGACCGGACGGAGCTTCCAGGAGCGCTGCTTCGGGCCGCCTATGCCAGCGTGGCGGAGGTGGCGGTCTTTCAGGTCCAGGATCTTTTGGGGCTGGGGAAGGAGGCGCGGATGAATTTTCCGGGCCGCCCCCAGGGAAACTGGCAGTGGCGGCTGCTGCCCGGCCAGCTGACGGAGGAACTGGGGAAAAAGCTTCGGGAGTTGTCTTGGGTGTACGGGCGCCTGTGACGTTTCTCGTGACGTTTCGGGCTCATACTCGGAAAAAATCTTGTAAAGCCGCCGGAAATGCCGTATAATAAAGCCGCTGGCCTCTGGTTCCAAGGGAGGCTGGCGGAAACACCCTTCAGGTGTAACTGCATGGCGCAAAAAGCACGCCAGACAGAGGAAAGGAGGAACATGGTATGGGATACAGGGAGGCTTATCAGGAATGGCTGAGCAATCCTTATTTTGACCAGGCGACCAAAGAGGAACTGCATGAGATAGAGGGAAATGATCAGGAGATCAAGGAGCGGTTTTACGCGGATCTGGAATTTGGCACCGGCGGACTTCGGGGCATCATAGGCGCCGGCACCAATCGGATGAACCGTTACACCGTGCGGAAGGCCACCCAGGGTTTGGCCAACTTTATTTTGAAAGAAGGAACCCGGAAGATGGGCGTGGCCATTGCCCATGATTCCCGCCGCATGTCCCCGGAGTTTGCGGAGGAAGCGGCTCTGTGCCTCTGCGCCAACGGAATCAAAGCCTACGTATTTGACAGCCTGCGTCCCACGCCGGAGCTCTCCTTTGCCGTGCGGAAGCTGGGCTGCACCGCCGGGATTGTGGTGACGGCCAGCCATAACCCGCCGGAATACAACGGATATAAGGTTTACTGGGCCGACGGAGCCCAAATCACGCCGCCCTATGATACAGGGATCCTCTCGGAGGTGAAAGCGGTGACAGACTACGCCACGGTGAAGAGCATGGACCGGCAGGCGGCGGAGGAAGCGGGACTCTTTGTGACCATCGGTCCGGACATTGACGACGCCTACATGGCGGAACTAAAAAAGCAGATTAAGCGCCAGGACTGCATTGACGCAGTGGGAAAGGATCTGAAGATCGTCTACACCCCCCTGCACGGCACCGGCAATCTTCCGGCCCGCCGGATTTTGCGGGAGATCGGTTTCTCCAACGTGTACGTGGTGCCGGAGCAGGAACTGCCGGACGGTAATTTCCCAACGGTCAGCTATCCCAACCCGGAGGCGGCGGAAGCCTTTGCCCTGGCTTTGCAGCTGGCCGAGGAAAAGGACGCGGACCTGGTGTTGGCCACCGATCCGGACGCAGACCGGCTGGGCGTTTACGCCAAGGACAGTAAAACCGGGGAGTACAAGTGCTTTACCGGCAACATGTCCGGCTGCCTGCTGGCGGACTATGAGATCGGCCAGTGGAAGGAGCAGAGAGGGCTCCCGGCAGACGGCACGCTGGTGAAAACCATTGTGACCACCAACATGGCCGGCGCCATCGCCAAGAAATACGGCGTCCGGGAGATCGAGGTGCTCACCGGCTTCAAGTATATTGGAGAGCAGATCCACAAATTTGAGACCACCGGGGAGGGCGCCTACCTCTTTGGCTTTGAGGAGAGCTACGGCTGCCTCATTGGCGCCCACGCCCGGGACAAGGACGCCATTGTGGCCACCATGGCCCTGTGTGAAGCGGCTGCCTATTACCGGACCAGGGGGATGACCCTGTGGGATGCCATGATCCAGCTCTATGAGGAGTTGGGGTACTATCAGGACGGTATTTTCTTCCTGACCATGAAGGGGCTGGACGGCAAGGCCAAGATCCAGAAGATCATGGACACTCTCCGGGAAAATCCGCCCCGGCAGATCGGCGCCTACACCGTGGAAGCGTTCCGGGACTACCAGGCCAATGTGATCCGGGACAACCGGACCGGCGAGACCCGGGAGACGGGACTGCCCCAGTCCAACGTCCTCTATTTTGAACTGAACGAGGACAGCTGGTGCTGCGCCCGGCCTTCCGGCACAGAGCCAAAGATCAAGTTTTACTATGGGGTCAAGGGGACTTCTCTTCCGGACGCCCAGGCCAAGATGGCGTCCATTGAGAAGGCTTTAAAAGAATTGGTGGAGAAGATCTGAGGATGGATACGATTCTATTTGATCTGGACGGGACCTTGCTTCCCATGGACCAGACGGTATTTGTGAAACGCTATATGGGGGAGTTGGCCGAGAGGTTTGCTCCCCTTGGCGTTGACCGCCAGGCCTTTCAGAAGGCGCTGGTGGCGGCCACCATGGCCCAGGTGAAGAATACCTCGGAACATACCAATGAGGAGGTGTTCTGGCAGGTGTTTGCGGGGCTGACCTCCCCGGATATCCGGAAGCAGGAGCCGGCCTTTCAGGCCTATTATGAGACAGATTACCAACAGCTTTCCCGGGTGGTACGCCCTGGAGGACGGGCCAGGGAGGCGGTGGATCTGTTGCGGAAAAAGGGGTATCAGTTGGTTTTGGCCACCAATCCCCTGTTTCCCCGGGCGGCGGTGTGGCCCCGGATCCGCTGGGCCGGACTTGGCCCGGAGGACTTTGTCTGGATCACCACTTTTGAGAACAGCCGCCGGTGCAAGCCCAATCCGGACTACTTCCGGGAACTGCTGCAAAAGTTGGGAAAGCGGCCGGAAGACTGTATGATGGTGGGAAATGACGTGGAGGATGATATCCTCTCCTCCGGCTCCTTGGGGATCCGGAACTACCTGATCACGGATTTTCTGATCAACCGGGGACAGCGGGACCTGAGCCAGTGGCCCCACGGCAGTTTTGAGGAGTTTCTGATGTTTGCCGCCGCTCTTCCTGAGGCGGGAAAAGAACTGGACAGGCTTCCGAAAGAAGGGAGGGAAACCACGTGCTGACAGCGTCTATGACAGTGCCCCGGCGGATCTGTGTGGTGTCGCGGGGGATCATTGCGCTGCTTTGCTGGCGGCTGCTTTGAGCAGCCAGGGTGTCTCTACAGGATTTTGGTGCAGGCAATGGCCAGAGCGCCGGGGCCTATGTGACAGGAAACGCTGAGGGATAAGGAATCCATAACGATCTCCTGGCGCGGGAAGATCTGCTGTACCTCCTGGCGGAAGAGATCCGCCTCCTGGCGGTCTCCGGTGTAGGCCATCTGCAGGTGCATACCGGTTCCCTGGGCATCTGTGCCGAACCGCTCGGTGAAATCATGCTGGATGGCATGGATCATCACATTCTTGGCCTGCTTGACAGACCGGGCCTTGGCAAAGGCGTCCAGCTTCTCCCCCTGGATCTGCAGCACCGGCTTCAGCTTCAGCAGCGTGCCGATGGCGGCAGCCGCCGGGGTGATCCGGCCTCCCTTTTTCAGGTAATACAGTGTATCCACCATGATATAAATGCTGGAGTCGTATTTGGAATCTTCCAGGATCTTTTTGATTTCTGTGGCGGTCTTCCCCTGGCGTGCCATGTCCAGGGCCTCCAGCACCGATTGTTTCTGGGTCACGGAGATCCGTTGGTTATTGACCACCTCCACCCGTCCCAGATATTTCTTCCCCTGGGCCAGGGCCATGGCGGTCTCGCAGGAGCCGCTGAGTCCGCTGGACATGGGGATGTGCACCACCTGGCCGTGGGTCTGCAACAACTCGTCCCACAGTTCCAGCACATTGGCCACCAATGGCTGGGAAGTGGAGATATTGGCCCCGGCGGCCAGTTTTTCATAGAACTGTTCCTGGGACAGATTGATGTCCTCGTAGTACATGACATCGTCAATATAAAAAGGCATGGGAAGAACCCGGATGCCCAGCTGCTCTGCCTGGGTCTGAGTGATTCCGCTGTTGCTGTCTGTGACAACGGCCACTTTGTTCATTTGAATCTCTCCTTTTCAGAACGTGCGTCAAAACACTATTTTCTATTATATCGGGAGAGGAATCGGTTTGGCAAGAGGAATTTGTGATTTTACAGGGAAATCACCCTCCGGGTGTGACGGAATGCCGTGCAGAGCGCGGCAGTGATCAGGCAAGAAAGAAGGAAGAGAAAATGGGGATCGTGCGGGCGGACCGTCTGGTCTATGAATATATTCGAAAAGATGAGAACAATCAGATAGAGGAGGAGATCCGGGCGGTGGACGGGATCAGCCTGGATATCGGGGAGGGCCAGTTTGTGGCGGTTTTGGGCCGCAACGGTTCCGGAAAATCCACCTTTGCCAAGCATATCAACGCGCTTCTGACGCCCACGGACGGCGTGATCTGGGTGGGAGAGATGGACACCCGCAAGCCGGAACATCTTTGGGATATCCGCCAGACGGCGGGCATGGTCTTCCAGAATCCGGACAACCAGATCATTGCTTCGGTGGTGGAGGAGGATGTGGGCTTTGGGCCGGAGAACATGGGTGTCCCCACCCGGGAGATCTGGAAACGGGTCCAGGAGAGCCTGGAGGCGGTGGGGATGTCCGCCTACCGGAAAGCCTCCCCCAACCGTCTGTCCGGGGGCCAGAAGCAGCGGGTGGCCATTGCCGGGGTGATGGCCATGCGGCCCCGGTGCATTGTGCTGGATGAGCCTACCGCCATGCTGGACCCCAATGGCCGCCGGGAGGTGATCCGCACGGTCCGGGAGCTGAACCGGGCGGAGGGGATCACGGTGATTCTCATCACCCATTATATGGAGGAGACGGTTCAGGCAGACCGGATCTTTGTGATAGACGGGGGCCGGGTCCGGCTGGAAGGAACGCCCCGGGAAATTTTCTCCCAGGTGGAGGTGCTAAAAGGACTGCATCTGGATGTGCCCCAGGCCACGGAGTTGGGCTACCGGTTGGCCCAGGACGGGCTGCCGGTGCCTCCGGGGATTCTTACGGTCCCGGAACTGGTTCAGTCCCTCCGGGACTCCTGGGCGGCAGGCTGCCGGGTTCCGGCAGAGCGTCCACCGGCTGGAGAGGCAGATCCGCCGGAGCCCGCCGGAGATACGGCGCCGGTGCTGGAGGTACGGGACCTGCGGTACCGGTACGGCGCCGGCACTGCCATGGAGACCCAGGTATTGAAAGGAGTTTCCTTTTCCATCCCCCGGGGCCAGTTTGTGAGCATCATTGGCCACACCGGCTCCGGGAAGTCCACTTTGATCCAACATCTCAACGGCCTGCTGCAGCCGGAGTCCGGGGACGTTTTGTTCCACGGGGAGAGCATTTACCGGGAGGGCTTTTTGAAACGGCGGCTCCGGGGCAAGGTGGGCATGGTATTCCAGTACCCGGAGCATCAGCTCTTCGAGGTGGATGTACTGACAGATGTCTGCTTTGGCCCCAAAAACCTGGGACTCTCCCAGGAGGAGGCGGAAGCCAGGGCCCGTGAGGCGCTGGCGCTGGTGGGGATGGATGAGAGTTATTTCCGCCGGTCTCCCTTTGAACTGTCCGGGGGGCAGAAACGCCGGGCCGCCATTGCCGGCGTGCTGGCCATGGAGCCGGAGGTGCTGGTGCTGGACGAGCCCACCGCCGGTTTGGATCCGGGAGGGCGGGATGAAATCCTGGAGCAGGTGGCCCGGCTGCACCGGGAAAGAGGCATGGCGGTGGCGCTGGTCTCCCACAGCATGGAGGACGTGGCCCGGTTTGCGGAGCGGCTGATTGTGCTGGACGATGGGCAGGTGGCCTTTGACGGCACGCCCCGGCAGGTGTTCCGCCACCACCGGGAACTGGAAAAAATGGGACTCTCAGCGCCCCAGGTCACGTATCTGATGGAGGAACTGGCTCAAGGGGGCCTTCCGGTCTCCGGGGAGGCGACCACCGTGGAGGAGGCAGAGCAGGAGATCCGAAGGCTGTTTGCCGAAGAAAACCGCGCCCAAGAAAACCAGGAACAGAGGGATCAGACATGTTAAAAGATATCACACTAGGACAATATTACCCGGTGGCCTCGCCCCTTCACCGGCTGGACCCCCGGGTAAAGCTTATGGGAACGCTGGTCTTTTTGATTTCCCTGTTTGTGGCGGACGCCTGGCCCTGCTACCTGCTGGCCATTCTGTTTTTGGGCGCCTGCATCCGGCTCTCCCGGGTCCCATTGGGGTTCATTCTCCGGGGGCTGAAGACGGTGCTCTTTCTCCTGCTGTTTAGCGTTGCTTTTAATCTGTTCCTGACTCCCGGAGAGACGCTGGTGCAGGTGTGGGGTATCCGGATCACCCGGGAGGGACTGCTGCAGGCCGGCTACATGGCCATCCGGCTGATCTGTCTGATCATGGGTTCCTCCCTGATGACCTTCACCACCACCCCCAACTCCCTCACCGACGGGCTGGAGAAGGGACTGGGCTTTCTGAAGATCTTCCGGGTGCCGGTCCATGAGATTGCCATGACCATGTCCATTGCCCTCCGGTTCATTCCGCTGCTCACTGAGGAGGCGGATAAGATCATGAAGGCCCAGATGGCCCGGGGGGCGGACTTTGAGTCCGGCAGCCTGCCGCAGCGGATCAAGGCCCTGATCCCGCTGCTGGTGCCGCTGTTTATCTCCGCGTTCCGGCGGGCTTCGGACCTGGCCATGGCCATGGATGCCCGGTGCTATCGGGGCGGCGAGGGGCGCACCAAGCTGTACCCTCTGCAGTACCAGATGCGGGATGCGGCGGCCTATTTGCTGCTGGCGGCGTATCTGGCGGCCATGATCGGGGTGAAGGTGGTTCTGTGACCCGCTGGCAGGAATCCGCTTGCCAATCTTTCCCGTTGGTGTTATAGATTTACGGGACAAGCCGCCGGTTGGCGGCGGAGCAGGAGGCGCCGCGAAAGCGGCCTGCCCCGGGCGAGGGCCGAATCGTTGAAGAAATGTGAAGAAAAAATGGGGATTCACAGTTTTTCGGATCAGAAAAAGATGAGCCTGATAAAATGTTAACTAAAAATGCTTGACAGAAAGAGAATAATCTGATACAGTGGTTAGGCATAGCGTTAAAAAAATAACAATAGGCTCAAAAAAGAAACGGAGGAGATTGCCATGAAAATGAAAGGCTTTGCCATGCTGGGGATCGGAAAGACTGGTTGGATTGAGAAAGAAGTTCCGGCCTGCGGTCCCTTGGACGCCATTGTGAAACCCATTGCGGTTTCCCCTTGCACCTCGGATATTCACACCGTCTGGGAAGGGGCCATTGGAGAGCGTACAGACATGATCCTGGGCCATGAGGCTGTGGGCGAGATTGTGGAAGTGGGCAAACTGGTGAAAGATCTGAAAGTGGGCGACCGGGTGATTGTGCCGGCCATCACCCCGGACTGGGGCAGCCTGGAGGCTCAGGGCGGCTACTCCATGCACTCCGGCGGCATGTTGGCCGGCTGGAAATTCTCCAACTTTAAGGACGGCGTGTTTGGAGAGTATTTCCATGTGAATGAGGCGGATGCCAATCTGGCTATTCTGCCGGACAGCCTGGATCCGGCGGCTGCGGTGATGCTCAGCGATATGGTTCCCACCGGCATCCATGGGGCGGAGTTGGCCAACGTGCAGTTTGGAGATTCGGTGTGCGTTATTGGCATTGGCCCGGTGGGCCTCATGTCTGTGGCCGGAGCGGCTCTTCGGGGCGCCAGCCATCTGTATGCGGTGGGTTCCCGTCCCAACTGCGTGCAGGCGGCAAAAGAGTATGGCGCCACCGACGTGATCAACTATAAAGACGGAGACATTGTGGAGCAGATCATGGAGAAGACCCACGGCAAGGGGGTGGACCGGGTGATTGTGGCCGGAGGCGACAACGACACGTTCATCCAGGCCATACAGATGGTAAAGCCCGGCGGCGTCATTGGCAATGTGAACTATCTGGGCTCCGGCGACTACGTGCGGATCCCCCGGGTGGAGTGGGGCTGCGGCATGGGCCACAAGACCATCGCCGGCGGCTTGATGCCTGGCGGACGGCTGCGGATGGAAAAGCTGGCTTCCCTGATGGAAACGGGGCGGCTGGATACCTCCAAGCTGCTGACCCACCGGTTCAAGGGCTTTGAGCATCTGGAGGAGGCCCTTCTGCTGATGAAGGATAAACCCCAGGATCTGATCAAGCCGGTGGTGGTGATGTAACCCTCCGGGGAACGGAGATTCGATTGGATCTGAAAGATTGGAAAGGCGCTTTCCCGAATGGGAGGCGCCTTTTTGGCGCCGCGGAGCCTGCCATATCTCCCGGAAAGGATTGAACTTTCCGGCCGGCGCGTAGTATAATGGGAGCATTGGAGAATGCCCGGCCAGCGTGACGGGATACCGTAACAGGAAACAGATATGGCCTTGTCAATGAGAGGAGAAGTACCTTGGAACAGACATTTCAACATTGGAAAATTGCAGAGAACACTTACGCCATTCAATGTCCCGGCTATCTGCCGGGACCCGGCCGCCTTCCCGGCTGGGGCTATGTGATCTGCTATCTGCTGGTAGGGGAGGAACGGGCTTTGCTCCAGGACACCGGCTATGGCAACGCAGATTTAAAGAGTTACGTGGAGCAGCTGACGGATAAGCCACTGGTGGTGGTCAACTCCCATGTGCATCCGGACCATTCCGGCGGCAATAAGCAGTTTGGAGAGATCTGGGTGCTGGAGGGGGAGGTGGATTCTCCGGAGCCGGTGTATTTCCCACAGGAAGGGGAGCGGGCCCGCTGCGCTTTGGTGGACGCCTGTCCGGATTATCATTTTTCCTTCCTGCAGGAAGGGGCGGCGCTGGATTTGGGAGGCCGCTCGGTCCAGACGTTCCGGCTGGAGGGCCATACCCGGGGCAGCATGGTGCTGTTGGATTCGGGCAGCGGATTTTTGTTCAGCGGCGACGCCATTTTAAAGCGGGTGCTGCTGCTGGCCGGCCTGCCACTGAGCCAGTACCGGGCGGCTTTGGTCCGGACAGAAGCCCGGACGTTCCGGGACATTTACAGCAGCCACTGGTATGAGCCTCTGGGACGGGATTATATCCAAAAGATGCTGGCGCTCATTGACGGCTACCGTCCGGAGGATACAGAGACTGCCCCGTGGCAGGAGGGCGTGGATATGGTCATGTTCTGCCATGGAAATGCCTTTGAGGAGAAAGATTTCTGCGCCATTGCTTTCCCCTCTGACAGCTGGGAAAAGATGGGGCAATAGGGAGGAGAGACCCATGACAAAGGAAGAAAGGGCTCTGGAAGCAGTGGCCCGGCTGAAGGCGGAATACCCGGAGGCCACCTGTACCCTGGACTATGACCAGGCTTGGAAACTTTTGGTCAGCGTCCGCCTGGCAGCCCAGTGCACCGACGCCCGGGTTAATGTGGTGGTCCGGGACCTGTATGCGAAATACCCAAGTTTAGAAGCGCTGGCGGCGGCAGAGCCGGAGGAGATAGAGGCTATTGTGAAGCCCTGCGGCCTGGGCAGCAGCAAGGCCCGGGATATCAGCGCCTGTATGCGGATCCTGCGGGACGAGTACGGCGGCAAGGTGCCGGATGATTTTGACGCGCTGCTGAAGCTGCCGGGGGTGGGCCGGAAAAGCGCCAACCTGATCATGGGCGATGTGTTTGGGAAACCGGCCATTGTCACAGACACCCACTGTATCCGGCTGGTCAACCGGATCGGGCTGGTGGATGGGATCAAAGACCCCAAGAAGGTGGAGATGGAGCTGTGGAAGCTGATTCCCCCGGAGGAGGGAAACGGCTTTTGTCACCGGCTGGTCCTCCACGGGCGGGATGTCTGTACCGCCAGAACCACCCCCCACTGTGACCGGTGCTGCCTGACGGAGATCTGTCTCCGGGCAGGGGTGGAGGAAAACAACGGTTAAAACCGGTTTATTCCTGTTCCGGCGTCATCCGATCCGTTTCCCGGGGTCCCGGGGGAGGGGAATGGGATTTTGTCCGGATTCCCCTCCCGTTTCATTTCCACTCGATTGTCCCATCTGCCGGAAATTGTCTGGAAAAACGCCGGATTTTCCGGGAAAGAAAGATGCCGAAAGGGAAAAAAATTCGTGACAAGAAAAAAGGAAAATGCTATAATCCCATCTTTGACAGTTGGAAGACAAAAGAACGGCTACAAACCCAG